>JAZTZC010000309.1:0-21621 GCA_045637265.1 Eubacteriales bacterium | reverse complement strand
TCAAAATCCGGCGGCAGTGTGGACTCCACCGTACCGCAGATGGAACATTCTTTCCATACATGCCGTTCCGAAGCCAAGGGGTCTTCTTCACTCGGTATCTCAATGATATAGGTTTTCCATTCATGGACATGCTCGGTCGCTTCCGCATTTTTCCATGTCGGTTCAAAATCCGGCGGCAGTGTGGACTCCACCGTACCGCAGATGGAACATTCTTTCCATACATGCCGTTCCGAAGCCAAGGGGTCTTCTTCACTCGGTATCTCAATGATATAGGCTTCGGCTTCCCATGCATGGATGTGGTCGGTATCCGCACGGCAAAGAGATTTCACCATCGCATGTGCAGATGCCTCATCTGCTGTACAGAACTCATACACAAGATAATCAATGTGGACGAACAGGCGGTAGACATCGTCTTCGTATGCACCGTTTGCTTCCATCATCAAAAATGGCGCATCGTCAATCCAATTGCTCAGAACGCCTTTTTCATAGCCGCTTTCCTTTGCCGCTGAATTTTTTTCACTGAACCACGGAAAAACCGAAATACTGTACGGTGTATCGCCCAAACAAATTGTTGTACAGACTTCCTCACCATTCTCGGTCACTATAACCGATGTCGGCTTCATGTTATCGGGGAATACCGTCGGATAGTAAAGCTCCGGCATCTCCTGATCGAGACACGCAGCGAGGCTGTCATACTGTGCAGTACGGTCTCCGCGCCGGAAGGTCACACCTTCGTTGACTGCCGGTTCTGCGGTTTCTGCCGCAGCAGGTGACGTTTCCGCCGGTTCCTGCCCGGTCAGTCCCTGACTGCCGCCGCGCAATAGAATCACCGTGATCGGAAGCAGCAAAAGGCACATAAACACCGCCGCCGCACCGACCAAAGCCCTGCGTACTGTCATCGGTTTTGTCTGCACCAAGGCATGTGCCTGCGGAACATAATCGATTTCTTGGGCAAGTCGTGCAAGCTCCCGCCGCATCCGTCTGCCGCTCGGCTGACAGCTGCCCTGCTCCAGCGCATCAAGCAGCTTTGTGCACAGATCGACTGTGTCCATGTCGGGCTCCTTTGCATCCAGTGCCGCGTCGATTCTCTGAATCAGCGCCATCCGTAATGCGTTTCGTTTTTCTTCGTTCATTAGATTGGAATTGAATTTCATTTGAACTACACCTCCGTTCAATCAATAAGTCGGAAATTTGTTTGCTTTGTGACCGTTTTTTTGAAAATTTTCCATGATTTGTTTAGAAACAAAAGATCGATAACAGCAGTCTGATATACTTCATCAGTTTTTTCTGCATCCGCGAACACCGCTTCCGCACGGCTGCCGGATGCATCTGCATCTGCTCTGCCAGTTCCTCATAGGAAAGCCCTCTCTGATACCGATCACAAAAAAGCTCCCGCTCCGATTCCGTCAAATGCGCCAAAAGCTCGGACAGCGCATCGGAAAATTCAAACTGCGCAATGGCGGCATCTGACCTGACAAGAGCATCTTCACATTCGTCCACAGGTATATCCGTATTCCACTCCTGTGTGCGATAAGTCTGACGATAATGGTCGGCGCAGACATTCTTTGCCACGCGGTACAGCCATGCACGCACACTTGCGCGTTCTACCGCCCGATAGTTCTCACATAACCGCAGAAATACCGTCTGCGTCAGTTCATACGCAGTATCATCGGTGTTCACATGTCTGCGACAGTAACAGTAGATTTCCTTGTAATACCGCTCCGTTGTTTCGCCAAGCCAACGATGGTCTGTCATAGCGATCACCTCCCCTTCAATCAATCAGTCGGAAAAAGTTGGATTTTGTGACATTTATTTTTGAAAATTCCTGATTTTTTTGTTTTCTTTCCGTGTACCGAGTCAGTATACCATTTCGGGCAAACGCTGTCAAGGTTTTTGCGTGTTTGACATATCGCAGACACGGTGTGATACAATTTTCCAAAACCCCCTTGCACAACACAAAAAAATATGTTATACTAATATCAACCAAATTATTAACCGAAAGGAAACACACCATGGGAAAAATTACATTTATGGGTGCCGGCTCGACCGTTTTTGCAAAGAACGTCCTCGGCGACTCCATGCTCTCCCCTGCACTGCGTGACTTTGAAATCGCGCTTTACGACATTGACGCAGAACGTCTGGAAGAATCCTACATCATGATCAATGCGCTGAACAAGAACATTAACGAAGGCCGCGCAACGATCACCAAGTTCCTCGGTGTCGAAAACCGTAAGGACGCGCTCCGCGATGCAAACTTTGTCGTCAATGCCATTCAGGTCGGCGGCTATGAGCCCTGCACCGTCATTGACTTTGAAATCCCCAAGAAGTATGGTCTGCGTCAGACGATCGCTGACACCATGGGTATCGGCGGGATCTTCCGTGCACTCCGCACCATCCCCGTTCTCGAAGACTTCGCACGCGACATGCAGGAAGTTTGCCCGCGCGCATGGTTCCTCAATTACACCAACCCGATGGCAATGCTCGCAGGTTATATGCAGCGCTTCACGCCCATCAACACCATCGGTCTGTGCCACTCCACGCAGGTTTGCTCCCGCGGCATCCTCGACGGTCTGGGCATCCCGTACACCGAACCGATCCGTGAACGCATCGCCGGTATCAACCACATGGCATGGCTGCTCGAAATCGAAGACGCTGACGGTACCGACCTTTATCCCGCCATCAAGGAAAAGGCATTTGCAAAGCTGGCAGAAGCAGACGCCGGCAAGTCCGACTGCTATGACCTCGTTCGCTACGAATATATCCGCCGCCTCGGTTACTACTGCACCGAATCCTCCGAGCACAATGCAGAGTACAACAATTTCTTCATCAAGTCCAAGTATCCCGAGTTGATCGACCGCTACAACATTCCGCTGGATGAATATCCGCGCCGCTGCGTCAATCAGATCGCAGGCTGGAAGAACGACCGCGAAAAGTACCTCACAGGCGACGTTTCCCACACCAGAACCCACGAATTTGCATCCTACATCATGGAAGCAATGACGACCAATGTACCGATCAAGATCTGCGCAAACGTCTCCAATGCAGGCGGTGTCATCGAAAACCTGCCGCGTGAAGCATGTGTCGAGGTCAACTGTCTCGTCGACAAGACCGGTATTGAGCCGTGCTGGCAGGGCAAGCTTCCGACCCAGCTCGCAGCGATGAACATGACCAACATCAATGTTCAGCTGCTGACCATCGAAGCCGCTGTCACCAAGAAGAAGGAAGCCATCTATCAGGCTGCAATGCTCGACCCGCACTGCTCCTCCGAGCTGACCATCGACCAGATTGTTGCGATGTGTGACGACCTCATCGAAGCACATACCGGCTGGCTCCCCGAATACAAGTAATCAAAAGCGAAAAACAGCGTCTTCCCGGCGCTGTTTTTTCCATAAACAAGGAGATTCTCCATGAAATATCAAGTAATCCATCTTAGGGACGACGATCCCGATATTACGCTGACGGCTTATGTTGCCGATGAAACCTGGAAGACGCGCGATGCGATGCTCGTCATTCCCGGCGGCGGCTACGGCTGTGTCTGCGATGACCGCGAGGGTGAACCGATTGCCCTTGCATATCTGGCACGCGGCGTCAATGCGTTTGTTCTGAAGTATTCTGTCGGCAAAAAGGCAGTTTTCCCGCGTCCGCTTGCCGATGCTTCCCTCGCTATGGCATACATCAAGGATCATGCGGAGGAATTCTGCATTGATCCCGACCGCGTTTTCTGTGTCGGATTCTCTGCCGGCGGTCACCTCTCCGCATCCCTCGGTACGCTCTGGCACATGGACAGCGTTGACGCGATGACAGGCCTTCCCCACGGCAAGAACAAGCCTGCCGGCATGGTGCTCTGCTATGCCGTTCTCTCTGCCGGTCAGATGGCACACAAGGGTTCGTTCTACAACATCCTTGGCACGACCGAACCGACCGACGAGCAGCTGGACCTTTACTCCATCGAAAAGCACATCGACGAAAACACCGTTCCTGCGTTCTTAATGCACACGGCAGAGGACAGCGTGGTTCCCGTCGAAAATGCGCTCTATATGGCGGAAGCACTTTCTGCAAAGAAGGTTCCGTTTGAGATGCACATCTATCCGCGCGGCCCGCACGGTGTCGCACTCGGCAACTGGCTGACCTCCCGCGGCAATCCGGGTTATGACGATGCACAGGTCGAACGCTGGGTCGACGATTCGGTCTACTGGATGAAGCACGTTTGATGCTTCATCACACTCAATCATATGGCAATGCTGTCAATGTTCAGTTAACAGCATTGAATCATAGGGAAGGATGCTTTCATCGAATGAAAGCAACGGTCATAATGATATGTCTAATCTGATACAAGCCTGCCGCATGCAGTATCCCGAAACCATTCCGGTCGATATCGGCATTCTGCCCGCCGCATGGCTGAAATACGGCGAGGAACTGCAGCGGCTGGTTGACGACTATCCGCAGTTTTTCGGCGGAATGAAAAAGGATCTGTCAAAGATCATCGAAAATCTCCCCGCAAGCTACCACAAGGGTACCTACATTGATGAATGGAACTGTGTATGGAGCAATCTTCATGACGGCAATGAAGCCATCGTCACGGGACATCCGGTGACATGCGAAGAAGATGTCTATACCCTGCAGATTCCATCGAACCGCAGCGGACGTTTACCGCACGGCTTTATGTATCTGCGCCTGCTCGATCTCTGCGGCTTTGAGGACGCGATGATTTATTTTGCCGAAGAAGACAAGACCATTGAGGTGCTGATCGATAAGGTGCTGGAATACAATCTCTATCAAGTTGCCGCGATTCTGCCGCGCATGGGAGATATTGTTTACTTCGGCGACGATCTCGGTATGCAGAAAGGGCTTGCAATCGGTGCAGAAAAATGGCGCAAGTATCTCGGTCCGTGCTACCGCAAGCTGTACGGCATGATCAAGGCATACAAGCCCGATCAAATCATCTATATGCACACGGATGGCTGTATTTATGAAATCATGCCCGATCTTGTCCGGTGCGGCGTTGATATCATCAATCCGCAGTACCGCGCCAACGGGCTTGACAATCTCGTCCGTGTCTGCAGAAAAGAACAGATCATCACGATCAATCTCGACCTCGACCGACAGCTGTTCCCGCTGGCAACCCGTTCCCAGTTGTTTGACCATGTCGGTGAATGTGTCGAATCGCTGTACATGCCCGCAGGCGGACTTGGTCTGAATGTCGAATTCAACTACGACATGCCGCTGGAAAACATGGCGGCGGTGCTCGATGCCGTTGAAAAATACCGTCATTACAAAGGATAACATACAGATAAAAAATCGGACTGCTGCAAGCATTGCACTTGCGGCAGTCCTGTGATTTTTCAGAGAGAATTATTCGGGCTTCTTTTCCAGCTTCAGCGGATAATCGCCGAGATGCTCCATCTTGAAGCCGTTTGCCTTGTATGCTTCGTAGTCGAACGCATCGAGTTCATCCATTGCCAGCTTGTGGAACTCATAGAAGTTGTACCACCATTCATAGCCGGAACCGAGCTCTGCATTCAGATACGCATCGGCAATGTCACAGCCCATCGCAGGCGCGACGTAGAACGCACCCATGGCAAGGACGTTGACGCCGTTGCCGGTAATGGCACGCAGCGCCGCGGGAACACTTTCGACAACACCCGCATGGACGCGCGGACACTTGGATGCGGCGATATGGATACCCATACCGGTACCGCAGAACAGCAGTGCACGTTCAAAGTTGCCCTCGGAAATCTGTGCACCGACGCGTAAGCCCACGCGGTGGAACATATTCTCGGTGTCCTCCACCGTAGGATCGGTGACACCGAGGTCGGTGATCTTCCAGCCCTTTTCACGCAGATGCGCACAGACAGCCTCTTTCAGCGGATAACCCGCAAAGTCAGCACCGACGACCAGATATTTGTCTTTGACTGTTTTCATAAGTATACCTCATTTCCTGTTTGAATTACGATCACAATTGGATTTCTCCGTTGTGCTCATTATATCACACACCCCCGACTTTGTCAAGTACAGACAATCACGTATTTCTCCTCTGACAGACAATTTTCCCTTGACAATCCTTTGCCGCCGCGTTATAATAAAAGCAGAATCATTAGAACCCAATCAAGGAGGATCATCATGGAAATCCGTATTGCTGACGACCGATACGCACTCGGAAAAAGTGCCGCACATCACATTGCCGAGGTTCTGCGCACGGTCATTGCCGAAAAAGGACATGCGCGCATTGTGCTGTCCACGGGAGCGTCCCAGTTTGATACGCTGGAGGCGCTGACCAAAGAAGAAGGGATTGCGTGGGAGTGCGTGGAGATGTTCCATCTCGATGAATACATCGGTCTGCCCGTTACCCACCCGGCATCCTTCCGTAAGTATTTGCAGGAGCGCTTTGTTGGCAAAGTTGAGCCGCTTGCCGCCGTCCATTTTGTCGACGGAACAAAGGAAAACATCGCCCAATTGACAGAAGAGCTCCGCCGTGAACCGATCGATATCGGTCTGATCGGCATCGGTGAAAACGGACACATCGCATTCAACGATCCGCCCGCTGATTTTGAAACGCAGGAAGCCTATATTGTCGTGAATCTCAACGAAACCTGCAAGAAACAGCAGCTCGGCGAGGGATGGTTTACATCGATGGACGACGTACCGAAACAGGCGGTATCGATGACCGCATATCAGATCATGCAGTGTAAGCGTATTGTTTCCTGCGTTCCGTACGCTGTCAAGGCAGATGCGGTCGAGAAGACGCTTCGTGCAAAGGAAGTTACGAATCTCGTTCCCGCGACGCTTCTGAAAACGCATCCCGATTTCATACTGTATCTTGATCGGAACAGTGCCGCCGGTATTCTGTCCATTGACAACCCAAAATCAAATACCATCTGAAAAACCTTGCTCCCACACAGAACCAATTCCTGCTTTGTGTGGGAGCATAATAGTTAATGGTTACTTTTTCCGTCCGATTTCCGAAACGGGAATTGCGGCAATCGCAGGATGCAGCTTCAAAACCATACTGTCGGGAACAAACCAGCCCGTTTCCGCATCCCATCCTGCCGCCTCATAGGTATCGTACAATGTATTGTCAATCACCTCGGAATAGGTATAAACCGATTCTGCGATTTCATACATTGCACCGCGCGGAGCAATGACAACATTGTCACGCATGCAGGAATACGCGGGATTGATCGGAAAGTCGATATCATCGTGGTCCGTTTCAAACGAGGTCTTGATCTTCTGCAGCAGAGGATAGCGCGAACACCACGGTTCCTCCCGATACGGAACGGCGGCAAGATGCTGCCAATGCGGTGCATCGGGTGTATTCGTTGCCGCGCGTGCCCAGCCTCCGTGGACAAACCCGTCGCGGTTTCGATCGTCATACTGCAGTGCCGCACGTCCGCTGTCGACGATCAGATTGCCCCGAACAGTGTTTTCTCTGCCACCGCCGACAAGGACGCTGAACTTTTTGACATTGATGAGAATATTGCCGTACGCCGTCTGACCGGAATGACCGTCGTCCCAGTAAATGCCGTCGGGCGTGAAACCGTTTGCACCAATGTCACGCAGGCGGTTATAACGGACAACACATCCATGTGCCGCCCAGTCAAAGCCGGCATAGATCGCACCGGCATCCGAGGACAGCAGTACCACATCGTGAATGTCGTTATACTCGATCAGATGGTCATTTCCACCGTAGAAGATCGCCGAGTGCGGGGATCCGCAGATCTCGTTGTGATCGGCGATATTGCCGACACCGCACAGATCGATGCCGCCCTGATACGTCAGATAAATTTCCGAAAAGTCGTGAATGTAGTTGTTGGTTACACGGTTTTGACCGGGTGTCAGCGCCGCACGGTCACCGCCTGTGACATAAATACCGCCCTTTCCGGTCCGTGTAATCTCACAGTCCGTCACCGTATTGCGATATCCGTTGATCCGGATCGCAGTACCGGCAATATTTTTGACTGTCAGTCGCTCCAGACGCATATCATCGCCATGGATTATGATACCGTCTCCCATGGTTGCCATGACGGTAAAGCCGGAAAATGTCATATACTGTGTATCATGACAGGAAATCAGCGACGCACCGCGGCAGGAAAAATCTGCCATTTCCGCATCTTCCCACGGCCAGAAATACAGATTTCCGGTTTCACGGTCAAGATACCATTCACCCTCACAGTCAAGCTCCTCAGGGACATTGTAAAAATAGTAATTCGCGCCTGCCCGTGCGGCAAATCCCGACACAAACTTCGGATAGACCACACGGTTTTCCAGCTTGAAGGTCACAGGTGTTGATGAATCTGCCCAGTCCCAATAGAAGTAGCCAAACATCCATGCACCGTCCGGATTTTTCCAGCCTTCTGCACGTTTTGCCGCTGTACGGTCAATGATGTAGGCTCCTCCGCGGTGGTTTCGTCTTTCAAACCAGTCCCGATGATAGTTCTGCGGCGGAAATTCTCTGACATCACCGACATCCATGACCGCCTCAAGCTGTGCAAAGGCAGGTGCATTGGGATAACGTGCCTTGATCATACGTCTGCCGCCGGTGAAAAACTCACATCCACAGCCTTTTGGCGCATCGTCATATCTTGCGGAGGTTTCATAGGCACCGATAGCGATCTCCTCACCCCAATCCTCGCGTGTCATGCCGAGTGCGGAAAGAGAAATCATGCGGATATGCGGACGCGCATCGTCACAAAAACGTGATGCCATCGCCTCATCCGGCATCTGCCATGCATCCCGTCCGACCGAAATGCCGCCGTGCAGAATGACCTCACCATCGGCTGCATAGGTGATCGGACAGTCCGCTGTACCGCTGTCGCGCTCATCAAAGACAATACCTGCCATACGGTATTCTCCCGCACCGACGTACACCATGACAGGCTCCGACAAACCGTTCTGCTTCCATGTACGGACAGCATCGCGTGCCGCTGCAAGCGTTGCAAACGGAGCGTCTTTGGTACCGGGATTGGTGTCACAACCGGTGACTGCTACATATAAATCCATAAATTGCTCCTTGTTTCTGATTCTTTCCTGCTGTAAATGATGGCATTTGATTCTATTCAGGATGGAATCGATTTGGTCAAATAAGCACGTTCCTGCACGCGTTTCTTTTTTCCAAGATATTCTCCCAAAATGACAGATATGATATACAACGGGTATACTGCAAGCATGGAAGCAATATACAGAGACGCGGGCACTTCATAATAGGCAACGCTTCTTGTCGGATCGTAAAGATAGTGAGCAAGATAATATGCCCCGGCACCTGTATACACTGCAAAACGAAATAGTCTCGCATAGAGCAACTGCAATCCTGCCGCAAGTATCATGGAAATCAATAAACTAATTCCGTGGAATTCTTCTTTTTTGTATGCTTTTTTATATGCAAAGACAAACAAGAGCACACAAAGTATCAAAATACTGGAAGCAATTTCGGTGATTTGGGCACATGAGCTGTTCAAAATGAAATAAACGATCAGACCGAAAAAACCGTTGCCCAATAAGAAAGCCGGCCAAATATAAATAGCAATTTGTAACCAATACACAAGTGCATCTTTGAGTATGTTTAGGATTATTCTCATCGCAGAAAACCACCTTTTTGGCAAAATCTTTGACAAATCTATGATGAGTATATAAGATTTGCATTTTATGATAACGGCATTTCTCGGATGGCTAAAAGACCACTCCCTCCGTCACACTTTGCGTGCCACTCTCCCACAGGGATACTATCGTATCCCCAAGAGGGAGGCTTTTATCTCATCCTCTCACAACTTCACCGTCGGGATACGTAATCTCAAATGTATCCGCATCAAAGTCAGCGACAACGACCGTGCCATCAGAGAAGACAGAGCGGCGTGCTCTCGGATTGCCGTCGACAAATTCATGAGAAACGAGGTCGCAGAGAGCCACGCGGCGGTTGAGCTCCAGCGCGATCTTACCGTATTCGACGTTTTCTTGCGTGGAGTGGACATCGTAATAGATCGTATCGCCGCACAGAACCGCCCACAGATAGCCGCGGTCAGAGCCTGCAATGCCCCAGCCGCCCTTGTGCTTCATACCGAACCACGGGATCACGACACAGTCATGGTAAACGAGGTTGAGCAGCGGAATCGGAATACCGACGTTGACGGCTTCCGACGAGCCGAGATTGGACGTAAAGAACGGCGCGTGATGACAGAGCACCTGTGAATTGACAATACAGCCAAGCACTTCCTCGGAAGACGGAATGATGCCGCGGTCGGAGAGGATGTCAAGACATTCGCGGCGTGCCTTTGCGCACTGCTCTCTTGTCATCGGATGGTCGGGATTGAAGCACTCATCCAGTCGGACAACGGAGAACACATCGAGATACGAGCCGTCGAGCTTGATGTCCAGCTCCTCAAACGTATTGTAGTTGCGACGGACGTAATCGGGTGCGAGTTCTGCGCAAAGGAAGCTGTGCGGACCGCCGTACCAGACGGAGCAATACGGATGACCGCCGTCGATTTCCATGATGGCATTGTCAAAGGAGAACGACGGTGCGTCATAATAGTAGTCGCGGTACTGGTCATGAATACCGAACATGTAACCAATCTCGGTGCAGGTCTGCTGCAGCGCGCGCATACCATCGGCACCGCCTGCAAGCTCGTTAACTGGGAACGGATCGGGATGGAGGTTGTCATAGCCGTGACAGCCCCAACCGTCCAGATGCAGATAGACCTTGTCGGCACCCTTTTCCTTCAGCGCACGCAGAGCGTCTGCCGTCTCGGAGAACGGCGTACAGTAGTCGTTTTTGGATGGGTCTTCCTTGTTGTAGTAATCGGACTTCGGGCTGATGTGAACAGCGCTGCCCGTATGAACGATCGGCGTACCGATCAGCTCGGCAACACGCGGATTGCGCTGAATCTTTTCGCGCAGCGTGACAAGCTCACCGCGCTCGGAAAGATATGCCCGGTACTTTTTTGCCATCGTGTTGAAGTCGCCATTGGCAAAGAACGAGAAGATCATCACGCGCTTATATGCCATAAGCCCCAGCGACGGGACAAAGTACGGAAGCACGTCCTCACCCTTGAGGTCATACCGCGCATCGTACGGTGTTGCGTAGATCGCGGTATAGCCGCATCCGTTTTTCACCTGACCGTACATCGGAATGTAGCCGTCTCGCTCAAAGATTTCACCGCCGCAATGGTGAATCGGATGACCTGCGGGGACGAGCGTACCCTGCATACGCGGCAGGACGGTATAGCCCTCACCTTCTGCCGCATCGAATTTCATGCGCGGCGGGAACGCTACAGCCGCAACCTCACCCTTCTGATCACCGTCCAGACGGACTTCGGTCTTCAAGTCTCCCGATGCGACATCGAGATAGACATACGTTTCAACGGTATAAGGATAGAATGTACCGTCTTCCTTTACAAAACGGCTGTACGTTGCGCGGACACCGTCGGCAACACCTGTTTTGTAAGCGCGGCTTTCACAGTGTGCATCGGTGAAGTTCAGCGTTGTTCCGTCAGACAGCGTGAAGAACGGCGCACCTTCCCAAGACCATGTGACATCACTGCACGCGACAGCAATGTTCAGTTCTGCTTTTGCAGGATCATACTGCAGAGATACGGTTTGATTGTTCCATGTGTAGGTCATGATAAATTCCTCCTGTTTGAATGTTTGATATGTACAGTAATTGATTTTCAGAATGTTTCGGGGAAATAGGCGTTGGTATATGCTTTATAGCCCTCACGGTCAACGACAACCAGACGGAACCACCGTTCATCCTCTGCAACCCGGAAGGAGGCGGTATGGATGGTTTCGCCGTCTGCAGCATGCACCAGATAACAGCGGCGGGAATCCGGGATATACGCAATTTCGCGGACATCGTTTGTGGTGATTGTCACAACACCATCCTCATAGACAAGCGAGCGAATGACAGGACCGACGTGCGTGGAGGTACCGGACGATGCATAGAATCTGCCCTGCGCCATGGACTGCATGATGGCACGATAATCAAGTGACTCTGCCGCAATCATCGTATAGCCGCCGAAGGAATCACATACCGTGCTGTCGTCGGGAATTGCATTGTGATTGTCGTCCGCCGCAATGCAGAAGAGCCGCTCACCGCCGCGCAGGAGATCATCATAGCAATGTCCGTTGTCATCGTCATAGCCCTCGATCTGACATGCAAAGTTGACAATTTCCATCGCGTTCATGTTATGATAGGTACTGTACTGCGGATAGCTTTCCAGCGACCATACAGGATGGTTGTAGGTGATAAAGAATCCCGCGTCACGGGCATTCTTGGCAAAGTCGGAGATCCATTCCCCTTGATAGGTACGCGGAGAGTCTTCCGGCGCAGGTTCGGTTTGATCGGGTGTCATGGCGATCAAACACAGATGGCAAACCTTGCGGCGGCTCCAATGCACGTCCCCGTCTTCGTTGATTCCTGCTTCATAGCCATTGAGCGCAAGGAAGGTATCGTCGGTCAGATCGTTGTGCGTGACAAGCTTTTCGTGGTCGGTATACGCAATGATCTGATAGCCGTGTTCTTTGTAAAATTCCTTTAATTCATCAGGCGATTTTCTGCCGTCCGATACCGTGGAATGACAATGCAGATTGGCACGGTAATACGGCAGATTATCGGGCAGTAATACAGTTTTCATCGGTACAGTATAACCTCTTTTCCGAAACGGCAGCTGCTGCATCGCCGTTTTCCTTTCGTTAAATATATCGTATTTGCCGCTGTTTGTCAAGAGGGTTTCCGAGATTTGAAAATTTTTCGTTTTGTGCCGCACCGAATTTCAGAAATCGTCTTGCAATCTGCTCCATTCTGTGATATAATAATATTACGTGAGTTCGAAACCATCCTCACAATAAACAAAACTACGGGAGAAAACTGTATATGAAACAAAATCGCACCAAAATCCGTATGATGACATACGGAGCCCTCATCGCAGCCCTTTACGTCGCCCTGACCTATGTTGCCGCTCTGCTCGGTTTGTCGAGCGGCGTCATCCAGCTTCGATTATCCGAGGCACTGACCGTACTTCCTGCCATCGTTCCTGCCATTTATGCACCGGGATGTGTCGCAGGTCTGTTCATCGGATGTATTCTCGCCAATACCCTGACGGGAGCCGTGATCTGGGATATTGTCTTTGGCAGTATCGCGACCCTGCTCGGTGCTCTTGGCACATGGCTTCTGCGCCGTGTACCTCGTGCCGGCACCGCCCTTGCGTGGGTTCCGCCGTCCATTGCCAATACGGTCATTGTGCCGTTTGTGCTGCAATATGCCTACGGTGTTCCCGATGCGCTGTGGTTCTTATTTTTGACGGTCGGCATCGGTGAGCTTCTGTCCTGCGGTGTTCTGGGAACCCTTCTCATTCGCTTTGCCGGACCAAAACTCAAGCAGCTCAAATAATCGTATTTATTTTACCGCTGTTCTATATAACAACTTTATAAATCAAAAGGATATCCGCATTTGTGTTACGGATATCCTTTTTTCTGTTTATTGATTTTATTCAGCTGCGTTCAGTTCATCGATATATTTCTGAATTGCACTGTTCAGAGACTTCGCATTCTTCTCAACCTGCGATGCAAACGTACCAACTCTCGATTTGGTAGCATTGTTGAAGATGGAAAAGCTGTTGCCCCACTGATAGATCGCACCGAGGTCATAGCTGCGGGTCGCAAGCAGAAGATTGATCATCTCCTCGGATTCATTGTCACGAATGAATTTACCGACAAGCGAAACGTCCATGTACGCCGGTGTCAGAATGTGTTCGGAAACCTGTGCCATTGCTTCCAGAATCGTACCTACGCGGGAAACATCGGAAGCAGTTGCGGGAATTGCGTATGCCATCAGGTTATACGGAGAGAAGGTGTTGCAGTAACGCTCCTGCGTCATATCGAGCTTGGGAGACGGCAGAATACCGAAATCGGTCTCGCTTTCACGGAAGTCGGAAACAAGTGCCATCGCACCGTAATCAAACAGACCGCGGCCTTCGGTAAAGCAGACATTCATATCGCTGTATGCCGGGAATACGTTTCTGCCCGCGATAGCGGATACACTCTCATCAAACGTAAATTCTACAACCTTATCATAGACAGTTGCACTGCGCTCGTTGTACAACGCGGAGACCGGCAGGCCATTCTCGTCCTTTTCGATGATCATATTATCGCCGCCGACCCACAGTGCATATACGTTGTAGATTTCAGTCAGGAAGCCAAACTGGTCAGCCTTGCCCATCTTGCCGTCACCATCAAGGTCTTTGGTAACCGATTTTGCCATTTCATACATCTTGTCGATCGTCCAGACACCTTCTCTGACGAGCGTGTACGGGTCGTCGAGATCGTAATCTTCGATCATCTTCTTGTTGAACAGAATACACCAGGTTGCTTCATTGTCCATGACGGAAATATCGCCGGTCGCAAAGAAGCACTTTCCGTTGACGGAAAGCTCGGTACGCATCTGCTGATCCCACCAATGCTGATCGAGCTGAATCTCGGAGATGTCATTATAGTCATACAGCATATTGCCGATGGTCATCTTGGTCAGTGCGTTCAGACCGTCCATGAATACGTCGATGGTATCGTCACCTGCGATGATGAGCTTCTGCATATTGTCTGCCGGATACTGGATGGGGGATTCGGCAATCTTGATGTTGAACTGCTCTTCCAGAATACGGTTGCGCTTATAAACCGCGTCATTGATTGCATCGCCGTTTTCACTTTCTGCATATACGTCGTAGGTTTCCCACGGAATATGATCGGTACTGCGATCCATGATCGTGAATTCATATCCGCCATAGTCTTTTATCGGAAGCGATGCAATGGTCTGATCGAGCGGAGACAGCGTTTCCGCAGAAGTCTGTGCTTCGGTCACAGCAGATGCCGTGTCGGATGTCGTCGTATCGCCGGAACCGCAGGAAGCGGTGATCAGCGCAGACGCCAGAAGCAGCATCGCAAGGATTTGTTTTTGTGTTTTCATGTCAATTTCCTCCTGAAAATGTTATTCTTCATAATCTGAAATGCTTTCAAGGAATTTATCAATTTCCTTCTGCACTTTAGATTCATTGGATTCCACAAGGGAAGCGGCAACGCTGCCGGTTGATTGTACAAGCGTTCCGAAAATGTCCGCGAAATTACAGATCATACCCATATCATATAGGCGCGAGTCAAAGATGATATCCAGCATCTTCGCCGCCTGTTCATCACGTACCAGCTTGGTGTCCAGCACCAGATTATAGAACGGGTCAATGACCTCATAGTACGATTCACAAGCCAGAAGCTGCAGTACATCGACTGTCTGCGCAGGATCTTCGATTACCCGCGGAACAACCAGTGCGGTTGCGGGATAGGGATTGACAGGGGTATGATAGGATGTCTGATTTTCCTCATATTTGGGGAACGGAATGATACCGAAATCCGCCTTCATGTCGCGAAGCACCATAACCGTCTGCAAGGGACGCGCAAGGAACATAGTACGGTTGTCAATCATCATATTGATGCCATCCGCAACAGTCATATTGTATGTCTGACGGTTAAAGAAGCGCTGTTTGTCATTCATCAACTCAAACGTGCTTTCCAGAACATCAATGGCACGTTCTTTTCCGAGTGCAAATGTAAGGTCATCCTTGGTGTTTTCGCAGATGCGAACGCCGGCGGAATGGAGCATAAAATAAACAAAGTCATTCTGCGAAGACAATCCGTACGAGTCTGCCGTATCAAACACACCGTCACCGTTGATGTCACGAGAAACATCACGGGAAAGCGACAGCATCGTATCATACGTCCAGTCACCGCTGTCAACCATGGCATAAAGATCGCCGACATCGTTTTGTTCTGCCATATCCTTATTGAAAAACATCGCGATGCACGCAAGTTTATCAATAAATGTGATATCCGAAACAACCGAGAACAGTCGATCCGATACGGTCATCAAATCAATGGAGTTCTGATCCCACCAGGAGTAGGAAAAATCGAGTCCATCGAGCGTGTAAAGGTCTGTGACAATGCCGCTGTTGATGAAATTGGGAATCTGAATCATTGTGGTAAAAACCGCGTCATAATCGGTGTTGCCCGCCATGACACTCTTGCCGATATTTCCGGTAATCACGCCCGCCGCCATCTTCTCCGACGTGATCTTGATATTGAGTGCTTCCTCCACGGCGCGGTTGCGCTGATAGACCGCATCACCGAGCAGATCGCCCGTTTCTTCTTCGCAGAAGATATCATCGGGGATGCCAACCCATTGATTATCGGTCACATTGTCATAGTTGACGATATGAAATTCGGCACCGCCGTAATCCTTGCCGCTCATATCAAGCGTGATGCGCGCTTCCGCATCGGTGACAGCGTCTGTTGCTGCGGTCGCATCGACGACATCATCGGCGGTGTTTGCGGGTTCTGTTGTTTGTCCGCCGCAGGATGCAGTCAGCATCGCTGTCAGCAGAAGCAGAGAGAGCCAGGTATGTTTCTTCATAATGAATCCTCCTCAAGATTGTATCAGCCGTATCACGGCATATTCGTTTCGTGGAAGCGTGAGAATGATACCTTGGTCAGTTTCCTCGCTGTCAAGTACAAATCCATCCGTGCAGTCCGCAGTATATGCGGTCGCCTGCATCGGGTGATCGGTGAGAACGGTCACGCGCTGATCCGAACCTGTTCCGTTTGCCGCGGCAATCAAAAGACCGTCATCCATTTCATATCTACGAACCAGACAACCTGCATCGGTCGGCAGATCGGCAAGTCCTACCGTATCGCGGAAGATGCCCTTTCCGAAGGTTTCCAGCCAGAATCTGCGCAGACGGATCACGTCCTTCAGCTTCTCAAGCTGTTCGGGATCGCGCTCAAACGTGTTGTCATCATCAAGATCGTAAATCCAGAAATACATACCGTCGACAAACGAAGTCCGCATCAGCCGATCGGAATTCTGTTCCACAAAGACAGGACGCATCGCGAGATTCTTGGACGGATACAGCATATCAATCAGCGTATGCTCGGGGAACGTATAGCGGTACAGCTCCGGGAACACTGCGTTTTTCAGGTTAAAGAAGCTCTGTGTCAGCTGTCCTGCAAGATACGGTCCGTATTCATCGCAGACATGCTCTGCCATCAGAACCAGATTCAAGGGTGCAGCGTCGGTCAATATCTTTTTATAGCCGCAGCACCAATCATCGACCGCATGACCGTGCTCCTTGGAAAAACAGTACCGACCTGCCGCCGACAGACAGTCCAGATACACACCGTCCACGGCATACCGATTGCGCGCACGGTCAAGAATGTCGTGCATTTCCCCTTGCCATCCGGGAGAAGCGGGACACATACAGCCAAACGTAATTCCTGCATTGCCGTAACGCTCGAGCGCCTGTGAACCGTCTCGGTTGATGATGACGCGGTCGGAAATGTCTTTATACTTGACATTGGCAATGCGGGCATTGATATAAAAGGTGGAATGAATTTTATCGTCTCCGCAGACACAGCCGTCGTGCAGTTCGTCATCGGTTCCAAGGTCCTCGTCCGCAAAATACTGCGGGAACCCGTTGTCAAATCCGTCCTTGTGCCAGCCGGAGTACAACAGGTGCTTCAGACCGAACCGCTTTGCCTGCTCTTTGAGTGCGGGAATGTCGCGGTAGGTATGGACAACACCGCCGTTCTGATATTTGAAATCATAGTGTGCGAGCAGTCCCACATCGGAATCAAACCAGGACGGATGGGAAAGTCCCGCATCGAGCAACGGCATCTTATAGGCGCGGTACAGATCGGCACCTTCATGCCAGTCTCCGCCGTGTACTGCCGCAACCGTGTCGGGCGAGCACCATTCGCCGCCCTCGGAGGTCATTTCATACTGTGCATAAAAGCACATACAGGGATTGTCGGGTCCCGGTGTTGCCGCACCAAGCCAAACAAGCGACGGAGTTTCTGCGTGTGTTGCAAAATAGAAACCGCTGTACCCGTCCGCATAGTCAAGATACGACATGGACAGCCCGCCGGGGTAAACCGCACGCATGGCATACATGCCGTCTTCATTTTTCCATCCGCAGCAGCTCTCATAGGCGTAATGGTAACGGTATTCCTGCCACCGCCATTGGATGTGACGCATCGGGCGCGCAAAGTAATCAATGGGATTTTCAAATCGCTGACCGGCGGTGTTCGGATAATACAGGACATCGTCTTCCCAGTTCTCACCAAGGTAAATGCCGTTGATGCAGGGAAAACGTACCTGTGCAATCCCTTTTGTATCGGAAAGGTACAGCCGCCAGTGACTGCAGTTTCCGTCAAACGCAATCGTATAAGCAACATCTGCGGGATACACCGCTTCCCCATCTGTCAGATACGCATAATGCACAGTCACGGTATTGCCGTCCGAGGTAATTTCACAGCGGAGCGCAGGATCGGAGAGAATCTGGCTTGTCTTCGGCGGGTACAGTCGCTTGCCGTCCGTTGTCGTCAGAATCAGCGGCTGGGGTGCGGAAAACATCGAATTTTTGATAAAGTTCTCACCGGTTCTCAGATCGTGCAGTTCCAGCAGTTCTCCCGACAGTGCATCCAGCGCAATGGAGATATGACCGCCCGAAAAATGATATCGACTCTGATACATGGTTCTGCCTCCTTATTCCGATTTCTGTGTGACAGAGAAAAGATGACTCTCCCCGATGTGCATGGTCAGTGTTCCCATACATTCCGTATCGTTGAACAACTCGCGCAGAACCATACCGTCGGGAATATTCAGAACATGTTCGCCGTCTTTGCAGGTATGGATAAAGAGATAATCTCCACAGCGATACACCACCGTATCGGGACAAAAGATATGGACACCGCAAGCCTCACAGAAGGTGCGCAGAGCGTCTGCGGATATGTCGATTTCCTTTGGCGTGAGGACAAGTGCGTATTCAGCGGCATCGGCGATGGCAGATGTCAGTTTCTCCGTCGGCGCCGGTTGAATAAAGATATGTGCTTTATACCGCGCTTTCACCATTTCATAATCGCAGATCAGATAGATATCGTACGGTGCACCGATCATGCCAAGTGTCCGTCGGATGGAATAACTCAGATTTCCATCGACACCGTCGCGGCTGAATGCCCGCTCATCCACAAAAACCGCAATTTCGCTTCTGCTGACACGGTCATGCTCCATAGCCTCGGCGGTAATTTCCTGACAGCGGCGCAGAACATTCAGATAACGCTCGTCTTCATACCATCCGCCCCACATATCAAACCACCACATCGCATGTCCGTGGGTCAGTGCGCGGGAAAAGTGCATACGGATGATCTCACAGGTCTGTACTGCCGCAGGTCCGAACCAGATCGGTCCGTTGTACGCAGGAAGCTCATTCGGGGCTTTCGATAAATGGGTACGGGTATCGTTTTCGGCAAAGTACAGCTTTCCGTGCAGCTTCACCGAATCGATCGGCAGCATATTGGCGTGATCCATACCGACTGGACGAAGGGCGTTGTACGAAACGGGTGAACAAATAAAATCCACGTCGTCGGAGTTCAGAATTCGCTCCAGCGCATGATGACCCTGCTGCCATGTAGGACATTCCATCGTATAGCCGTAGAAACAGCCAATGACGAGTCGACGGTTGGTTTTCTCTTTTGCATATGCGGAAAACTCTATGATTCTTCCGGCGATCATCTCGGAGTAAAATTGCTTCAATTCAGATTCGGTTCCTGCAAGTCCCCGTGTTTCACAGTACCTTGCAAACGCATCGCGGCTTCGTTTGCCGACAGAACCGCGCATATCAAAGGGAAACCATTCCTCGGTATTGCCGCCCGCCAGCTGATAGCCGACAATATGTTCACAGAATGGCGAGGATTCTACATGGTCAATAAACAGCCCCAAGAGCCGCTTGGTTTCATCCGCCCATGCGTCAGAGGAAAAACACGCGCGATGATGTTCGGTAAATGCAAAATCACAACATTCCTCGGGATGTTCCTGCTCCCATTTCTTTGGAAGCGACAGATTGACGCGCGGGAAAATATACGCACCCGGACAGGCATCGAGAATCTTTTGCACATCCGCATCGAACATGGAAAAATCGGGCGTATCACCGTCGAAAATGCCTTTTGCCATCGGAGGAATCTGTGTTGTTTCGTTGATGGTCTGCTCCGCGAAAAAGACAGGCATGGAGAACAGCGTACATCCGATGTCTGCAAAATCAGCGTAACGGTTGTTGTAAGTACGATAAGTAATATAGGCAAATCCCGGAATCGGTCGGTTATCCACAAACAGCGTCGGGACTCCTTTATGGTTTTTAACAGATGAGGTCATCAGTTTACATCCCCTCTCTGTGATCGACAACATCTCGGATCGACCAGTTGTATGCATCGAGACGGCGGACAGCCTCCTCTTCGGTACAGGACAGAATTTCACAGACGATCGAAATGACGCGGCGGCGAAGCTTGATATTGGTCGGTTTCAAATTGATCATCAGATTTTCGTAAACCATGCCGAGTCGTGTCATGACCGTGGTCGTCAGCATATTACAGACCATTTTCTGTGCGCTTCCCGCCTTCATGCGCGTAGAACCGGTAATCGGTTCGGGACCGGTATCGGTGACAATCGCAATATCGGATTCCAGATCCAGACGGCTTTGGTAGTTGGAGGTGATACCGATCGTCACACAGCCAAGGGATCGTGCATATTCCAATGCCGCCGCAACATATCCGGCGTTTCCCGCGGCTGAAATCCCGACCACAGCATCTTCTTTGGTAAGATCAATCGCACGGAGATCGGCAATCCCTGCCTCTGCGCTGTCCTCGGCTCCCTCTGCCGCACGGAACATACAGTCATAGCCGCCGGCAATGAGACCGACAACCAATTCTCTGGGAACACCGTAGGTCGGCGGACATTCCACAGCATCCAGCACACCGATGCGTCCGGACGAACCCGCTCCCATATATATCAGGCGACCGCCCGCACGGATGGAGGCTTCAATCGCATCACAGGCCTTTGCAATCTGCGGAATGGCATTTGCGACCGCATCGACAGCCACCACGTTTTCCGCCTGAATCAAACGCAGAATTTCTGTGGTTTCGCACTTGTCAATGTGCATGGTATTGGGGTTTCGCATTTCTGTTTTCCACATGGTATCCTCAAAAGCCTCCCAGTTTCTTTGCAAGCATCACCGCACCCTCGACAGGTTCCCGCGTCAGACATTCCGTGGAAAGTCGTGGATGAACCGCCAATTTCTCCTTCACACCCGAGACAATTTCCGCATCATGCGAAAGACCGCCGCAGAGAACAACCGGAATCGGTTCCTCACCCGCGGGAAAATGCTTTGCCGCCGCCAGGATCACCCGCGCGATGCAGTCTGTATTGCGTTCCAGAATCGAGTGCGAAATGCTGTCACCCCGACGTGCTGCTTCCGTCACAAGCGGCGCAAAGGAAGCGACAAAGGACTTCCCTCCCGCATAAATTTTGCTGACCAGCTCCTCCGGCGTGCACAGTGTTTGTTCTTCAATCAGAGAAGTTAACAGCGTGTCTTCTCCCGAACCGTCATGTGCGGAATAATACGCATCCAGCGCATCCCGTCCGAGATTGAAGCCGCTGCCTCCGCGGTCGACAAAATACCCCCAGCCGCCGACGCGGTACAGCGCATCACCGCATCTTGCCTGTACACAGATGCCCGTACCGATGATGACGGAAATACCATCTCT
>JAZTZC010000308.1:0-3309 GCA_045637265.1 Eubacteriales bacterium | reverse complement strand
CATACGATACCGATGTGACGACACGCTATGCACTCCTGCGACGGAACCTGTCTGTGCCGCGTCCCGAGGATACCGATGCGCTCGGCATGTATCTGGAGCTGCGCGTGACCGCCGATGAGGATATTCCCTTGTTCCGTATTTTGGCGGCGGCAGATGCGTATCACCTGTCACTGATCCGCGTCGATTCCGTTCCCGGTCCCAATGAGGACGACGACCGCATTGCGTATGACCTGATTCTGCGCGTCGAGGACGGAGGAGACCCCGCATCGATGCTGACCTACTGCTATCTTCTGCACCCGGGCTTTACGCTTTTGGGCATGTATCTTGACTTATGATTATTTTGGGTATTGACCCCGGTATTGCCATCGTCGGCTGGGGTGTCATCGAATATACAAACAACCGCTTCCGCACGATTGCCTACGGCGCGATCACAACCGAGGCGGGATACGACGTCGAGGAGCGGCTTCTGCACGTTTATAATGAGCTGTGCGAGATCATCGACTATTATCACCCCGACCAGATGGCAGTCGAGGAACTGTTCTTTACAAACAATATCACCACCGGTATTCCCGTCGCCGAGGCTCGCGGTGTCATCCTGCTTGCCGGGATTCAGAAAAAACTGCAGATCGCCGAATATACGCCGATGCAGGTCAAATCCGCCATCTCCGGCTACGGCAAAGCCGAAAAAAAGCAGGTCATGCTGATGGTCGCGCAGATTTTGCGACTCAAAAATGTCCCCAAGCCCGACGATACCGCCGACGCACTCGCCATCGCCGTCTGCCACGCCCATTCCGCAGGCTCACGCCTCGCCGCGTTCTATAATGAGAAGAAGACGAGACTGACGTAGGGACAATGAGAAATTAGAAATTAGAAATTAGAAATTAGAAATTGAATTTACAAACGGAAGACGCTGACCGATCCTTTGATCTTTGCCATGTTCAAAGGCGCACAAAGCCATCGTCGATGTTCGTATAACCACATCTTTGTGAATCGCATGATAATCCCGCCAGAGGAGTGAGCATCTGTTGCCGCTTCCAAACTATATCTTTTGATCCTGTTAAAGTGCGGCAACGCAATGCGAACGAAAGTGCGCTCTTTGGACACTTTCTCTCGCACGGGAGAGAAAGTGTCATCCGTTCCCCTTGTCGGAGTGATTCGTTTGGTTTCGCGCTTTCTCAAAGCGTCGTATATCCCCTAAAGCGTGGTATTTCTCAAAAAAGGAGACAAATATGTTCTACTCCATCACCGGAACCCTCGTTACCACCGAAATCGCCGCCGCGATCATTGATGTCAGCGGCGTTGCATTCTACTGCAATATCTCGGCAAAGACCCATGCCAAGCTGTCCTCCAAGCTCGGTGAGCGGGTGACGCTGTTCACCCATCTCAACGTCAAAGAAGACGCGCTTGATTTGTTCGGCTTCATTTCGCAGGAGGAGCTTCACGCCTACCGTCTTCTGACCTCGGTATCGGGTGTCGGACCGAAGGCGGCAATGAGCATTCTCTCCCACCTGACCCCCGAGCAGTTTGCCGTCGCGGTCGGTACGGGCGATACCAAGTCCATCTCCAAAGCACCCGGTGTCGGCGCAAAGACTGCCGCGCGTGTCATTCTGGAATTGAAGGACAAGATCGCAAAGCAGATTTCCGCCGAGCAGGAGCATGCGCCCGCCGAGACCGATCTGCTCCCCGGACGCGACAATCTGTCCGAGGCAATGAACGCACTCCTCGTTCTCGGCTATACGAGAGGGGAAGCCGCGTCGGTCCTCAAAACGATCGATTCCACCCTGTCGCTGGAGGATATGATCACAGCGGCGCTGAAGAAATTGATGAAATAATTGGATGATGCTAATAATGGTTGGCGATTACGATAATGGTACGCACGAATAACATTCCCCTGGGGGAAGGTTTTATGGTGCGAATACCAATGTCACCCTTCATACCGACCCGATCAAACCGTTTGAAAAGGAACACCATGAAAAACTTATTTGATCCCAAAGAAAACAGCCTCGATACCGAGGACGAATACGACTACGAGTCGCGCATCGTTGACCGAACCCACCGCGAGGAGGACAGCGAATCTGACGCGGGACTGCGTCCCAAAGCGCTTTCCGAATACATCGGTCAGGAAAAGACCAAGGAGAACTTAAAAATCTATATCGATGCCGCCAAACAGCGCGGAGAGCCGCTGGACCATGTACTGCTCTACGGACCTCCCGGTCTTGGTAAAACCACGCTGTCGGGCATCATCGCAAACGAGCTGGGCGTCAATATCCGCATCACCTCGGGTCCCGCCATCGAAAAGCCCGGTGACCTCGCGGCACTGCTGACCAATCTCGGTGAGGGCGACGTGCTGTTCATCGACGAAATCCACCGCCTGCCGCGTACCGTTGAGGAAATTCTGTATCCCGCAATGGAGGATGGTGTTGTCGATATCGTCGTCGGCAAGGGTCCCGCCGCACGGTCGATCCGCCTGCCGCTTGCCCACTTCACGTTAATCGGCGCAACGACGAGAGCCGGACAGCTGACCCAGCCTCTGCGTGACCGATTCGGTGTTGTCTTGAAGTTAGAGCTCTACACCCCCGAGGAGCTGACAATCCTTGTCCGCCGTTCCGCACGGATTTTAGGTGTTGACATCGACGACGACGGTGCGTATGAAATCGCATCGCGTTCCCGCGGCACACCCCGTATTGCCAACCGACTGCTCAAGCGCGTCCGCGACTTTGCCCAGATCAAAGGCGACGGCGTTGTGACCCGCGACATTGCCGATTATGCGCTCCGTGCACTCGAAATCGACGCACTCGGTCTTGACAACATTGACCGCGCGATGCTCCGAACCGTCATCAAGTTCTACGACGGCGGTCCTGTGGGACTGGAAACGCTCGCCGCGACAATCGGTGAGGAAGCAGTCACCTTGGAGGATGTCTGCGAGCCGTACCTGATGCAGATCGGATTTCTGAACCGTACCCCGCGCGGCAGATGCGTTACCCGCCTCGGCTATGAGCATCTTGGAATTCCGTATAAGAATGTCACAGCCAAAGGTGCCGCCGACCCGACAAACAGCGCACAGATGAAGCTGTTTGAGTGAAAAGAAACATAACCTGACGGGCGCACGTGTCCAAGCCTTCCCTGGTGAGGGAAGGTGGCAAATTCCCATGGGGAATTTGACGGATGAGTCGTTCTTTTGTTACTTTTCTTTTGAGATATTATTGAAAATTACTACAAAAAATATGCTTAATTCTCGTTACCATGCATTGTGTAGTTTTGCCGCCGAGCTGACGACTCATCCGTCACGCTTCGCAAGTCGGAGGCCAA
>JAZTZC010000307.1:0-1634 GCA_045637265.1 Eubacteriales bacterium | reverse complement strand
TCGGCTTTGCAGAGACTGGTGAAATAGTTGATGACGAGGTTGTTGCAGTGTTGAAGCTGTAATTCAGACTTACCAATTCGAATTTGTCTAATAGAACAAACATAATAAGGGCTGATCGAGTGGTCAGCCCTTTTCTTGTGGATCACTGATCCCAACGCCTTACTCATCGCCGCACCCGTATCCGCCTTGCTCACCACATCCAGATGGCTATCAATATTCGCCGTCGAACATCATATCCGAGTGCCGTATCATCTAAGGCATTTCGTTTTCTGCGATCATTTGCCTGACATACGCGCTCGGCGTCATGCCGGTTTCCCGACGGAACATTCTGGCAAAGTAATTTCCGTCGGAAAACCCCACGCTTTGCGCTGCCTCCGTGATCGAATATTCCCCGGACAATAATAAATCCTTTGCGCGGAGCAAACGCTTCTGCAGACGGTATTCTGTGGGGGAACAGCCGAATAACTTGTGAAACAGCCGACGGAAGTGTGTTTCACTGAGCCCGCACAGGGAAGCCAGCGACGCAATGCTGTGATCCATCATGTATTCGGTATCCAATACCTGCTGTGCGGGGATCAGCCGCAGATACTGATCGGAATAATACAGCTGTTGTCCGATATCGGTAAAATATTTGTATAACAGCCGATACAGAAGGGACTTTGCCATGACACGGTAGCCGCTGTTTTTGATCTGCCACACGGAAAGCAGCTGCGAAAAATCGGTTTCATACAGATGGTAATTCGCATCATTGGTACAAAACCGGAAAGCACCGGAAAACAATGCATCCGCAATCGGATTCTCCGATGCCCGTGCACTGTCCTGGATCAATCGGAAATTGACGGTGTAGTGAACAAATGGCTCCTCACCAATGCAATGAACCGTATAGGCATCCTGCGCGGAAAGAAACATCGCCTGCCCCGCGTGCAGAATAAGCCGTTCATCGGAAAACAAAAATTCCGCCTGCCCGGAAACACATAAAACAAAGCCGTCTATGTTGCGTCCCGTTTTATAATAATTCCACGAAAAACGTTCAATGAACTGATTGCGGTGTACCAGCAGAATCTCCGCAATTTGCAGATCGAAATCGATAAACTGTGTCAGATTTTCCATTCAGCGGTTCTCCTTTGAAAAAAAATATCCTATAGGTATTGTACTGTAATTTTGGAAAATTGTCAAGTATAAGCCGGGCATTCATGGTCGATTTGTGCTATAATGGTCGTTTTTCTCATTTACATAACCACGGCTTGCAATGTATAATAGATACAGTAACAAAACAGAAAGAGGGGATGGGTTCCGTCATGATACATACGCGAGCGCCGAGAATCGGCATCATCGGAATGGGACATTACGTATATTGGGAGCAGTTTGAAGGTCTGCGGGAGCATCTGATGCAGAAGCAGGCAGCACTTCACACTTATTTTTCCCCGGCTGTCACGACGGTTGATCTTGGGTATGCAGACGATATCGATTCGTCTTATGCTGCGCTGAAGCATGCACAGGGAGCGGATCTTGACGCACTTTTTATTGTGATGTCGACCTATGTCACATCTCAAGTTGTTTTCCCGTTTGCGCGGTATCTTCCGATTCCTCAGGTGCTTGTCAGCATTCAGCCGCTTCATCCACTGGACTACGCA
>JAZTZC010000306.1:0-13380 GCA_045637265.1 Eubacteriales bacterium | reverse complement strand
GAAAGACAACAAGGGCATTCCGAAGCCCGATAAGCTCATCACCCCGTGCGAGCTCGTCAACGCAGGTCAGCACATCGACCAGTACCGCGACCCGCTCTATAAGCCGGATCTCTACTATCTCGAAGCACTCCGCCGCGATCCCGATTATCTGCCCGCACTCAAGGCAATGGGCGAATACTACGCGCGTATTACCCGTTATGAAGAAGCACTGTCGTACCTCGACCGCGCATGGAAGATCGAATGTCGCTACAACCAGAACCCCGAGGACGGTACCGTCGGTTATCTGCGCGGCATCTGTCTGCGCAATCTCGGACGGCTCGACGAAGCGTATGATGCGCTCTACCGTGCCGCATGGTCGAACAACGTCATCTCCCCTGCGATGGCTGCCATTGCCGCCATTGACGGTAAGCGCGGCAATTACGCCGAAATGTATCAGCACGCGACTGCCGCTCTTGAAAAGGAAGCACGTCATCCGATTGCACACGCTTATGCCGCACTGGCTCTTTACAAGCTGGGACTTTCCCGTTCTGCCGCGGATATCTGCCGCCGTGCGATCGATATCGATCCGCTCAACCATCTGAGCCGTTTTGCGCTTGCCATCGTCACCGGCAAGGGCAAGCAGGCCTTCTTTGATTCCCTGCTGTCCGATCCCGCACAGACCGCTCTTGACATCGGCTTTGATCTTTGGAACGCAGGCTTTACCGCTGAATGTAAGGTTCTCCTCGACGGTGTATTGAAGCTTCGTCCGAACCATGCAATGCTGCACTATACCGCGGCTTTGATGTGTGACGAACTCGGTGAAGGTGTCCGTGCATCCCGCCACAGAAGTGCCGCTGCAAAGGAATGGATCGTCGATGTCTTTCCGATGCGCGCCGAGGAAATCACCGTGCTCCGTGCCGCACTCGATGCAAAGCCCAAGGACGGTTTTGCGGCATATCTGCTCGGCTGTCTTTACTACAATGCACAGCGCTATGAAGACGCGGCTGACCTGTGGAAGATTTCGATCAAGGAACTGCCGAACTTCTACATTCCGTACCGCAATCTCGCACTTGCCTACTTCAATCATCTCGAACGTCCCGCCGATGCACTGCCTTTGATGCGCCGTGCCGTGGAACTGCACGACGGCGACGCAACGCTGCTCACCGAAATGGCGACCGTCATGCAGAAGCTCGGTACGTCGGGTGACGAAAACGCAGTCTTCCTGGATGCACACAAGCCCGAAAACGTCACCGACCAGATTCAGCTGACAATCGCACGTGCGTTCAACGCCGCAGGTCAGTTTGATCGCGCGGAAGATGCGATGCGTTCCCATACGTTCTCCCCCGGTGAAGGTGCGGAATTTGCAACGGCAGAACCGTACATGTACGCTTGCTTCTCCCGCGGACGTGTTGCCATGAAGGAAGGCCGCTTTGAAGACGCCCTTGCATCGTTCCGTGCATCGCAGAAGATGCCCGAAAATCTCAATGTCGGTTTCTGGAACGAAAGCGTCATGATGCCGTACATGTACTATGAAGCGGCGGCACTCAAGGCGCTCGGTAAGACCGAAGAAGCCGACGAGATCATCAAGAAGCTCGCCGGCATGAAGGACGTCGGTATGTGGAACATGGGCGGTGAGTTCGTGTACTACTACGCGATGGCAGTCCGTCTTGGCGGTGAGGAAATGCGTGCACAGAAGATCATGCGTGATGCGATCCTCGGATGGGAACGCGAACTTTCCGAGGGCTGTAAGTATCACCGTGTGGTCGGCGGTCTTTACAACTGCTTCGTCGGCAACGGCACGACCAACCGTCTGGCTTCTCTGCACGGTATGCTCGGCTACGGCTGTCTGTACAATGGCGATATCGCAGGTGCAATCGCACACTTTGAACAGTCCCTGTCCCTCTCCCCGTCTGCAAAGATTGCGTTTGAGCTGGAGCTGCTGAAAAAGTAATTTCCGAAAAATGATCAAAGGTCTGCTGCAAGTGAAAACTTGCGGCAGACCTAAAATATTGGGGAAATATAACTACCACGCTTTGAGAAAGCATAAACGATACTTGGTACCTATCGGATTATTTCAGCAAAAATAAAATCGCAAAAGCAATCGCAAGAATTGCGCCCTGTATCAAGTATGCTTTCGGATTTGCCCAATTCACCGTAAATCCTTCTCGTCCCGGCTTCTTGACAATGATATTCAAATCATCGGGGTTTGCGTATGTAAAAGCCCCCGTAGTTTGATACCATTGCCGGACTTCATCAGCTGTCCATTTGCGTTTGTTTGCATTTCTTTTCACCGTTACATATACCCCCATATCAAAAAGGAAGACGCCAACCTCCCGCGCGCACTCATCCATGTTCAAAGGCGCACATCGCCGCCTCCGATGTTCGACGATCCACATCTTTGCGGATAGCATCACAATTCCGCCAGAGGAGTAAGCATCTGTTGCCGCTTCGAAAGTGTTTCTTTTGATCTTTCTTTCATGCGGCAACGCAATGCGAACGAAAGTGCGCTCTTTGGTTCCTTTCTCTCGCACAGGAGAGAAAGGAACAACCGTCTCCGGCGTGGCAGGCGGTTGTTTGCGCGCTTTCTCAAAGCGGGAGATTTGAAATTTATGTCTCTATCGGCTCCCCATTCTTATCAAACAACGGCAGCTTCTGTACATACAGAATATCGTCCCGCTTCATGGCATCACCTTCGGCAAGAATCGCCATTCTGCCCGCAATGATACCGCCGGACTTTTCCACCAGCACTTCCAGCGCATGAAGCGATTCGCCCGTGGAAATGACATCGTCCACGATCAGCACACGCTTGCCGTGCATCTTGTCCATATCGGTCTGATCGAGATACAAGGTCTGTACCCGCGCGGTTGTAATCGACTTGACCTCCGTCTTGATGACATTCTTCATGTACAGCTTCGGTGCTTTGCGTGCAAGAAGATATTCTTTTGCGCCGCACTGGCGTGCCATTTCGTAAACCAGCGGAATACCCTTGGATTCGGCGGTCAGCAGAAGATCAAATTCCGGTGCTTTTTCAAGCAGCGCTTTTGCCGCGGCAGCCGTCAGCTCC
This sequence comes from Eubacteriales bacterium, assembly GCA_045637265.1. Taxonomy (GTDB): domain Bacteria; phylum Bacillota; class Clostridia; order Oscillospirales; family CAG-272; genus RGIG3925. Next base: position 10,337 of record JAZTZC010000306.1, on the reverse strand, counting down.
ACATCTCCGAAAATGACAAACGCGCCGATATACAGTTCATCCGTCAGCGCACACAGCGGCAGATCACGCTTGACCCCCGCAACGTCTATGGTATAGTATTCTTTCATCTCAAATGACTCCTTTACATGATGCTTGATGGGATTATTATATCACATTGTCGGCAAAATGAAAAGGTGTTTTTGATAATTTGGAAAATTGTTTTGCGACGAATTCAATCACCGATTGAAAAAACAACAAACAATCGATGATTGACTTTCCGCCGCCGATTTGCTATAATACAATTACACAAAGCGCGATGTGAATACAGATGAGAGGACTTTTCAAAACAGAGAAAAGCACGGTAGTAACACGATGAAACTGAATCTTGGAACCACAATCCGCGAACTGCGCCGCCGGGATGACCGCACGCAGGAAGAGCTTGCCGCTTTGCTCGGTGTCACGGCGCAGGCTGTCAGCCGTTGGGAATCGGGCGGCTGTTATCCCGATATGGAGATGATCCCCGCGATTGCCAATGTGTTTGGTATTTCCATTGATGAACTGTTTGGATATCAGGGTGAAAGAGAAGCCAAAATTGATGCGATTCTGGCAAAGGTCGATGAGCTTGACCGACAGAACATCACAGACGACGTGACCAACGATGACTGTATTACACTGCTCCGCACAGGACTGGCAGAGTTTCCGGGTAATGAACGGCTGACACATCGATTGGCACAGATGCTGTCGGACACCGGATGGATGCGGCATACAGAATGGCTGCACTACGGCGAGGACGGACATATTCTGCACCGCTTTGACTATCATAAACAAAACGAATACTGGCTGGAAGCCGCAGCACTCTGGGAATCGCTGATCGATACAGCAAAGGATCATGTCATCCGATATCAGGCAATTTCCGAATTGCTCATATTATACCGCAACTTCGGCGAGTATGATAAGGCTCTTACGCTTGCTGATCGTCTTCCGCCACTTGAACAGTGCCGTGAAATCGCACGCACCAATGCCATCGACGGTGTCTCACAAGCAAGATATCTCGGCGAAGGACTGCTTGCATTGGCAAATCAGTTTGCCGAACTGACGATGTATGCACTTGTCAATGACATTCACAACTATGATACCGATATGCCGATACAAAAGGTCAGGGGACTGATCGCACTGTTTGACTATCTGTGTGACGATGGAAATCTCGGATATTATCACAAAGAAGCGGCGTACTTGTATCTGTATCTTGCTCGGCTGGAGTGGGAATTCGGCGACCATGACAAAGCATTTGCTGCACTTGACTGCGCCGCAGATCATGCAAAAGCATTTGACCATACCGTAAGAACGCCGGATGCCATGTATACAGCACTGCTTGTCAAACATGTTCCCGTAAATCTGCACAACACACCGCATATAGGAGATATCACACTATGCTCCACCCTTGCCGCAACCTTCCCGATGTGGTGCAATCCCGATTATTCCAAGGTGGAACAGGAAATGAAAGCCGATGCGCGCTGGGAGATGTGGGAAAACAAGCTCAATGCAGCATCGGAGAAGATTCTCAGTCAAACCCATCCCACAAAATAAGCCAAACGGGGAGAACCGCACGACACGGTCCTCCCCATATTTCTATCAAAATTCTTCTTCCGCCAAAACCGACAGACGGAACGCACACGGCCATGCAACGAGCCAGTCGTTGAGCTGACCGCGTCTGCCGTGACCAAAGCCCCAGCGGCAATGGAACAATGCTTCGTTCTGGGAACCTGTGGGACGAACGACATTGTGTACAACCAACTCCCCGTCACCAATGTACTGGGTAACCGCGCGCCACATCATATCGGCACGGGTACGCCAGTTGGCATCACCCGTCAGATCGGCAAGTGTGCGCAGATACGGCACGATGATGCCTGCATACATATCAAGATGATGATGCTGTGCAGAAACGGAGGTCAGACCTTTAACGGTCACATTGTATTCGTAAACTTCTGAATCCACGCCATAGACGGGATCATAGTGGAACATCCACGATGTAAAGTAGTACGCAGCCTTTTTGGCATCCTCGAGATACTGCGCATTGCCGGTTGTCTGATACAGCAGAACGCCGCTGATGATGAACGGGAATGCCGTTTCCTTGTCCACACAGCAGGTATCGAGCGCACCCGCCGTACAGACAAATTTGTCAAGATCACGCTCCATATAGAACTGCATCGCACGTTCCGCCATCGCAAGATAGTTCTGCTCCGATGTCACCTCATACAGCTTGATGAGCGCAGGAATAACGAAACCGCCGATGGAGCCGCCCCGGTCGGTGCAGATACCGTCGAGCCGCCACTGCTTGCCAAAGCCGTATTCGTCGGAGAAATGTGCGATCATAAAGTCGCCAAATCCCTTTGCCGCCGCAAGATACGCGGGCTTGTCAATGCCGATTTTCTGCAGGGTCTGATAGGTACGGATCAGCTCATACGCACCGTAGCCCATGTTGCAGGTGTCAGCCGTCGCTGCATCGAGATTTTCATAATCGCGCAGCTGTGCCGCCAGCAATCCTGACTTTGCCGTGCAAAGCGAGACGCGCGTATCGAGAATTTCCAGCGCATCGTCAAGAGAATCGTTGTGACCGAAGCGGATGTAGTCCTCAATCAGCATGCGGGAGAACAGGATATTCTGTCCGCACCAAGCCAGCTCAAAGCAGCGATCGCCGCGATACGCAAAACCGCCGTTTCCATCGGGCAGAAAACCGATGATGAAGCCTTTTTTGCCGTTGTAGTCGGTAATCAAGCTCTTGGCAAACGTGATCGAGTTGTTCCAAAGTGCTTTCTTTGCAGATTCTTTGATTTCGCTGTTGTCGCCGTACAGAGCAAGTGCGGCATCCATAACCTCACAGATACCGTAGTTTTCCCAGCGCGGCTTCGATACTGACAGATACGCGCCAAGCGTCACCGTTTCACCGGGCGCCATTGTAAAGAACGTCTCATAGCCGTCGGCATATTTGTCGCGGTCACAGTAGGTCAGCGGCAATTCTGCTACAGGATGCGACAGTTCCTGCACAAAGTCGCCGTTTTCGTCCTTGAAGATCGAGCAGGAGGATTCCAGCGACAGCGCATCCTCCGCAGACGCAAACAGCGCACATGCGACATCCTTGTTTTCCGTCAGCGTGCATGCGGGAATCGAAACACGGTCATAGCCGAAGACCCAGCGTTTGCCGTCGCGCTCCAAGCCTTTCGGTTCCAGACCGGCACCAAATTCGTTGCCATTGACATTGACGCACGGGATGAGGTATTTTTTGACATCAAATAACGGCTTGATGCGCTGGGCAATGCGGACAGAACGTGTCCCAGACGACAGGTTTTTCCATGTGCGAAGCAGATAAAAGAGCGTTTCGGACTTCTGCTCAACCGTCAGCGTGACTTCGTTTTTGTCATCGCGGTACAGGGCATGTCCGTTTTCTTCTGCCAGATACGGAACGGTGATCTCGCATCCGTTCTCAATGCAGACAGGCTCCAAAAGTGTGCAGACCGCCCCGACAGGTGATTTTGATACCGCAAATACGCCGTTTTGATAGGTAATATAGATGTTCATGTTGTGCTCCTAAATTGAGATAATGAAAAATCACAGCAATGCCGCAAGCGCGTCAAAGGAATTTACGATTTTGCCGTCAAAATCCTCGCCGTCACGATTAAACAAAATCGGTGTAATACCGAAGGCTTCCGCGGCACGTAAGTTTTCCACACTGTTGTCGACAAACAGGCAATCCTCTCCAGACACCCCAAGTGCTTTCAAGGTGTAAGCATAAATTTCAGGATCAGGCTTACGCAATCCGATATCTCCCGATACAATTTTCTGTTTGAAATACAGGTCAAGACGGTGATATTCCGTGATGTATTTGCTCCACTCTGACACATCGGTCGACAGTAGAACAAAATCGTATTTCTCGAAGAACTGCTCTGCGAACGGACGGAATCCCGGGTCAAGCGTCAGATGGTGCTCAATATAATCTTTCATAGAAAACTGCGGATCGTCATATCCGAGTCGGGACAGAAATTCGTCAGAAGATATTTTACCATAACCAGCCTGTGTGAACAGTTTTTCCACACGGAATATATGCGTAATACGATCATATTCGGACTGAGGGAAATGGGCATAGGTATATGGGATAAAATTGCCCTTGCTTTCTTCTAAAATAACCCCGTACATGTCAAGCAGCAATATTTTTTTCATTAGTAATTCCTCACAGCATCACAATCGTGCCATCTTCTGTTCTCTTAAACGGCTTCGCACCGCCGTTCAGTACCGTACGCACATAATCCATCTCATCGGCGATCGGATGATCTGTCATCATACCACCGAGCGTTTTCAGGCGGCTTGCGGAATGGTTGTCCGAGCCTGCATGGCGAATCAATTCATAGTTTTCGGTATACTGCGCAGAAAGCTTGTTTTCAAACTCCGAACGGCAGGCATTGAAAATTTCAACACCGTGGACACAGCGCGGATACAGACGGATGTGATCGATATACGAGGCTTCTCGGAACGGATGCGCATGAATGACCAGTGCGCCGTGCTCCATCATCATCGGAAGCAGCTTGCTCTTCGGCATTCCCTCAATTTCCGGGTGTGCAAGATACCAGGCTTTATCAAGACCGTAGACAAGGAAATCCGTGCCGCCATAGGTCATTTCAACACCTGCAAAAACGGAAAGTCCGATTTCGCGTCCAACCTCCAGCGCTTTTTCATAATCGGAAAAATAAAAGCGGATGCGTTCTTCATACGGCAGAGAACGGTCGACATTGATGTTGCCGTCGATGAAGTGATTGGTGACAAAGATACCGGCATAACCGATACTCTTATAATACTGAACGGATTCCTCCGGTGTCGCGCCTGCACAGCGGCTGACGGGACACGTGTGCAGATGGGTTTCGTATAAGTACATGATAACTATCCTTTCTATAATATCTGTTACGACAGCATAATCTTGATAATCTCCGCATCGGTTTTGCGCATACCCTCTGCAGCAAGACGACCGACATTGCGGATGGTATTTTCCACACCCTTGCTGACAATGCCGTCACCGCCGAAGAATTGGCTTCCTTCGCGGAACATCTGCATACCGAGGATTCCCGCTTCGACAGCCGATGCGATCTTCGCGGCACAGCTTGCTTTGGCACCGTCGCAGATAACGCCGGAATTGATGGCAAGCGCATTGACAACTGTATGCGCGATCTCACGGAATCCGCCGCCGTACAGATAGGTAATCCCAGCCGCCGCACCGCATCCTGCGCTGATAACCCCGCAATAGGCACTAAGCGTACCAATGCCCGTTTTCAGATGAATCGTCACAAGATTGGATACCGCAAGTGCGCGGTAAAGCCGATCCTCTGATACACCAAGCTCTCTTGCATAGATCACGACAGGTACCGATGCGGTAATCCCCTGATTTCCCGAACCGGAATTGATGACAACGGGCTTTTCACATCCGCCCATACGGGCATCGGATGCCGCCGCGGCATACGCTTTGGCACGGGTCAGCACATCGTTTTCCCGTGTGGCGAGAATGACCTGTCCAATGCGCGCACCGTAATTGTTTCGCAGACCTTCCTTGGCAATATCCATATTACAGGAGATCTGTCGGTCAAAGATCTTTTTGACATCGTCAATGCAGAGCGTATCCGCAAATTCGACGATGTGCTCCACCGACAGCTGCTCTTTTTCTTCTGCAGTCTCGGCTATCGTGACTTCCAGATTACGGCTGTAAACGGTTTCTCCGTCCCGCTGAATACAGACGATATTGGTGTGATCTTCGGCAATCCGACAGCTTGCCGTATGACCGCCGCCGCACAATGTGATATCGATGTCAAAAACCACGCCTGTTTCCGATTCTCTGACAATAAACGAAGCACGTTCCAGATAGTCCGCAATTTGTTTTTGCTGTTCCTCTGTGACCTCGCTGATAACCAAAAGCTGTTTTGCCGGATCACCGGCGATGATACCCGCTGCCGCTGCTGCAGCAAGCCCGCGAAGTCCGCCCGTATTCGGCACAACAACACTTTTTACGTTTTTGATGATGTTTGCGCTGACACAGATGTCTACCTTATCCGGCAAAACGCCAAGCTCTCTTACCGCAGATGCCGCCGCATATGCAACCGCAATCGGCTCCGTGCATCCCATTGCGGGTACAAGCTCCCGTTTCAACAGGCGGACATAGCTGTCATATAGATTCTGTTCCATAATTGTACCTCGAATCGTTTCATTTCAAGTTATTATATCAGAAATCGACGGATTTTGCAATAGAAAAAACACTGGCATCGAGCAAAACATGATCACATATCCTGCAATTCGGAGCGGAACAGCGCCGCAGCCTTCGCAAACGCATAAACCTGAGTATCATTGATCGAACCGTCTTTGCGATATGTCGGACAGATATACCCGCCTTCCTCAAATTCGTTCCATGCAAATGTTAAAATATGTCCGATAAATCTTTCTTTTACATTATTTTTGATATGTTCTGCAAACAGCTTCGCACCGTCTGTCAGTTCCGATTCCTGCGGTGCGGGCGCAAATTGTACATTCATATAGATAGAACCGCCCGCCGCATTGGTTGTCCACGGTGTCAAGCGCTCCATACGCGGTGTGGGATTCCAGCCAACGGTAAACAGCGGAATGATCGGCTTTCCTGTCTGCATACGGCGCAGATCCTGCTCGATCGCAAAGCGGCAAAGCGCGTCATACCGATCAACATCGGTCGGATTGTAAGCAGCATATGCGGAAATCGCATCCGCGAGCGGCAAAACATCGGCAGAAGTAAACATCGGAACGGTAAACGGTGTCGGAATGCCGCGCATCTCACAAAGAGCATGAATGTGCAGGATTGTTTCCTTTGTATTGTTGGGATAGACATACAGCAGCGGTCGACCGTCGATCTTTTCATAATACGGCTTTTCAAACGCAGTTACAAGATCCGAAAGATCGTGATCGGTGAACGGATGACCGCTCAAAATGGCGCACATTCCGAGCTTGTCTGTCAATGTGCTTTTCTCGTAAAGATGCCGTGCGTAATTGAGCTCATGCACTCTGTGGCTGCAGTCGATCGGCGATTTCTGTTCGTGCAGAAGCGATCCCTCCGTTGGATACCACACAAACGCAAAATAGTCAATGCCCGCGTCGATGGCATACCGCAGCTCCTGTTCATATTCTGCAACAGAGCGAAAATGGTAATCGATCCGTTCCTCATCGATGATGTCCGCGTAAAATGGCACCCAAGTGCGGTATTTCGCCTGTGAAAGCGATCTTGTCTGATAATAGCCAAAGTATGTATCACGGGTGAGCGATGCATCCCAGTTGATGACACCGATACGTATGTTTTTCATAATGATGTTTTCCTCTCTGTCTCTGTAATTGGCTTGGTATGGATCGACATCGCGTCTCGATTGGAACATTATTCGTTACTTTTGCGCTTCCGTATTATGGCCAAGCTGATAAAATGCCACTGCCGAAGCCGCCGCAACATTCAGCGAGTCAACGCCGTGATACATCGGAATTTTCACCGTATAATCGCAATCCGCGATGGTTTCGTCGGAAAGTCCATCGCCCTCTGTCCCCATGATGACGGCAAGACGGGGTTCTTCGGTCAGACGCGGTTCCCTGATGGAAAGTGTATCGTCTTTCAGCGCCATCGCAGCGGTTTTGAATCCAAGGCTTTTGATTTCATCCAAATCGCCGCTTTCTATAAAGGTCCATTCGATCTGAAAAACAGTACCCATGCTGACTCTGACAGCGCGTCTGTACAGAGGATCGGAGCATCCCGGTGTCAGCAAAACCGCATCCATGCCGAGTGCCGCGGCGGAGCGGATGATTGCCCCCACATTGGTCGGATTCATCACACGGTCAAGAATGACAACTCTGCTCTTGTTTTGGCAGATTTGAGCGACCGTTTTCAGTTTTTTGCGTTTCATGGCACACAGCATACCGCGTGTGAGTGCAAAGCCTGTCAGCTGTGTCAGAACATCAAATTCCGCGCAGAAGACAGGGACATCACCGATGCGGTCAAGAATCGGTCTGCCCTCGCCCTCGATATGTTTTTTCTCCATCAGACACGAAACCGGTTCGTATCCCGCATCCAGTGCCCGCTCGATCACCTTGGGGCTTTCTGCTATAAACATCCCCTTTTCGGGAAATTCGTGATTGTACAGCTGAACCTCGGTCAAGCGAGCATATACATCCAGCTGAGGTGCCTGAAAATCGGTGATCTCGATTAGATTACTCATGTTATTCTCCATTATATCAAAGGAAAATCCTTGTCGCGTTTTTTGATTGAGCAGATGGAAATTCTGCCCTTCTTTGTGCTTTATTGTACCATAAAAGAGGATATTTTTCAAGCCGATCATATAAATTCCAAGGTTTTTTCACAGAAAAAGAAAACAGCCACCTTGCGGTGACTGTTTCTTTTGTTTGGCAAGTCAGACCCAAAAGATATCATGCGGATTTTACGCTATCAAAATACATAGGATGATATATTACTTCTCAGCAAGTATCTTGGCTCTTTCGTACAGACGTTTGTATCTCTCGTCTTCTTTTACATGATCGAACCAATGCCACTGGTTCATAGCGGCCAATATATCCCCGCGAAGCTGCCAGAAAAGCCAAAGATACGGTGTCCATACTTTCTTTCCATCTTTGAAATAAATATGAACCATATTGGTTTCATGGTTGAACTTTGAGATTTTTGCACCGCCGAAGACATCTTCACAGCCGACATCCATAAGAGCACCCTCGGGGATTTTCAGCCACCGTTCATACAGCGGAAAGGTTTTTTCCAACAGTGCAAAGCCATCATCCATATTTCCGCAGCCGATCAGTGCTCCCGCCGCTTTCAAGGTGAATTCGGCATAGCATCCGCTCCACGCATCCGGCACTTCGCCGTTATCGGCAAATGCTTCAAGCAGACGAAGTTTATGAAGCTCCCACGCAGCGGTCCGGGAAGGTTCATCAAATACGAATTCATCTTCTTTTCGATAGTAATTCATATTATTGCGACCGAGATACTGCATGAATATCAACAGATCGTTGGAATTACGCTGACTGTAATATTCTGGAATTCTGTTCTGCAAAAGGAATCTGTCCTCACGGATTTCACCGATTGCTACTGCTTCCGACCAATCCAGTTCGCTGTTTCCAATACGCCCTTCAAGTTCCTCATCCGTACAAACATAACACATATAATGGATGGAATCACGCCGATAGTTTTCGTCCGTACATCCCGACATGATTTTTTCGTGGATTTCTTTCATAAGATCGGCGTTTTCCTCAATCACATCCATATTGTTTACGATCGCATATCCGAGCGCATGCATAATTTCATAATCACCCGGATATTTTTGATAGTATTCCTTCGCCAGTAAAAGACGTTCGGCAAAGCCTTGTTTTGATCCTGACAGCTTCCAATATCTGTCGGAGAAACTTTCGATGTCCTCTTTGCGGTTTGCCTCATCATTGCCAATCAGTTCATCCACAGTAATACCAAAAAAGTTTGCAATGCGCGGAAGTAATGTAATATCCGGGTATCCGCCGCGCTCCCAGTTCGATATCGCCTGTGAGGAAACACCTAACTGAACAGCAAGTTCCTCCTGTGTCAGTCCTTTTTTACGTCTTTCTCTGAGTATCACTTCCGGTATTCTCAGTTCTGCCATATGATCTCTCCTTCGTTGTTTTTATCAGAAGGCGCGCTTTCTGATTATATGATATCATAAGTTTTATAAAAAATCAATAACGCCGTTTGAGAGATTTCTAAAGCAATGTTGGAATTTTCCAAATATGAGGATAGCCGGTGAAACAAAGAAAACAGCCACCTTGCGGTGACCGATTTCGTTCTGCATAACGATATCGAAAAAGATACAATCGTGAAGTTTGCACTGACGTGCAAGTGATGTTACACCTTACTTACGGTGTAGTGATGCTGCTCACTTGGTTCGCAGTGAAGTGATGTGTTACTATTCACGCGCGAAGCGAACATCACTGCCGAAGGAAACTTCACGTTTCGTGCGAACGGAACACATCGTTCCAAAAAAAATATCCCAAGTCATTCGACTTGGGAATTGTTTTGGTTGCGGGGATGGGATTTGAACCTCATGACCTCCGGGTTATGAGCCCGACGAGCTACCAGGCTGCTCTACCCCGCGATATCTCGTAATCACTCTTGATTACGTATATATTATACCACACAAACCCGCGTTTGTCAATAGGTTTTCAAAATTTCTTTCAATATATCAAAAACACAATCCGACAAAAAAACAGATCCCCATCGCAGGACAGGGATCTGTAGAAATATCTCGTTAGTTCTTCGGAATGGCATCCTTGTGGGAGAGGTTCAG
>JAZTZC010000305.1:0-8000 GCA_045637265.1 Eubacteriales bacterium | reverse complement strand
CAGTCTTTTCATTAAGAATACTAGAATTAATACTTCATTTGGACAATATGGAGTCAACTAAAATTAACTCAATTATTTCGAGGAGGAAATCATGCAATACCAACTAAAGCTTCAACAGCTCGTAACTTATTCACGCTGTCGTATTTACCATAAACTGATCCGTTCACTTTCGGAGGATCCTCATATCCGTCTGAATGGAGATTCGTATTTGTTCTTTTTTATGGTACTGTGTTCACTTGCCAATTTCAGAACATCATATATCGCCATTGACGGTATCTCCTATACCGTTGCACCTGGTGAGTGGATCATTCAGGCAAGCGAGCTTGCAAAGTTGTTCCGCAGAAGAACTATGAAATCCACACTGGAAATTCTGGATCATCTTTCTGCCGGTCACTGGATTACATATACCGTTACGCACAAAGGTCAATATGTCCGGTTCTCAATCAACAACTGGTCAAAATTCAATACTGTCGTAGAAGTCAACGCTCCCTGTACAAAGGACGATGGCTTTTTCTTTTTCCCTTACCGGCTTGTTTCCGAATTCATTGGAAGAGGAAAATGCTCGGAAATGGATATTATTCTGGATCTGTGGCTGAACACGATCTACAATGATTCCTGTATTCCCGGCTCAGCTGTCGGTCCCGTTGTGTACATCCGCAACGGCTCCCGCTCTCCATTGATTGGATACGAAGAACTCGGTAAGCGCTGGGGGATTTCCAAATCTACTGCCGGACGCATCATGCGGAAGCTGGAGGAAGCTGGCTATGTCAGATTGGTTGCTTTCCAGGGGAAATACGGCACAGCAATCTATCTGTGTAATTATTTATCTACAATGTTTCAAATTTCAGATTTGCAAATCGATAAGGAGGAAGTTGCAATGGCGTTGAACATCAATATCAATATCCCGGAGGAAGATGAAATCGTGAGGGGACCGGAGAGCCCGGACATCGAAAACACGATCAGGCTTGCGTGCCAAAACAATGAAAATGAAGTATCCGAGTCACAAATCAGCGTGCCAAAAAACATCGGATGCGTGCCAAAACCGCATCTTGTGCAGATGATCCGAGGGGTGGCAAAAACCTTGAATCTTCAAGCAATTTCGTGCTGTTCCTGCTCGCGCGCGCGATATTTATTATATCCCTTATCTTACGACTGCAAGAGTAAAATAGTAAATACAGAATTACTTATCCGCTGTCCGGAAAGCAAGATTGATTATCGATTTGCCTTAACCATCGAACCTGTGACAGAAAACTATGAAAGCGAGGTAATCTGAAATGGCACGGAAAAAGATGATTCAAGACGAACGATATCACGACACCCTGCTCCTGCTCAAGAAATACCGTGATGTGGTATGGAGTCTGTCTATGTCGGTTGAACATGTAAAGAGCGACTTCAGAACATACTATGGTGGGAGCATTGAGGATTTTCTGGACTCCGTTTATGTTGCAGGCGCGGATCTCAGCGGAACGGATATTGAAGAACGGGCAAAATGCATTGAGCGCAGTCACAAGATGCTGAATCTGGTGGATGACGCCGCAGCAACCATGCGGGAGAAATATAAGTATGGCGAGCTGTATTATCAGGTGCTCTATTTCAATTACTTTTCGACGCAGGAATACCACTCTCAGGAGGATATTCTGGACGCGCTGGAGCAAGCCGGTTATCCCATGTGCCGCAAAACCATGATCGAATACCGCAGCCTCGCAGTCAATCTTGTCAGCAGCTTTCTGTGGGGATATACAGCGAAGGATACCCAAGAAATTCTGGATAAATTTGTTGCGGAATGAAATTACGCTGTCAAATATGAAAAGTTACACAGAAATTACACAAAGGTTACACAGCTTTTTCCTTGACAGTTACACATTGATCTGTTATAATGAGTATGCTTATAACTGTATCCGAAGCTTGAGATACCGCTGTCATGATTGATGGCGGTATTTTCTGTTCCCTTGCAGTCTGAGTCGGAGAGAGGCAATGCATTGCCGCACAGGAGGCGAAATATGAGCACACATAAACCCAAAATCAGAAGCAACTGTTACAGCCGTAAGATCATCTGCATGGTTCTTACGGCTGTCTTTATCATGTCCATACTGTCCGTAACCTGCTATGCAGCCACGGATATGTGGACAAAGGCAACCGAAATCATGAAGGATGTCTACGGCAAGGTCGTCGGCATTTCCACCATTGCAGCCGTTGTCACCGCATCTGTTGCGCTTCTGCTGATGAACTTCTCGAAAAACGGTAAAACCGTCGATGAATCGAGAGCATGGCTGAAGCGCATTCTCATTTCATGGGTGATTCTTAACGGTCTGGGCTTCATCATGGCGTATGTCACCCCGCTCATGGCAGGCGGTACATATACCCCATAAACCCCAAAAACAGAACGCGGGCAGCTTCTCTCCCTGTCCGCCGACTGTACTCCTTTGAATTGAGGTGAAACCACATTATGGGAATCTTAGATAAAATCGTGGAATGGATCGCCGAGCAGATCATGAACCTGCTTGATATGATTTCCACATCCGTGCTCGGTGCACTCGGATGCAATATGGATTCCTTCCTGCGGTATTTTCCCGCAGCGGAAACTATGTACAGTGTCTTCGCTGCACTTGCAGTCGGTCTGATTCTGCTTGGTTGGGTATGGAATCTGTTCAAGAATTTCGGCCTGGTTGCTGGTCTGGAAGCGGAGGATCCGATCAAACTGTCTATACGCAGCGTACTGTTTATTTTTCTTGCAGTCTATGCGGATGACATTGTCGGCATTGCTTTGAAGATTGGCGGAACACCGTATCATTGGATTCTGACATCCGAGCTTCCGCCGCTGTCGTTTGCAGACTTTAACAGTGTTGTGGTGGTCATTCTCGGCGTTGTCGCAAACGGATCTGTGGCACTGATTGCTTTGATTTTGCTGCTTATCCTTGCATGGAACTATATCAAGCTGCTCTTTGAAGCTGCAGAACGGTATGTACTGCTCGGTGTACTGGTATTTACAGCACCCGTAGCCTTTGCAATGGGTGCTTCACAGTCCACTGCTAACATTTTCAAATCATGGTGTCGGATGTTCGCAGGTCAGATGTTTTTGCTTGTTATGAACGCATGGTGCCTGCGGCTGTTTACATCCATGGTGGGCACATTTATAGCAAATCCGCTGTTTGTGTGAAAAGAAACAGATTTGAGGAAACTCTCCTTACACGAGAGTTTCTCTCGGTGAAGAAGGTGTTGTGTGTGTGCAGAAACTATGCTATACTATATACAGAAGCGGTGCACAGCTTATTCTAGAAAGAGGAGATACTTTATGAAGAATATTGGAAAAAGAATCAAGGATTTACGGCATAAAAATGATCTTACACAAGAAGAACTGGCGGATTTTCTCGGCGTCACTTATAAATCGGTCAGCAAGTGGGAGTGTGGTCTGACAACACCCGATCTTGCTATGATTGTACCACTGGCGAAAGTTCTGCATGTTTCCGCGGATGAGCTGTTGGGGATGAAACCTACGGAACAGGATGAGCGTAAGGCATATTTTGATGCGGAATATGTTGAACACTGGAATGAACGCTGGAGAAATGGCAATCTTGAAGCGGCTTATCTGCTCGCAAAACAAGCTGTTAAGGAATTTTCGGAGGAATACAAGTATTGGCAGTGGCTCGGTTCGGTTGAATATATCATTTCCTTTGATCAAAAACCGGAAGATTTTATCGAATGGATTGACAATTCCATAAAGCACAATCTGATTGCTTATGAAAATGGGGAGGGTGAAGAATGTAAGGATCATGCATTATGGGATATTATCTGTGCATACAGATACAGCAATCGTATAGAAGATGCCAAAAAGTATGCGGAATTATTTCCTGAGATATATACAACACGTGATGATGCTCTGTCACTCTGTCTTGAGGGTGAGGAATTGCTGACGCATCAACAAGGGATGCTTTCCAAAACACTCTCAAAACTTTGTTGCATACTTTATGAAATGTGCAAAGACAGAGATGTGTTGGATCCGAGAGTTCGTGCTTGTATAGAAGCGGAGAAGAAAATTATAGATGCCATCATCCCCAATGGAGATCCGTTGCACTTCAATTCACATCTCAGTGATATCCATGAAAAACTTGCTGATATTGCCCTGGTATCTCAGGATTATACCGCAGCGGTAAAAGATCTTGAAAAAGCTAAAAAATATGCTGCTGCATTTGATAAAGCTATGATATCCGGCAAACAATATTATACCTGCCTGCTTCTCGATCATTGTAATTACGAGTATTACAGACCACTCGAAAGCGGTTATTGGGAAAAGACTTTGCTTGATAGATTAAGAACAGATAGCAAATACGATGCCTTACGTGACCGCGATGATTTTAAGTCATTATTTGAGTAATGTAAAGTCACAAAGTTTACAGATAAATAATATCTAAAATCCACAGGAACATCTTTGCTGCCGCAATGAATGCGGTGTCATGGATGTTCCTATCTTTATGATGTTAATATTAAGCAAAACCTATGTTTTTCGGCCATACAATGTTGAGGTACATAATGAAAAAATTATTGATTATAACTTTGACTGTGCTGATGATTTGCAGTCTTTGTTCCATATCAAGCCTTGCCATCACAGAAGGCGAAGTACAGTCACAGGTAGCGGTACAAGGGAAAGAACAGGTCACAGGCAATATATTTATCTGGTTTCTTTGTGCGGTTGCCTTCCTCAAGGTATCGCAGAAAATTGATACATTTATGAGCGCTCTCGGTATCAACGTCGGTCATACCGGAGGCAGTATGCTTGGTGAGTTGATGATTGCGTTCAAGGGTGTACAGGCGATCAGCGGCGGAACATTTGGCAGCCGCAGAGGCAGCGGAGGTTCTTCTTATAGCTCCGGCAGCGATGCCGCCTTCCTGTCCGGTGGACTTGCCGGGGCTGTCGGACGTACAACCGAACGCCATGCTGCAAGCAGTGTCACAAATCAGCAGAATCATACCATCAGCCAGAGACTGTACAATTCCTCTGTACAAAGAGGCGGAGACTTTGCCAACACCGTAATCGGTGCGGTAGCCAAAGGCAATATCAAGGAACAAGGCTCCATTACCGGTGATCGTGCCGCAGAAGCAATGACATCCTATTTCGGATATGCCGGTAAATCGGGTGCTCCGCAGTTCTCCGATACAGAGATCGGCGGCGGACGAATCATCGGCAAGGAATCGGTCGGCGGTGCGGCTCCCGCAGAATTTGCCATGTACAATGCGGATCAGTATATGAAACCGGACACTCCGTTTACGACCGTAACAGCTGCAGACGGCTCCAAATGGTATAAGCAGGTACCGCAGGATACCGTAGAGAAGACACCGTATATGGATGCAAACGGTGATGTCAAGTATCATGAATCGATTGTACAGAAGCTGCCGCAGATTCCGAGAAGAAAGGATCGAGTTTAATGACAATATTTATGTTGACAAATACATCGATGTATAGTATAATAGTAATGGTAAATCATACAATGCATGGAGGTATTGCAATGACACGAGATTTTATCAACGCATCCACAATTATGCGTTCCATTGTACCGATTACACGATTCAACCGTGGTGAGGCAAACAAGATCTTCGACGAAGTAGAATCCAGCGGTATGAAAATTGTTGTAAAAAACAACAAACCCGCCTGTGTTCTGCTTTCTCCGGAACGGTATGATGAAATTATGGAACTGCTTTCCGATCATATTCTGCTGCAGGAAGCCGAGAAGCGGATGGCGAGTGCAGACAGCAGTGAACTTTTAACACAGGAAGAAATGATGGCGGAACTGGGTGTATCACCGGAAGACCTGGATGATATTGATGTGGAGATTGACTGATGAAGTGGGAGATCGTCTATATCAAAGAAGCTCAGCGGGACATGAAAAAGCTGGATCCGCAGAGTCGGAAATATGTACTGAAAGCCATTGATAAAGTATCAGCCAATCCTCTTCCAAATGCAGAGGGCGGCTACGGAAAACCGCTCGGAAATCACCGTACCGCAAAACTGTCTGGTTATATGAAGATCAAACTGAAGGACCTCGGATTACGAGTGGTTTACGGTCTGGTACGCGAGAACAATATTATGAAAATCATCGTTGTTTCCATACGTGACGATGATGAGGTCTATCTGGAGGCAGCCTCACGTATTAAGAAACTGGAAGATGAAAAGTAAATAACAATCTAAAGTCTCAAGCATTTTGAATGTTTGGGACTTTCTATTTTGAGCGGAGGAGAAGATGGCATCTGATTCCCAAAACGAAAAGAGTGGACTTGAGCATACCGCGCAAGCTGCGCATTCTGCCAAAGGTGCACTCAAAACCGGAAAAATACTTGCCGGTGCATCCAAGGGTGCGGCATTCGGACCGTACGGTATGACAGCAGGACTTGCATGGGAAGGTCGAAAAGTTATTGCCAAAGTCGCTATTGTATTTGCTGCGCTTCTGATTTTACCAGTGATAATTCTGACCATGCTTCCATCGATGCTCTTTGCAGGAATAGACAGCAGTGCAGCCTCAGATACAGTGGATGATACCGTATGGGATGAATCCATTGCGGAAGAAATCCTGATGAATGATGCTGCTGTTCTTACAGACAATTACGCGGAAGCATGTGCTGTGGTAGATACCGTCATGCAGAACGCATACATAGATGTGCTCGCAGATATCCGTGCAGACTTTTCACGATACGGTGTGCATGATATCATGACACTCAGCGATCCGTATACCGCATCACTTCCTCACGACAGTACCCGCATTATCTGTGAGTACAGTGCTCTTACCGATTTTCAAAATATAATCCGTGTAAATGATCTCAGAAGAACGTTGGCTTCCGATTCGGACAGCTTCTTTTTCTATCGGAACGCTGAGGAAACGAGAATAAAAGTCTCACAGATACAAAACGAAGACGGTACAATTACCGAGGTACGGACACCGTACACTCATGTTTATTATACGGTTGTTTATGTCGGCAATGACTATATAACCGAGGATGTATTCGGTCTGACGGAAGACCAAAAAGTGCTGGCGGCAGATTTTGCCGACAGCTTATCATTGTACCTGGATGGAGGTGATGCCGATGGCACGACAGACTGAAGAACGGGATGTCTATCGGATCCCCGAGAACTTTGTGGACACGGGTACTGTCATGGGCGGTATGTTTAAGCTCCGTAATGTCATTGAAGCCGGCGTGCTTGCCTCTGTATGCATCCTTCCGTTGTTCAAGGTAGACATCTCCCTGACAGCCAAAATCATAATTGCATGTGTCACGGCCCTGCCGCTTGGTCTTCTTGCTCTGATCGGTGTCAATGGTGAGAGCTTATCTGCTTTCATCCTCGGATTCTTCAAGTTTCTTCAGAACAAACGCATTATCGGAAAAGGCGGTTATCCAAAGTCAAAGCAATCTCAACAGAAAAAGACCAAACCCGAAAAAAAGGAACGGAAGAATTCCGATGATTTTGATGATGAATTTCATGACGATTCCTCCCATCCAAAAAAGAACCGTGAAAAAAGAAAGATATCAAACCGTGAATCCCAAACAGTACCAATATCGAACAATCCCGTGGCGCAGTATCTTCCGATTGAAGATATTCGTAACGGGATCATTTATACCCGTGACCACCGTTATGTCAAAATCATCGAGGTTTCCCCGATCAACTTCCTTCTCCGCAGTGCCAGAGAGCAGCGGAATATCATTTATTCTTTCGTATCCTATCTCAAGATCAGCCCGGCAAAGATCCAGTTCAAGGTGCTGACCAAGAAAGCAGATGTCAACCGTCATCTTTATAAGATCGAGGAAGAAATTGCCCATGAAACGGATGAAAAGTGCCGTGTGCTCCAGCAGGACTATGCCAACCTTGTTCGTCAGCTCGGCTCCAAAGAAGCGATCACACGTAGATTTTTCCTCATTTTCGAATATGAAGGCATCGGTGGCAGACGCGGAGATGAAAAGGATGCCATCGCAGAACTGAACTCCGTTGTGCAGACAGCAACCGTATTCCTCCGACA
>JAZTZC010000304.1:0-6136 GCA_045637265.1 Eubacteriales bacterium | reverse complement strand
AACTACGTCGTCGGACTTTCCATGGGCGGCGAAGGTGCCTGCAAGATCGGTCTGTCCAAGCCCGAGAACTACTCTGTCATCGGCTGTCTGTCGGCGGGCGCCTACAACCACGAGCCGCGCGACGTTTCCAATCCCGATCCGAATAACGCCTACAGCATGTGGGAGTTCAACCGTTTCGACGGAATTGCTGTGGAAGGTACCCCGCGCGACTGCTTCGGCAACGCAAAGAAAATTCTCGATGAGAACAAGCCCATCCCGCGCGTCTTCCACGCCATCGGTGCAGATGATTTCCTGCTCGAATCCGCTTACAAAACCCGCGCGTTCTTCGAGTCGTTCGACGGCAATCCCTTTGACTATCACTTTGAAGAGCATCCCGGTGCACATACCTGGGACTTCTGGGACTTGCATATCCAGAGATTTCTTGATTATGTCGATTGTCTCGGCGAATTTGCAAAATAAAACACAAAAACTGCTGCATCGGAGCAATCCGTGAGCAGCAGTTTTCGTTTTTCAGCGTGCCTCTGCGATATACGTGTCACTTGATTCGCGGAACAGAAGCGAAATGCACCAGACACCGGACAGTGCGACCACCGTATAGATGATGCGCGCGAGCAGATTGTCGGGTGCGGGAACACCGCCTTCTCCGCAGAGCAGCGAAACGAGATCGTAACGGAAAATGCCGATGGTACCCCAGTTGAGTGCACCGACAACCGTCAGAATCAGGGCAATTCGGTCAATCATATTGTTCATGCTATCTCTCCTATTCGTATTCCTTTGGGAATGCAATAATAGGATTGCCGCATTTGCCGCCGTTTATGCATCGTGCCAGCACCGCAAAAAATTTTCAGATATTTTCGGAAATTTTCAAAATTTCACCAACAAATCCGATTCGGCTCCTGCTATATATTATGAATTGCAATTCAGAAACCAATGAAAGGAGAGTATGTATGGACGATTTGACACTTGCCGCCTATGCAAAAAAGATTTACGGCTTTGCATATGCCAAAACCCACAATGTGCAGGATGCGGAGGATCTGTCACAGAACATTCTGCTTGACCTGTTCCGCATCCAAGCAGATCCTGCCGAAATCGGCAATCTCGATGCCTATGTATACCGTGTCTGCCGCTATGCGTGGTCGAATTTCTATCGGCGCGAAAAGCGGTATTGGCAGATGTGCCCCGATGAATCCCTTTCCGACACACCCGACGGTGCCGACACGCCCGAGGAAGCCGTCCTGCAGAAAGAACTGTATGCCGTGCTTCGCCGCAAGGTTATGAATCTGTCGCAACTGCGTCGGCAGATCACAACGATGTTCTATTTTGAGAACAAAAGCGGTCATGACATCGCATCGCGGCTCGGAATCTCCCCCGCAACCGTCCGCTGGCATCTCTCCGAATCCAGAAACATCATAAAGGAGCAAATCGAAATGGAAAACAACCTTTACACACCGCGTCGCTTGACTGTATATTTTTCCGGCAATGCAAACAACGGCTCGTTGTACGGTCTGCGCAATGATTTGATGACGCAGAACATCTGCATCGCCTGTGCCGATCGCGCTCTCCCCGTGGAGGACATTTGTGAAACCATCGGTGTCGCCGCCGTCTACATCGAAGAAAAGCTCGCCGATCTCTGCATGATGGGATATCTGAAAAAGACCGCCGGCAAATACCGCACAACATTCTTCATCAGCAATGCATCGTTCCTCTCATCGCAGAAGCAGTTTGAAATGCAGCTGTTCACGCCGCTTGCCGATGCGGTCAATACGGTCATCACCCGCCATCTCGGTGATATCCGTGCGCTCGGTTTTCTTGGCTGTGACGCGGATGAAACGCTTCTGCGCTGGGACTTCATCACCGTTGCGGCTCATGACTATATGGTCGAATACAGTCTCCCGATACACGGCACAACCCCTCTGCGCGGAGACGGAAGCCGCCATTGGATTGATGCCTCCTGGTCGGATCAAGCAATCGCGGAAGCCTGCGGCGGCATGGAGGAACCGCTGTATGACTACATCCGGTATTCCGGCGGCTGTGCGGGAAAGTATTTTGGATGTGATACCGCCTTTTTACAACAGTTTGATCCTCCGATTCTCACAGGTTATCGGGAATTCGATACGCGGACAGTCGAACAGCTCTCCTCCGCCGTAAAACAGGCACGCGAGGGTGTTTCCGAAAATGAAACCGAGCGCCTGATGCTGACCCGCATCATCGAAATGGGCATGGCAGAGATGCGGGAAGACCACGTACACATGCACATTCCCTGCTTTACAAAAGCGCAGTCTGATGCTTATCAGTCGCTGACCAAAACTGTGCTTTTGCCCGAAATTACGGCGATCTGCGGCGACGGTCTTGCAAAGTCCTATTATGATTTTGTCTATCCGCGTCTTCCCGCCGATCTTGACCGCGCAGAAAAGGAATTTGCCGCAACCCGTTTCTATGCCCCCAACGCCATTCCGTATCTGCTGTACCGTGCAGGCAAACTGCCCTTGCCCGATCAGGCACAGAACACCGTCTGCACCATGCTTTACGAACGCGCATAAACAGTCGTGGGTGACTCCCGTTTTTGGGAAGTCACCCACTGTTTTTCTGTTATGTTTCTGTCTCGGTCACCGTCTCTGTCTCCACAACGGTGATCGCGTCTAAATCCTCTGTCTCGGCTTCTTTTTCAAGCTCCTCCGACAGCGATGCAAAGCGTCCTGTGACACCCACTGCTTCGATGGCAATGTTGATATCACCCTGCTCCGCCGCAAACGCCTGCAGAGACGCACCGGGAGAAGCCATATACGTAAACGGACGCTCGGTCTTTTCTTCACCGCGATAGACAAGCGATCCCGATGCCGAAGCGTCGAGCATCAGACCGTATTCGGTCTTGGTCGCATAGCCGCATTCGATATCGCCTTCCATAACGGAGACGGAAAGCTCCATCGGAATGTTTGTCAGATACAGATCGGCAGCACCTTCACCGACAACAATCGTACCGTAGCGGCAAGTCAGCGCATCGGTCGTAACAATACCCTTGTTTGCGGACAGATTGACCGTGGACTTGGTATTGATGTTTCGAAGCGTAATATCGCCGGCACGCAGGGAGATGTTGTAATCGGCGGAAACCGACAGATTCTCAACGGTGACAGAACCGCGCTTGATGGTAATGTCAAAGGCATTGAGTGCGGCATCCTCGGCAAGATAGATATACAGCGATTTTTCGGTATTTGCGCCTGCCTTGTAGGTCAGATAGTGACGCAGACCGTCGAAGTGGAAGTTGCCCTCCGCAATGCGCATCAGCGAAAAGAGGCTGGTTTCATTGTCGATGAGCAGCATCTTGTTCTGAATGGAATAGTCATATCCGCCGACCTGGAAGTTGTGCAGCTCCAGATACGACTCACCCGTATCAGATGCTCTGATATACACGTGAACCTCATCGAGATTCATTTTGATCTTATTGATTTCTGCGGCATCGAATGTATCGGAGGTGATGATATCGCCGTCGATGACCGCAATATCGGTTTTGAACAGTGCAATATCCTGCTCTGCCGCCATATTCGAACCGATTGTGCAGAGAATGCATCCACCGGCGACGATCAGTACCGAAATAATCAGAAAAATAATGGACGAAGGCTTCATCTCCGATAGCACTCTCCTTTCACATAATAATAGAGATCCTGTAAAAATCCTTTGAAGACGCTCTGGAAGCGGATAAACTGACGGAGCAAAAACGGCAGAAGACGTACGGCAATGTTGTATATCAGAATACCGATAAACATCGTCAGACCGATGGCGGCAACACCGAGACCCAGCTCAAACATACCGATGGGAACAACGATAAACAGCTGGGAAATACCGTAGATCACGGCAACGAGTGCCACAAGAGATCCTGCGGCAACCCAGACGACAAGTCCGATGACAAACGCTGCCATCAGAACCGGCATCAGCACAATCAGTCCGAGTGCGATGACGGCATAGGCAAGCAGAAGTGCGGCGACGGGAAGCGCGGCGGCAGAGAGGATGATACGGAAACGCTTGACACCCTCCTCCGAGCCTTCACCCCAATACGTTTTCTCCTGCAGCCACGTCACATTGCCGCGGTCTGCATATTCGATCTTCGGCTTAGCTTCCTTCTGTTGAGGTGCGCGGTGACGGTTATGTACGGGAATGGCTTTTGTGACATCCCTGTCCGATGCGCCATTACGGTTCGGCTGAGTCCCGCGTCCGTCACGTACATTGTTTGCGGATGCCCAGATCGCCTGCTGTTCGTCGCGGTATGCCTGACTTGCGGTCGGGGTCTGCGGCGCGGGCTTGGGTGTCTGTCCGTTCTGCGGGATATGCACCACCTTGGTACGTCCGAGATCCGCCGCGGCAGTTCTGGGAGGAACGGGTGCTCTCTGCGGTGCAGTTTTTGTCTGCTGTACCGATTCACCGAACAGCGGAATGGAATGTACGGTCTGTTGTTCAGCAGGCTTTTCGACAGGCTTGGCGGGTTCCTTTACAACGGGAATCTGCGCAGTATCCGATGCGTCCCCCGTATGCTCTGCAGCAGTCTCCCGTACAGCGGCTTCCTGTCTGGCAGGTGTCTGCTCCGCAAACAGCGGCGGAACATCGTGTTTATCTGCCGCCTTATCCGCACCGTCGGAAAACCATGCGGCAAGCGGATCGTCATCTGTAATTTTTGAAGGCGATTCAGCCGCCGCAACGACAGATTCTGTCACAGCAGGCACTGCTTCTGCGGTTACATCGACAGATGCAGCATCAGTGACGGATTCTTCTGTCGCCGGACTGTCAGACCCCGTTTTTGCCTCCGCATCAGCCGCCTGTGCCGAGCCGACAAACGCACGGTAATCGGGATCCGCCATCAATACGGTATTTCTGCGCTCGACGGTTGCCGCCGCAATTCTGGACGCACCGCCGCGGCGCTTGATGTCCGCCTCAATTTCTTCGTCTGTTTTATTCTGATACCGTTCAATCAGGCTCTGCAGATGCAGATCAACCTCTGCCTCGGCAAACCCCGCTTCACGGAATTTGACCCGCATGAACTGGAACAACAATCCCTTATCCATATCGGAACCTCCTTATGTTTCGGTTAGTCTTCTGTATTATCTGTCATCGGGCGGTGCGGATTTTCAAAAATCTTGTTTTTTGTCTTGCAATCCGTCCGGATATATGGTATACTTTATATGTTTTAATTCTGATTTTTGGGAGAAATAGAACTATGAGAATGAGAAAAAAGAAGCACGGGGATGAACGCCGTTCGGCGCTCTCTCATATGCTCATCACCGCCGATACGCTGAAGCCGGGTACCGCACGCGGTTTGTTTGCGCACCCCGAGCGTCCTTTGCAGCTGGAAATCGGATGCGGCAAGGGTGACTTTGTCATCGGTATGGCGAAGAAGCATCCCGAATGGAACTTCCTTGCGATGGAACGCGTTCCAGATGTCATCCTGTGCGCCATGGAAAAATGTCACGAAGCCTTCGGCGGCGAGACACCCGACAACGTCATGTTCTGCATTGCCAACGCAAATGCGCTGACCGACTTTTTCGCACCGGGTGAGGTGGACGGCATTTATCTGAACTTCTCCGATCCGTGGCCCAAGTCCGGTCACGAAAAGCGCCGTCTGACCTATGGCTCGTTCCTTGCCCAGTACCGCACCGTCATGGATGCGGGACGAACGGTTACCTTCAAAACCGACAACCGCGGTCTGTTTGACTATTCCCTTCTGTCCTTTGAGGCAAACGGCTGGAGATGCGAGGATGTCACCTATGATCTTCACAACAGCGCATGGAACGATGATAACATCGTCACCGAATACGAGCGCAATTTCTCGGAAAAGGGCTTCTCCATTAACCGTGTAGTCGCGTTCGCACCGGCGGAAAATCCCGTCGAGCTGCCGAAAATCGTCATGCCGGATGCAGCTGCGTCCGAGGATGAGGACAACATTTCATAATTTGATGTATCGGTCTGCATCTCTTTTGTGGTGCAGACCATTTGTATGCCTTTTTGGCTATGCGGTTTCCATCATCACGCATTGACTGCTGGCGTTTTCTGCTCCTGTGCCTGCTGCTCTTTGCACATCTGTCCTCCGCACAAGTGTGACGACAGACAGCGAAAATCTTCTTTACCTTCTTCCCGGCAGAGAATGACACTC
>JAZTZC010000303.1:0-6465 GCA_045637265.1 Eubacteriales bacterium | reverse complement strand
ATGTAATGGGAAGGGGCTGATTTTCCATGCGGAACAAACCAACATTTCTTCATCAAAATAAACCGCTCATTACCTGTATGGTACAGGCTGGGAATGTCGATGATACGCTGAAGCTCGTGCGTGATGCGGCATATGACGGCTGTGACGCATACGGCTTTCAATATGAAAAATTTACGGATGAACTGCGTACCGACGCCAATCTGTGTGCAATCTTTTCGCAGATGGACGGTAAACCGATTTATGTCACCAATTACCGTCGCGGCAAAACCGACGAGGAACTGTCCGAGGGACTGTTTCAGATGCTGTCCTGCGGTGCAACCTTGCTCGATGTCATGGGAGATTATTTCTGCCCGACGCCGGGTGAACTGACGGAAGATGCCGATGCTGTCCAACGGCAGATGGCGCTGATTGACGATATTCACGCACGCGGCGGTGAGGTGCTGATGTCCTCGCATGTGCTGAAATTCACGCCTGCCGAGGAGGTCCTGCGCATTGCCAAAGCACACGAGACACGCGGTGCTGACATTTCCAAAATCGTCACAGCGGCAAACTCCGAGGACGAAGAACTGGAAAACCTGCGTATTACAGCCCTTTTGCGGCGGGAACTGAACATTCCGTTCCTGTTCCTCTCCGGCGGTACGCACTGCAAGCTGCACAGACAGATCGGACCGATGCTCGGCAGCTGCATGTGGCTGACCGTCCACCATTATGACAGCTATGCAACACGGTCACAGCCGATTCTGCACGCCGTCCGTGCCATTGCAGACAACGTCTCTTATGACCTGTAACGAAAGGAACAACATGAAAGCAATTTTAGTCAACAAAGACCGCACCCTGCGCTGGGACGATGTACCCGATCCCGTGCCTGCCGCAAATGAGGTGCTGATCGAAATCCATTACGCCGCACTCAACCGTGCCGATCTGATGCAGAGAGCCGGAGACTACCCTCCTCCTCCCGGTTCGCCCGAATGGATGGGACTGGAGGTTTCCGGTTACATCCGCGCCATGGGGGAAAATGCGCAAAAGGAATCGCCGTGGAAGATCGGTGATGCGGTCTGCGCACTGCTCGGCGGCGGCGGTTATGCGGAATATGTCACCGTTCCCTATGATATGGTCATGCCGATTCCCGCAGGCAGAACGCTCGCCGAAGCGGCTGCGATGCCGGAAGCGTTCTGTACAGCATATCTGAACCTGTTCTACGAGGGCAAAGCAAAAGCCGGCGATACACTGCTCATGCATGCG
This sequence comes from Eubacteriales bacterium, assembly GCA_045637265.1. Taxonomy (GTDB): domain Bacteria; phylum Bacillota; class Clostridia; order Oscillospirales; family CAG-272; genus RGIG3925. The sequence continues at coordinate 5,223 of JAZTZC010000303.1, read as the reverse complement.
GGTGCATCTGGTCTTGCATCCGTTGTGATCCCGATGGCAAAGGCGTTTGGTCTTCGTGTCATTACAACGGTGCGCGGTGCCGATGCCGCAGAAAAGATCAAGCCGCTCGGCGCAGATATCGTTGTCGATACAACGGTGACAGATATCCGCGATGTGCTGAAAGAACAGCTGGAACGTGGGACACCCGTTTCTGTCTGCATCGACTGTCTTGGCGGTGCGGATATGGGTGCTTGTCTGCCATATCTCGCACATGGCGCTCGCTGGATCATGATTGCCGCACTTGCAGGGACGCTGACGGAAATCGATCTGAAAAACATCTATGTCCGCAACATCCGCATCATCGGCTCCACCCTGCGGTCAAGAACTCCTCCGTTCAAAGCTGAACTGATTGCAGAGCTTATCAAAAACGTCTGGCCGATGGTGGAAGACGGAATGATCCCGTCTTCGATTCACGGCATTTATCCGATCACCAAAGCGGATACGGCACAGCAGATCATGCTGAGAGGCGGACATCGGGGAAAACTGGTTTTGCGGGTAAGGTAAGTATCTATTCTGATCATCTATCCTGTCAGACAAACGGGGCTTGTAAAAATACAGAAACAGCGGTCAAGCATCGAATGAACTCGGTGCTTGACCGCAAATAATTTCAGATCGATTTTCAATTATACTGGCTCATGCGTACCTCTTCAATACAAGATCTAACATTCGTTTTCTTTCCCTTTTTATCAATGTTTTTCCGTCAACATATTGACACACTCGACGAATTATGATATAATATAATGACAAATTGTGTTTGATCGCATTATGCAATGAAACACAGGATGGTGACATAAATTTTATTGATTTATGAATCTGTCTTTTCCTTTCAATTTCATTATTGACAAAATATAAAAAAGGGGATACATTATGAATAATCAAATCGTTCCGGCGTCTGAGAACGGCGAAATTGAAATTGATCTTCTGCATTTGATCAAGGTTTTGTGGAAAAAAGCATGGATTATCATCCTTTGCTCGATTCTGCTTGGTGCCATCACATTTTCCTATGCTTTTTATTTCGTTACTCCTCAGTATGAATCAAAAGCAATGATGTATGTCAACAACAGTTCTATTTCCTTTGGCGGCACATCACTCAGCATCAGCTCCGGTGAATTGTCTGCTGCTAAGACACTGCTTCAGATTTACATCATTATTCTGGAAAGCCGTACGACACTGGAAACGGTCATTGATATCGCTGATCTGGAATATACTTATGAAGAATTGGAAAAAATGGTCGAGGCTACTTCCGTTAATGGTTCGGAAGTATTCCAAATCGTCGCTACTAGTGAAGATCCTGCGGAAGCGGAACTGATCGTTGATACAATCGTTGATGTTCTCCCGAACAGAATTGCTGAAATTGTTGACGGCAGTAATGTCCGCCTGGTTGATTCTGCAATCCTTCCGACGGAAAGATCCTCGCCCAGTTATACAAAGTTCGCTTTGATCGGTCTGCTTCTCGGTTTTGTCGGCAGCTGCGGCATTATTGTTGTTATTGATCTATTGGATACCACGATTCGTGATGATGATTACCTGTTCCAGCGTTACAACATTCCGGTTCTTGCTGTTGTGCCGGATGCAAATCAGAAGACCAGCAAATCGTATGCGTATTATAAACGCGATGTTGTGAAATAAGCAGAGAAAGGGGTATATATCATGAAGTTGTTTCATAAGAATAAGCAGCAGACGGAAATTCTTGACTACTCCTCTGTTATTGGTCCTGCGCGTCCTTTTGCGACTGCAGAAGCACACAAAAGACTTCGCACCAATATCATGTTCAGCTTTGCACAGGAGTCGGACAGCCGTGTCATCGGTGTAACCAGTTCGATGGCGCATGAAGGCAAATCGACCACTTCCATCAATCTTGCATATGATTTGATGAAAGCGGGAAAAAAGGTGCTTTTGATCGACGCAGATATGCGTATGTCCAATTTCGAAAAAGTCCTGAGCATCAAAAAAGCGCCCGGCTTAAGTAACTTGCTTGTTGGCAAAGAAGTCGATCCTGCGTGTGTTCAGACATCTGCCGACCTGGAAGGACTCCGTGTCATCGCATGCGGTGATATCCCTCCGAACCCTTCGGAACTTCTCTCCTCCAATCGAATGGCGGCAGTCATTGAAGCATTCCGGAAGACCTACGATTACATCATCATTGACCTTCCTCCGATCGCAGCGGTTACCGATGCGCTGGTTGTCGCAAAACTGACCGACGGTATTGTGATCGTTGCGCGTCAGGACTATGCTGACAAGCGCCTGATGGATGATACTGTCCGCCAGCTTCAGCATAACCATGCCAATATCATCGGATTTGTCATGAACTGTTCTCGTACCGAAAACAAGTACTACGGCAAAAACAGCAAGTATAAGAATTACGATTATTATCAGCGCAAAGATGAAGCATCCGGAGACGGAAATGAAGCCTGAATCAAATCCTACCAGCATATTCTTTGGACGCAGAATTGATTTTCATACGCACATTCTGCCCAAGATGGATGATGGAAGCAAGTCGGTTGAAATGAGTCAGCAGATGCTCGACACGCTGCTTGAGCAAGGTGTGAGCTCTGTTGTTCTGACACCGCATTTCTACCCGTCACGAGACAATCCAAAGCATTTTCTGGAAAAGCGTGCTTCGCAATTCGATCTTCTGCAATCGAACATTTCCAATCAGGAAATCAAGCTGTTTGCGGGAGCGGAAGTCCATTATTTTGACGGAATCACCGCCATGCAAGAACTGGATCAGATGCGCATCGAAAATACCGAGGGTTTATTGATTGAAATGCCAATGTGTGCATGGTCAAACCGTATGGTCAACGATATCGCAGAGCTGAACAGACAAAAAGGATTCCGGGTCATTATGGCGCATATTGACCGTTATCTGTCCTTTGGTAATCTGCCGGCGATCCGTCAGCTTGCCTCGTGCGGCGTTATGATGCAGATGAATTCCAGCGCATTTTGCGGATTTTTCAACGCAAGAAAATCCATAAAGCTGTTGAATGAAGGTCTGGTGCATTTGTTGGGCTCAGACTGTCATAACATAACCTCCCGTCCTCCCGATATTGCTGATGCATATGCGCTCATTGAAAAGAAATGCGGCGCAAATGCTGTGAAGGATATCATCCATCACGGACAAACGATTCTCGGAACATAAATGTATATATAATATCGGACAAGCCGATGAATGTTAATACAACAACATTCATCGGCTTTTAACATTCAAATCATAAACGCAAAAGAATCGCGAGAGCTGCAGAAATCAACAACTCTCGCGATGTTTTGTATAGATTTGTCGAATCGGTGCTGTGAACCTGCAAATTACTTTGCAGCAGAAATTGCACTGTTATATTTGGACAGTTCGGTCATAATCGTCTTTTCATACAGTGCATACATCAGGACCGCGTCATAAATTTTCGTCTTCGTAATATCGAACGCGGAAAGCAGATCCTGTGCGGTTGTACTGCAATAGACCAGGTCAACCGTTGTCGAATCAAAAATGGTTTCAAGCATCGTGCTGCGTGTTCCGCCGCCCCACTGTGCAAGATACGCATTCTCGTATGCGGCAGAACGCTCTGCCATTGCATCGATGATTTCGCCGATTGCGGGATTTGCAGAGGTTTTGGGAACCGCAATCAGATAAGTATTCGCATTAGCAACGGTATAGTAACGACCTTGACCTGCATTCGCTTTGGGCATGGGCAGAACCTGCCAGTTCGCGCCGATTTCAGCGTATCTGGAAATGGCAGAAAGCGTATCCGCCGAGAAGAGCGCATCCCCCTGTGCGAACTGCATATGAACAAATTCCGAATCAACATTCATACCCGGAATTGCCGCAACGCGCTCATAGAGATTGACTGCGCGGTTCGGATCAACCGTCAACGCAAGATAATCACTGCTGTCGCGTCCAATCAGCTTCTCACCGGAAGATTCATACAGGGAGAATGCAACCGTACCGTCGGTTAAGATGGAGTTGACAGAAGCATCAGCCGCTGTCTTTGCGGCAGTATGAAGTGCGTCCAGTGTCCATGTACCCGAGAGAACCTGGGAGACAGGATCGGCGATTCCGAGAGAGGAGCCGACGTCGCTGTTATAGAACAGAACCTGTGCGGAGGTATTATCGGAGAGGAGCAGATCGCCGGCTGCGAAGAACTGCTTTCCTGCAACGGAGACACTCTCGTTGATCGAGGATTCCCACCAGGATGCGCCAAGATTGATACCGAGGACACGGTTCAGATCACGCAGATGTCCTTCCGCTGCGAGCGGGAACAGATCTTGGAGTCTGCCTGCGGTGAAATCATAGGTGGTATCGCCGGATGTTACTGCACGACGCACCTCATCAGTGTATTTGGACTGTGCGACGGTCTTGACATTCAGAGAAATGCCAAACTCCTGTTCCAACGCACGGTTACGTGCATATGCCGCAACATCGACCTTATCAGAGGAATTCTGTGCGCCTTTGAACTCATAGGAAGCATTGCTCGTTGTCAACAGCGTAACCGTCTCCGCGGGAATCTCGATGTCGCCGATATCGGGCTCTGGTGTGACAGCCGGAACGAATTTGTCGAGCAGAGCCTTTGCTGTATCTTTCTTGATTGCACCGGCATTGACCAACTGCTGCAGCAGAATAATATTGGAGCCCTTGACATCTGCAGCCAGTGTCAAGTATGTCACGGATGCCATGTTGCCGCGGTCGAAATTCTTGGACAGCAGGGTGGAATTACCGATCTTTTTCTTTTGTGCGAAGGAAACAGCATCGTCAAATGCAAAGTCCGTCTTACCGCCATTGGGTGCGGTGTCTTTGTAGCCCAGTGCACGAAGCATAAATGCGGCATACATCTGAGCGGTACAGGGACCGTTGCCGAATTTATTGTCACCGATACCGTTGGTAATGCCCTTGTCATAGAGCCATGCAATATACGGCTTTGCCCAGTCCTGTTCCTTGGTCACATCGGTGAAGGGACACTTGACCTTGCCGGACTTATAAGCCGCAAGTGCCTGTTCTTCTTCGCCGCGCATACAGACAACCATGACACACGCCTGAAGACGGTCCGGGATATCGCCAAGATTAAAATTCTTACCGTCACCGCGCAGAATACCGACGGTATACAGCTCGGAGGCAACAGTTTCTTCTTTGGGCAGAGAATCGGGGGTAACGACTGCACCGGCAGCTGTGATAATTGTTGAGGGCAAAAGAAGGGC
>JAZTZC010000302.1:0-2656 GCA_045637265.1 Eubacteriales bacterium | reverse complement strand
TATGAAAGTCCGAACATCGTATGAACCAGCGAATACGCAAACAGATGGTGCAGTTCTCTTGTCGGATGATTGAGATAATTGGAGAGCAGATCGGTGATATCCACGCCGCAGTCAAACATGGTCATCCACTTGGCGTAAACGTCACACAGCGGGACATCGGTTTTGTCAGCCGCCGCACGTGCCGCCTGCATATAACGGTCAAATCCACCGTTTGCAAAGTTGTCTGCAAGGGTTTTCGCCATCGCACGCAGTCCCTCTCCGCGCAGTTGGGTATGGACACGCGCACAGATCGGCTGGGGCGTCATCAGAATGACCTCGCATCCTGCTTCTTTCAGCTTACCTATGATCGCAACGAGCGCATCGTGATAACGCGCAATTCCGTCATCTCCCGCACCGCTGTCATTGAGTCCGTAGCAGACCACAACCAGATCGGGACGGAAAGGAAGCAGATCCCGTTCCATGCGTGCAAGACCGCCGGGGGCGCTGTCACCGGAAATACCCGCATTGATGATGTTGATCTGTGCCTTCGGATAGAGCAGGGACAGAATCTTGCGTACATGTGCGGCATAACTGTTTTCCGGCTCAAATACGACATCAAAGCCGCGCTCACCCGCATCAGTCATGGCGGGATAGACTTCAAAGCAGCCGTTTGTCACGCTGTCACCGAGAAATCCGACGGTAACGGGTGCGGCATGAAACGCGTCGCTGTTTTTCTGTGCGAGTTTTTTTGTAATCTGCATTGCCATTGTGCATGACCTCTCAATCTTTGAAATATTTCCTGCTTTTATTATACACAATTGAAGCGTCAATTGCAAGATCTTTTGGTCAAAAAAAGCAGAAAGAAACGTCAAAATCGTGCGAGAATCCGGATATCCCTTGATTTTTTTTTCTTGTTGTGCTATAATGTAACCGAAACTGATGAAATGAATGGAGGATTTTCACATGAAGCGTTTATCTTTGATTCTTGCCGCTGTTCTTCTGGCAAGTGCCGTTGTTTCCTGCGGCGGCGGTGAGACAACCACCACGCCCGAAACCACAGACGCGGTGACCGGCGGCGAGAGTGCCGTTGAAACTGAAGAGGCATTTGACCCGTTTGTCAATTTGCCCGAAAAGGACTATGAAGGCTATGATTTCCATATGCTGATCCGTAACAATCCGCGCTGGATTGAAGATATGTATGTCGAGGCGGCTACGGGTGAAATCGTTGACGATGCCATTTTTGAGAGAAACTCTTTGATTTCCGAAAAATACAATGTTACCATTACCTATCAGCCCTCCTCGCACGACAACTCGGAAACCGATGCCGTTACTACCATTCTTGCGGGCGATGATGCCTACAGCCTTGTCATGGCACACGGCCGTGCGGCATTCTCCTATGCCAACCAGGGACTGGTGCTTGACTGGAATACCGAGCTTCCTTGCGTCAATCTCGACAATCCGTGGTGGGACCAGGATGCAAGAAAGAGCTTTTCCATCAATAACCGGCTCTATGTCATGATTGGCGACCTGTCCTACTGTTCGATGGGTGCGGCAAATCTGATGCTCTTCAACAAGCAGATGTTCCAGGATCTCGATCTGGAATATCCGTATCAGCTTGTCAAGGACGGCAAGTGGACCTATGAGACATGGGAAACTATGGCAAAGGGTGCCGCAATGGATCTCAACGGTGACGGTACGATAAGCAAGGAATACGACCGTTACGGTTATGTCACACAGAAGTGGGTCGGTCCCGTGCAGGCATTTGCAACGAGCGGTCTGCGTGTTGTCTCCAAGGATGAGGACGATATCCCGTACATCTCGATTATGTCCGATAAGACGGTCGAGGTCTTCAACCGTTATTTCGATCTGATCGAATCGGATGATGCGTTTGTCGATACGGGCGATTTGTCCTATTCTGCGGACTTTATCAAGATTTTTGAAGAAGGACGTTCGCTGTTTATCGATATGAACATGCACGATGTCGAGACCATGCGTGACATGGACACCGACTTCGGTATCGTTCCGTGGCCGAAGTACGATGAAGCGGCAGAATACTGCACCAACGTCGATGCCGGTACCAATATGTGCGTTATCCCGATGACGGCAACCGATCCCGAACGTACTTCCATCATTCTGGAAGCCATGAGTGCCATCGGCTACAGCAAGGTTCTGCCTGCGTACTACGAAGTTGCGCTACAGACGAAGGCTTCCCGCGACAACGACTCTGCGGAAATGCTTGACATCATCAAGGCGGCACGTATTTATGACCTTGGTTATTATAACTACGAAACTTCGATGGCGTTCAACAATGAATTTGTCAACTTTATCGACACGCCCAGCCTCGGCAGAAACTTCACTTCCTGGTATGAAAAGAACATCAAGGCAGCGAACAAGTCGCTGGAAAAGGTGCTCAAGGAATATCTCGACTGATCAAAAATCGAATCAAAACAGGGTCTGTGGTATCCGATGCCGCAGACCCGATCTTTTTTGCGCAGAAAAAATCCTGCCGCGGAACTTCCGTGACAGGATCGTTTTTTGTGATTATCTTGCCATTTCGTAAACGAGATCGTACAGATCCTTGATCTGTTCTTCACGCATCTTGCAGAATGCTTCCATTTCTTCGCGTTCCTTGGGATCGAGTGCAGCAATCTGTTCGTCGGTCAGCTTCTTCTTGTAC
>JAZTZC010000301.1:0-2234 GCA_045637265.1 Eubacteriales bacterium | reverse complement strand
GAATCCGATATCGTCACCGAGTACAAGTTCTATGCGTATGCAACGCGCCGCTGCTTCATGACCGTCAACGGCGAAGGCGAGTTCTATGTCAACCGCGATATGGCGGCAAAGCTGATCTCCGACGCAAAGAAGGTCATTGCGGGTATTACGGTTAATTCCGACTCGAGAAGCTGAAGATCACATCATCAAACGATCATATAAACAGCATGGGCTGCTTGCACAGAAGTGCAGCAGCCCATCATCTTTTTCACGGCTCGGTTCTATCTTCATCCTTCACATATTCAAGGATATCACAAACCTGACATTCCAGTTCCGCGCAAATACGGTCCAAAATGTAACTGTCGTACCGGACAACACGATTCTTATAATAACGATCTATCGTCTGGAATTTGATTTCAGTTCGCTTGGATAATTCATATCTGGTCATACCGCGCTCATGCAAATATCGGTCGATCGTCAATCTTACCATCAGTATCCCTCCTCCGATATCTATTTTATCGGATATATACCCAATTGACAATTTCCCTATTTGGGTGTATACTTATTCAGGTATATATCATACAGGAGGTTTTCATTCATGAAATTACTGATTGTCGGTTCACGGAGTATCAAAAACATCGACATTGCACCGTATGTTCCGGAAGGCGTCGATACCATTATCAGCGGCGGCGCCGACGGCATCGATTCCCTTGCAGAGCAGTATGCAGATACACACCGTCTCTCCAAGTATATCATACGTCCGCGTTATGATCGGTGGAAACGGTTTGCCCCGCTGAAACGCAACACAGAAATGGTAGATATGGCTGATATCGTACTTATCATTTGGGACGGCAGATCAAAAGGAACACATCCTTTTAGGCATCCTTGCAGCCCTTCTCTCCGATTATTCGTATTCCTTCCATATCCCCCCATTTCTCTGCACCGCTGTCTTTCACGGCAGCGGTACTTTTTTGCCATAATTCAATTATTTTTGTCCTTTTTTGAAATTTCCTGCAATTCCCCATTGACACGGACGAAAAACTGTGGTATAATATTAGAGATTTCGGCACACTATGTGCTGATTTTTACAGCATAGTCCAGCACACCGTGTGCTGAAACCGTGTCTTCGGTTTTCCAACGCAAGAACATCTTGTATTCAAAATCAAACAGAGGGCGGTGAACCTTTGAATAATCCCGATTCCCGACAGGCAGATACCAAAAACGATGACCGCATCCGTGACGAAATGTCCGAGAAGATCATCGAGGTCGCAGAGCAGCTCGCCACGACCGAGGGTGCCGGCACGCTGACCGTGCGAAAGATCCTGCAGACAATGGAGATCACCAACCGTGTCTTCTACAACCGCTTCCGCAACATCGAAGAGGTTCTGGAGATCATCTACAGCAACATGGTTGTAAAGATCCGAAAAAGCATCACACCGGAGCAGACAAACTCCGCAGAGGAATTCTTTCAGCATGTCATCGATGTCGTGACCCGCGCACTCGTCATGTCCTACGAAAACAAAATGCAGTTCAACCAATATGTCTTTGAAAACGATTCCCATTCCCAGAGCAATTACAACTGGTGGTACACCGAGATCCGGAAACTGATCGATTACGCAAAAGAGCGTCAGTATATCAAAAACATCGATTCCGATGCCATGAGTTACGCCATCTGGTGCTTTTGCCGCGGCTACAATGCCGATGCTGTCGGCCGCCATCTGCCGATGGACCTTGCCGTTCAGAATTTCCGGTACAGCTTCAGCATTCTGCTTGACGGCATGCGCGCCTGACCGAATACTCCTGTCTGTTTCCGCATATCAATAAAGAAAGGAAGCTTTCGTTTTTGCGAAAGTCATAATGATAACATGAAAAAACATCAGATCCACGAAAAGAACGAATTCACCTCCGTACGCCACCTTGTGGAATGGGCGGCAGAACAGTACGGCGAACATGATCTGTTCTCGTATCGTCTCAAAGCACACGATGAAGAACCGGTCAAGGTTTCCTTTGTACAGGCACGTGACGATATCCGGGCACTGGCCTCCAAGCTGCTTGCGATGGGATGTGCCGGAAAGCACTGTGTTGTGATCGGCAAGCTCACCTACGAATGGGCGCTGCTTTATTATGCACTGCTGTCCATCGGCGCCGTCCTGGTTCCGCTCGACCCCGAATGGGCTGCTCCCGATCTGGCCGATACGGCAGCCAAAGCAGACGCCTCCTTCCTGTTCATTGATGAGAGCATCGCAGAAAAGGCT
>JAZTZC010000300.1:0-1730 GCA_045637265.1 Eubacteriales bacterium | reverse complement strand
AATCGTCAAGCACGAAATAGCCGTTTCCGAGGACGATATCGGGAATCTTGCCTGTGATCAGATCGGTTTCAAATGCCGAGCGCGGCTTCTCTGCGTCATCTGTGCCATAGTGGTCATAGGAGCGGAAGACCACGCGGAACTCGTCTTGTGATGCATTGAACGCAATCGCATCATCCGCAAGTGCTCCCGCGCCGCAGGAGGCAACAACGATTTCAAAGACGGGCGTCAACGCCTCTTCGGGGACACGCGTGAGCATAGCATAATACGGCTCGGATTCCATCGGATTGTGCTTGAAATCGGAGGAGTAGAGAAGCGCTTCGTCCTCCGACAAGAAGATCAGATCGGTCGGGATCATCGCATCGATGCCGGAATTGAGGAGGTTGATGAGCTCCGTCGGCAGCACGGTTTTGGGATCAGTGCCCGCAGGCAGAAACTCACAGCCCCAGACGGTATCGCCGGAATTCCAGCAAAGGTCATAGGCGGGATGGTCATAAAGGTCGGCGTTCATCAGATTGACAGTCTCGGGGAGCAGAAACGGCTCACCCGGTTTTTTTGCGTCATTGTCAAACGGACGCACGGAAATCTGGGAAATGTCGGTCATAAGATCGTACAGACAGAGATAGCCTGTGCCGTCGCGCGACACGCCAAGTCCGATGATCGGATAGGAGAGGGAAAGTTCATAAAGAAACGTCCCATCGGGAGCATATGCCGCGGCGCGTGTTTCGGAGCAGAAGTAGATGGTGTCCTGTGCGGGTGCGTAGATGATATCGTGAATCTGATCGAGATCGCCAAAGTGAGGGATGTCGGTCTCGGTGACTGTGCGGTTATCCGCGTCCGTGATGACGAGCATATGCGTCTTGCCGATGTCGTAGACCGACGCAAAGCCGCCGTTTGGCAATGCGGTAAAGCAGGACTGCATGGCAAATGTATACGGTTCCGCCGATGAAAATCCGCCGTCGGGATAGGGCAGAGCGGTGACTGTACCGCCTGTAAGTATCATCAGCCGTTTTTCAGAGGACATGGGTGTGGGTGCGGCGGTGAAATAAATCTGTCCGTTTTCTCCGCGGCTGAAGCTGTGATGATTCTGCACCACACAGCCTGCGGGCAGAGGGATACGTTCTCCGAGTTCCCAGACACCCGACAGAATCTGTGGTGTACGTTCGGCAGGAAGCTCGGTGTTCTCGGATCTGCAGGCGGGAATGAACAGGAGCAAAAAGAAAAACAGGGCAAAACAAATGACGGATGATCGGTTCATAAAGCGTACCTCCAAAACAAATGATGCTGTTACTTTATATAGACGACAAAAATCCGATTTTGTTCCCTGTTTTTGCAAAAAAACTTAAAAAAATTCAAAAATACTTCCGAATGGTCTTGTTTGCCATCAGAATTCGGACGAGAAGATTCGCGCCGATGATGCCGCAGACCGCCTGCAGGGTGTTGCCGGGCAGACTTGCAGCCGCGCCCATGCCGAGACGCAGGAAGACCGATTCATAGAGGAAATAGCCGCCGACCATGATCGCTTCTCCTGCGATGGCGGAGAGCAGACGGGCGGGGGTATCCTTTTTGCAGAGCTTGACGAGGATGGGGAAGAGCAGAGATGCGGCGAGTGCGATTCCGCCTTTGACGACAAAGGTTGCGGGTGCGTACGCGACATAGCCCATAATCACATCGGCAAGTGCAGAACCGACCGCTGCCGCCGATGCACCGAAGATGGGTCCGAGCAGCCATGC
>JAZTZC010000299.1:0-8500 GCA_045637265.1 Eubacteriales bacterium | reverse complement strand
CACCGATGAATCGATCAAGGTTCTCCCGCTTCCCGCGCTGAAGGAAGGCGAAAATGAACTCGTTGTCACGATGCCCTTCGGTTCCCAGACCAACACCGAATGGTGCTATCTGCTCGGTGAGTTCAACGTCACACTCGAAGGCTTTGTCAAGACCATCGTCGCTCCGACCGATGAAATCGCATTCCAGTCCGTCACGACGCAGGGTATGCCCTTCTACGGCGGCAACATCCTTTATAAGACCGAAGTTGACGTTCCCGAGGACTGCACAATGGTCATCCGCTGCGGTACATATCGCGGTGCTGTTGTCTGTGTTGAAATGGACGGCGAGGATCTCGGACATATCGCATACGAGCCGTACACGCTGACCGTTCAGAACGTCAAGGCAGGTAAGCACGAGGTTATCTTCAATGTCAACGGCAACCGCTTCAACTGCTTCGGCTCCGTCCACAGCTCCAACCCCGAAGAACGCTGGGCAGGTCCCAATGTCTGGAGAACGGGCGACCGCAAGGGTACCATCGGCGATGTCGTCATCGAAGACGGCATTCCCGCAGCTGTCTATTACGGCTCCGACCGCTGGTGTGATGAATACCGTGTCCGTGATCTCGGTATGCTGACCGCGCCGATGTTCTTCTTCGTCAAGTAAGCGCATCACACGCCAAATCCGCATAAACTGCAACGGACCGTCACGTCTAGTGCGCGGCGGTCCGATTTTTTATCAAAGGAGACTTCGTATGCCGGAATTTGATCTTTATACACTCATTGCACAGGGTATCGGCGTGATTGCCATGATCCTGCCCTACTTCATCTATACCGCACGCACCCGCAAAACCCTGATTGCACTGAAATTCGTCTCCGATGCACTGTGGGGAACCCATTACTTCATGCTCGGTGCCCTCTCCGGCGCTGTCATGAACGGCATCAACATGGGACGCGAGGTCGTTTTCCAGTGCAAAACATCACACAAATGGGCGCAGACCCCGATCTGGGCAGTCGTGTTCATCATCATCAATTTGAGTTCTACCCTGTTCTCATGGCAAGGTTGGCAGAGTCTGCTTCCCGCCGTCGGCGCATCGATCTCGGTTGTCGGTCTGTGGTGCGCAAGTCCCTTGACCATCCGCCTGTTCAGCCTGCCGTCCACCGCATGCTGGCTTGCCTATGCGCTGATGTCAGGAACACCCTCCGGCATCATCTGCAATGTCATTCAGATGACCGCAATCATCATCGGTCTGTACCGTGACATCAAAGAACGCCGCGCACAGAAGCACGCCGAACAAAAAACGGAAGCCGTCTCCGAAGAAACAGCTTCCGAATAAACCAATTTGTCAGAATCCGATGTGGCAGAGCCAGTTCCAGAGCAGACCCGGCCACTGCGCCGCATGCGGATTGCCGCGATCGGGACGGATTCCAAGTCCCATACCGTGATCACCCTCCGGGAAGATGTGCACTTCACACAGCACATTCTTTTTCCGGAGGTTTTCTGCGTAACGGAGGGAATGAATCACATTGACCGTGCGATCCTCGACCGTGTGGAACAAAAACGCCGGCGGGGCATTGTCGGGAATGTGCAGCTCAGGCGAGAATTTCTCGGCATTGTCCGCAACCGCACCCGGAAACAACTTTTCCGTGCACCAGTCGATGCGGATACCGTCCTCTGCAAAGCTGATGTAGGAATAACAGTGAATCTGCGCATTGGGCATAGCGTCAAGCGCATCGATCTCATCGGTCATCTCGCCGTCAATCGGTGCGGTGTGCGTGCAGAGAAGTGCGATCAGATTACCGCCCGCCGACGAACCCATCACACCAATCTTGTCGGGCGCAATGCCGAATGTTTCCGCATTGGCGCGGACAAAACGGACCGCACGGCGCGCGTCGAGCAGCTGTGCAGGGTGAGTATAAGGCGCTACGCGGTAATCGACGACAAACGCATCCATGCCGTTTGCGTTCAGAAATTCTGCATATCCCTTGCCCTCATGTTCCGCGCGATGTGTATAGCCTCCGCCGGGAAAAATGACGACAGCACCGTCATGGGTTTTGTGTTCTGCCGGATAATAATGAATCTGCGGGTCTTCCTCGCCTTCCATATAATAGGGTGTGTTGTTCCAGAGTTTAAAAGATTGCATGGTGCTCCTCCCATTCAAGTATTTGATACCTTTATTATAGCAGACAACACGACGATTTGCAAGTACCGAATAAAGAAAAAAGCCTCCCGCAGGAGACTTTTTCTATTCTGATTCAAATATCCTTCGGCGAATCGACCGCCGCAAACGTCACAACCGCCTTGAACAAATCTCCGTCCACTGTCAGCGAAAGCGTCCCGCCCTGCAGCTTGCAAAGACTGTCGGCAATCGCAAGACCGAGTCCCGAACCCTCGGTATGACGGGATGCATCGCCGCGCACAAACCGTTCGGTCAGCTCCGATGCAGTAACAGAGATCGGATTCTCGGAAATGTTGCGGAAGGTCATCACAACCGCATTTCCGACCACCTCTGCCGACAGATACACACGTGTGCCGGACATCGAATACTTGCAGATATTGCCGAGCAGATTGTCAAACACACGCCACAGATGCTTGCCATCAGCCGATATCCATAGAGGATTGTGTCGGATATCGAGTACCACATGCAGACCGCGCGCAGCAAAGCGTTCTTCGTATTCTCCAACCGCCTGTGTCAGAAGCTCGACCGCGTCGGTCGGCTGGAGAGAAACGGAGAGCGAGCCCGATGACGCTTTGGATGCTTCCAATAAATCCTCCGTCAACTTTTTGAGTCTGACCGCCTGTCGGGACAGCACATCGACGTATTCTTTTGCCGTATCGTTTTCAAATTCCTCTTTTGACAGAAGATCGGTGTAATTGATGATCGAGGTCAGCGGCGTTTTCAGATCGTGGGAGACATTGGTGATGAGTTCTGTGCGGAACCGCTCACTCTTCATGCGGTCTTCCACCGCAACGGAAATCGCATCACCGATGTGATTGAGGCTGTCGCCGATCTGCTTTGGTGTACCGTGCAGACGGGCAGTATCCACATGCGCATTGATATCCCCCGCGGCAATTTTCTTCGCGGTATGGCGGATCACGTCAAATTCAAGCATATACGCACAAAGGAACAGCCCTGCCGCAAGTGCGGTGAAAAACCAAATAAATACCAAATCGTTAGCAGCGATCACAAGCAGCGTCCACAGCCCGAAGATCGCACATCCGGCAAGCCACTTTGCGGCAAGCGGAAGATGGTCGGCAACCGTGCGTCCCATACGCCACAACTGACGCATAATGCGTCCAATCGGTCGGAGCATCCGATATACAAGCGTATTCCGCCACCATTTGCCCGCACGGAATCTGCGAACCATGCCGCGCAGAATCGAAAGACCAAGATAGACGGTAATAGCGAACAGCACCGTCATTGCAAGCGGGATCAGCCAGTCCAACAGATTGCCGTCCAGATAACCGAACATCATGAGCATTGCAACCGGGAAATACCACTCCATCGCCGCAACGCCCGCAACCGCAAAAATTCCGAGCATAACCTTGACAAACAGTACCGGCTCCATGGGCAGTCGGTCGATCACATTCAGGCGAATATCAGGGGTGCAAACCTGCTTGCCTGTCTGCAACAGCACTAAAATCAAAAACAGCAATGCGGTTACAGCAGATATTCCCGCCGCGATCAGCCACCCTTCCCAGGCAGAGGCATCGTTTTGCCATGCCGTGTAATACATTTTATAGTCATCCTGCACACGCATATCGACAAGCAGACCGTATTCCAGTGTGACGGTATGTGCCGAAGAAACGAGATCACCTGTGACTGCTCTTGTGAAAGAACCACCGTGTATCAGCTGTTCGTTCCACGCCGCGTCATTGGAGAAGATGACCTTGCCGTCAAGCAGAACCCGAAAACGGAAATTGGTGCGTTCCGAGTGATACTCTCGCAAAAATTCATATGCCTCACTGCCGCAGACCTCGGGATAGATACGGTTGTCCTCCGTCACAATCGCGGGAAACAGTTTTTCTGTCGCTTTCTGTTGTCCGATCAGGTCTTCCCGCTGCCGCTCCACTTCCGCTTCCTTTTCCGCAACGGATTCTGCAGCAGTTTCCTGTTCCGAGAGGACATCCGTATCCGTATCGGATTCCTGCGAAACTTCTTCGTTCGCTGTCTGTTCCGCAGCATCATCGATGCTCCATGCCGGTTCATCCCGCAGATATTCCGAAAACGCATCCGACTTCAACTGATATCGGACAAACCGCCATACCGGGTCATCGCTGTACCAACTCTCTGTCGTATCATCAAGATAGAAGTCATTGTAACTCCAATCGGAATGATACGGCCAGTACAGGTTCAGATTTTCCTTGTACTGCAAACGGTAATGATCGAAAATATAGAATTCCGTCGATTCACTCATGATCCCAAACGATTCCAAAAACAGTACCCGCAGTCCGCAGAAGGCAAACGCCATGATCGATAATAAACACAAAATCAGGCAAAGTCCTTTGACCAGCGGATGATAAAAATAATTTTTCTTCATATCAAGTTACCCCTTTCCGTTCATTTCTGCTGTATCGATTTTATACCCGCGTCCCCAGACGACTTTCAGATAACGGGGATTCGCCGCATCGATTTCAATCTTTTCGCGCAGATGGCGGATGTGCACCGCAACATTGTTTTCCGCGCCATACGTTTCCGCACCCGACCGCAATGCCCGCTGACAGATCTCCTTCGTCGAGAACACCGTGTCAGGCTCACTCATGAGCAGCTTCAGAATCGCGTATTCCGTCGGCGTAACCGAGATTTCCTCGCCGTCCACCGAAACCGTGCGGGTATCGGGATCAAGTTCCAGTCCTCCGCACCGAAGCACCTCGGGACGGGAAACACGGCTGCCAAGATACAGATATCTGCGCAGCTGGGACTTGACCCGCGCAACCAGTTCAGCCGGATGGAACGGCTTTGCAACGTAATCGTCCGCACCAAGATTGAGTCCCAGCACCTTGTCCGCATCCTCGCCTTTGGCTGTCAAAAGAATGACGGGAAGATTACAGTTCGGGGATTCCGCATCTCCGCGCAGTGCTGTCAGCGCGGCAATGCCGTCCATTTCAGGCATCATAATATCCAAAATCAGAAGCGACAGCTGTTCCCGCTCGCAGATTTCCAAGGCTTCCCGTCCGTTCGATGCACACAGCACCTCATATCCCTCTGCGCGCAGATAAATTGATACCGCCGCGGCAATATCCGCATCGTCATCACACACCAGAATTTTTGTCAGTTCGTTTGCCATTGTTCCATGTTCCTCTCGCTTTGTTTGTGATACCATTATACCACAGAAAATCTGAATTTCCAATAGGGTATCGTTTTAAGATTTCTTAATATTTTCGTCCATTTATGAATAAACATCGGAAATTTGATAAACTTTTCCCCGATGCGCTTGACATTTGCCTGTTTTGTGCTATAATATATTAGCACTCACATACTGAGAGTGCTAAAACCGTACATGAACAAACTTGATATATAAGGAAAGGAATTTCAAATCATGGAAAAGAAACAATTCCGGACAGAATCACAGAAGCTGCTTGATATGATGATCAACTCCATCTATACGCACAAGGAAATCTTCCTGCGTGAGCTGATCTCCAACGCAAGTGACGCCATCGATAAGCTGTACTACCGTTCTCTGACCGACGATTCCGTTACCCTCACCCGCGGTGATTACGAAATCCGCATCGATACCGACCGTGTCGCACGTACGATCACCATTTCCGACAACGGCTGCGGCATGACGGCAGAGGAACTGGAAAACAACCTCGGTACCATCGCAAAGTCCGGCTCTTATGACTTCAAGCATGAAAACGAACAGAAGGAAGATGTCGACATCATGGGTCAGTTGCGTGTCGGCTTGTACTCCGCATTTATGGTCGCCGACAAGATCACCGTCACCACCCGCGCGTTCGGCTCGGATACTGCATGGGTCTGGCAGTCCGAAGGCGTTGACGGCTACACGATGACAGCGGGCGAAAAGGATACCGTCGGTACCGAAATCGTCCTGCACCTGCGCGAGGATACCGAAAACGAAAAATATTCCGAATATCTCGACACCTGGCGCATAAAGAGCCTTGTCAAGAAGTATTCCGACTATATCCGCTACCCCATCAGGATGGACGTCACCTCCGAAAAGCTGAAGGAAGGCGTCGATCCCACCTCCGATGCGGAAGACAAGTACGAATCCGTCACGACCACCGAAACGCTCAACTCCATGACGCCTCTCTGGAAAAAGCGCGCGCAGGAAGTCACCGAGGAAGAATATGCCGCATTCTACCGCGACAAGTTCTATGACTTTGAAGCACCCGCAAAGACGATCCACTTCAAGTCCGAGGGTACTGCTACCTTCGATGCGATGCTGTTCATCCCCGCAAAAGCGCCGTTCAACTATTATACCAAGGACTTTGAAAAGGGTCTGCAGCTGTACTCCTCCGGCGTTCTGATCATGGATAAATGTGCCGATCTGCTCCCAGACTACTTCTCCTTCGTCCGCGGTCTTGCCGATTCCGCCGATCTTTCCCTGAATATCTCCCGCGAACTGCTCCAGCACGACCATCAGCTGAAGTTCATCGCAAAAGCGATTGAAAAGAAGATCAAGAACGAGCTTGCAAAGATGCTCGAAAATGACCGCGAAAAGTACGAAGCATTTTGGAAAGCGTTCGGTATGCAGCTGAAGTTCGGTCTGTATTCCGATTACGGTCAGCACAAGGATGTCCTGCAGGATCTGGTACTGTTCACCTCGTCGAGCGAAAAGAAGCTCGTTACGCTGAAGGAATACGTCTCCCGTATGAAGGAAGAACAGAAATCCATCTACTATGCATGCGGCGAAACCGTCGACAAGATCGAAATGCTCCCGCAGTGTGAGGCTGTCACGGGCAAGGGCTATGAAGTGCTCTATCTGACCGATGATGTCGATGAATTTGCGCTCAAGATGCTGATGAATTATGAAGAAAAGAACTTTGTCAACGTCTGTGCGGAAGAGCTTGACATCTCCACCGAAGAAGAAAAGGAAGCCGTCAAGGCAGAAAATGAATCCTCCGAGGATATGCTGACTGCCATGAAGGAAGCTCTCGGCGATGCCGTTTCCGCAGTCCGCTTCACCAATGCGCTGAAGAACCACCCCGTCTGTCTGACAAGTGAAGGCGGTTTGTCCGTCGGTATGGAACAGGTACTCAACCGTATGCCGACAGGCGAAGAAGCCGTCCGCGCACAGATCGTGCTTGAAATCAACGCCTCCCATGCGATTGCCGACAAGCTCAAGTCCCTCTATGTCTACGACCGCGACAAACTGGCAAGCTACGCAAAGATTCTCTACGCACAGGCTCGTCTGATCGGCGGTATGTCCATCGACAACCCCGCCGAGCTGTCCTCCCTCGTCTGTGATCTGATGATCTGATTTTATTTCCATCAACAAATATCTCCCGTATACAGCGGCATACGAAATGCCGAAATGTATACGGGAGATGTTGCTTTTTTACAGAAAAATCAAAAAAGCGGTTGCATTTTTCTGCATTTTCCTGTATAATGGAATCAGAAACACTTCCCACGCGGAAGAATACAGAAACGAATCGAAAGGAATCCTCATTATGAACGAACCGATCATCCGTTACGGCATCATTGGCTGCGGCAATATCGCACGTGGCGTACACATTCCCGGTATTCAGCACGCAAAGGGTGCCGAAATCACCGCCATCTGCGATACCAATCCGGAAAAACTGGAGCAGACCCGTCAGTCCCTCGGTCTTCCTCCCGAGGCGGCATTTACCGACTACGAAGCCCTGCTCGATTCGGGGCTTGTCGATGCCGTTTCCGTTACCACACCGAACAACATGCACATTCCCGCGGCAATGGCGGCGGCAGAGCGCGGTATTCCGTTTGCCTGCGAAAAACCGCTGTCCGTTGATGCGCCGGCCGCAAAGCCGCTTTACGACCTCGTCATGCAGACAGGACTGAAAACCATGGTGTGTTTTTCCTACCGCTTCAAAAAAGCAGCGCGTTACGCACGCGACCTGATCGCCGAAGGCCGCATCGGAAAAGTCCGACATGTTTATGTCCGTTATCTGCAGGGCTGGGGCAATCCGGAAAAGAACTGTCCCCGCGTCTGGCGTTTTGACCGTGCGGCAAGCGGTTCCGGTACCCTCGCCGACCTCGGTTCTCACATGCTTGATCTCGTCCGTTTTCTGACGGGCGAGGAATACACACGCTTCACGGCACAGAACGGCACGTTCGTCGCTGACCGACGTTCCGTTGATCCCGCAAAGAACGGCATACGTGAGGCGGTCGATGTCGATGACTACGCACACTATTTTGCCAATACAACGGGAGGTATCGCGGCTTCCTTCGAGATCTCCCGTAATGCGTTTGGCCGCGGCAACTTCCAGCACATCGAAATCTACGGTGACCGCGGTGCGCTGATCTATGAACTGGAGGATGACGATTATCTGGAGATCTGTGAGGGTGCGGACGAAGGAAGCCAC
>JAZTZC010000298.1:0-8470 GCA_045637265.1 Eubacteriales bacterium | reverse complement strand
AAGTTGGTCTGCAACTCCTTGGCTCACAGAACGACATGGCTACGATCCGACTTGCTTTTAAAAATATATCTCACAAATTCAGCGACATTGTGCTTTCCTTTGCTGCAGGCGTCATGCTGGCAGCGGCAGTGCTGGGACTGGTTCTGCCTTCCCTTGACTACGGCGGAAAGTTCGGCATTGTCATCACGATTGCGGGAATCTTCGTCGGTGCGCTGTGTCTGAACTTCATCGACAAGCTCGTGCCGCATCTGCACAAAATGGCAGGAACGGACATCGAAGCGCACGAAAACAAAGAGCTGTCCAAAGTGCTTCTGTTCGTCACGGCGATTGCCATCCACAATCTGCCCGAGGGTATCGCGGCAGGTGTCGGATTTGGTGCTGACGACCCGACACAGGCACTTCTGATTGCGGGCGGTATCGCCCTGCAGAACATCCCCGAGGGTATGGTCATCATCGGTCCGATGCTGGCATCGGGTGTCAGCGCCAAGCGCACGTTCCTGTTAGCGTCCTTGACCGGTGTCGTTGAGGTCATCGGTACGCTGATCGGCTTCTTTGCGGTGTCGTTTTCCCAGGCGATTCTGCCGTTTGCGCTGGCATTTGCAGGCGGTACGATGCTCTATGTCATCTCCGACGAAATGATTCCCGAAACCCATGCACACGGCTCCGAGCGCGGCGCGACCTATGCCCTGCTCGTCGGATTCTGCGTGATGCTGGTGTCGGATGTGCTGCTCGGCGGATAATCGCTTGCAGAGCTTCCCCACGAATCTTTCAAATCCATATCATACACGAGGTAACACCATGAAACCCGTAACCAACTGGAATTTCACACCATACACCCCGCTTGACCGCCCCGAGCGTGTGCAGAATCCGTACATCTGCCGCGTTGCACCGGGGCTTACCACACTCGAATTTGACTTCATCGACCGCGGCGCGAAATCCAAGGCGACACATACCCTTTACTACCGTGTCCATGGCACCGACAATCCGTATACCGAGCTGTTCATGGAGAACGCAGACAAAGGTCAGCTGTGCAATCTGAAGCCCCGCACAGACTATGAGTTTTACGTTGTCCGCGATGACGACGGTGCAAGAAGCGAAACACGTCTTGCACGCACCGGCGTTGTTCCCGGACGTGTGGTCAACTATCTGCATCCGGACGATCCTGCGTATGCCTTCTCCGGGCAGTACCTGTGCTCGCCGTGTCTGATCCGCCTGCCGTCCGGAAGACTGCTGGCATCGATGGACGTCTTCCGCGGAAATGCACCGCAGAATCTGACGCTGATCTATTTCTCCGACGATGACGGACAGTCCTGGCACTATCTGACCGAGCTGTTCCCGTGCTTCTGGGGACAGATGTTTTACGAAAACGGCAGACTATACATGCTCGCCTGCTCCACCGAATACGGCGATCTGCTAATCGGTGCTTCCGACAACGAAGGACGCGACTGGACACTCCCGACCGTGCTGTTCCGCGGCGCATGTGATCCGAGAGAACGCGGACTGCACCGTGCACCGATGCCGCTCTGCCATGCACACGGACGTATCTGGACGGACGTGGAATACGGCGCATGGGCAAAGGGCGAGATGAACAACGCCGTTCTGTCCGCACCCGAAGGTTTGGAGGACTACACCGATCCCGCCGTCTGGTCGATGACCGAATTCTGGCGGCACAATGAGGAAAAAAAGACACTTCCCGCAGGCTCTCTGATTGACGGATGCATCGGCGGCATTGAGGGCAACGTCGTCTGCGCACCCGACGGTACACTGTACAACTTCCTGCGCTACGCACACAAGCAATGTCTGCTTCTGAAGCTCGACCCCGAACACCCCGAGGAAATGCCGGTTTATGACCGTCTGGTTGACATTGACATCACGACCTCGAAGTTTGACATTCACTTTGATGACGTGTCGGGCATGTATTATATGCTTGCCAGCCACGCACTCGACGAGCCGAAGACGAACCGTAATCTCTTGGGACTGTTCCGCTCACCGGATCTGATGACATGGGAATTTGTCGCGGACGTGCTTGATGCAAAAGCCATGGATCCCGCGGTGGTAGGTTTTCAGTATATTTCGTTCTTAATTGAAGGCGATGACATTCTGTTCCTGTCGCGCACGGCGTATGGAAAGCCTGCGAATTTCCATGATGCGAATTATCAGACGTTTCATAGGATTGCAAATTTCCGGGAACTGTAAATAACTGTTAAAAAGATACACCGCCGAGAGAAACCGTTTTCCGTTTCTCCCGGCGGTATTTTTTAGTTCTTCACAACACAAATAGCAGGTTTATCATGATCTTCAACCGGTTTCAGCCATCCCATGTCATATAAAGCATTTACCAGATTATCAATCATGCCAAATCGATACACAAATGCACCGACATGCTCTGCTGTTTTGCGAATATGGACGGGAGCAAGATCTGCAGTGATTTCAGCGGCAATGTCTGAAGTCTTCTGGCTCAATTCCGAAGTAAACGCGACACATTCGCAAAGGATACTCCGTATCTCCTCATATTCTTCCGTCGTCCAGATTGCAAAGTTGGGTTTGCCATCCTTGACATATCCGTGTTTTTTCAGAATGTTTTGCCACTCACTGCCCAAGTGCGAATAAGCACCCAAAGCGGTTGCGACCATCGGGTCTGTCATACTGTACTCAAAATGCTGTGCGTGCAGAGTTTGGCTGAAATTCATGGCAATCAGACTTCCGCGACCGTCATGTGCGGCGGCACCGTTATAAATTCCCCGAATGCCCTGCGGCAATGTATCATCTTGCGGCATCTCAAAACTTCTGCCCCAAATCACACCAAGTCCGTTATTGGTCGATTCACCGTATTTGGATTTCAGAAGGTGTTCCGATTCCAACAGAGTAAAATGCATACACAAAAGCACCTTTTGCCAGCGCGCAAGATTCTCATCCGGGAAGCGATCTCCAAACCGATCGCAAAAAGTATCTGCGATTGCGACAAACTTTTGGGCGGTTGTCTCAGTCAGTTCTTTCAGTTTTTCGTCAATTTTTTCGGTGCAATCCAGTGTGAAAATCGGAATATTGGTCAGATACTTTCCGTTATTACACACAAGATATCCCCGTTTCATCAACAAGTGGATTTCATCTTCCAGATACGGCAATGCAACACCGAGTTCGATGCTGATTTCCTGTATCGTCATCGGGCTGTAATACGCCGCAAGCAAAATATTACCTTTGATCTTTCTCTTTTGAAAATCACCGTATTCGTTCGGATTGAACTCGGCAGGTCCCCAGAAATCAATCTCAAAGCCACACGGAGCATAACTTTTTTCACCGAATAATCTTTCCATACTCATACCCTCTCTGATGATTTTTCGTGCACGGAACAAATAATATTTCACCATTTCCGTGCTGATCTTCAATTTTTCAGCAGTTTCGGAACAGGAGAGTCCTTGGATATAGTATAAAACCGTTGTGTCGCGGTACTGCTTTGACAACAATGACAACTCCCGTCTGAGCAGATGCAATTCTTCCTCTTTGATGATTTCACAAAGGACAGAATCCGTTTCATCGGGCATATTTTCATCAAGTTCTTCGGTATGCATGACGTTTTTATGCTTTTGACGAAGATACTCCAGATACACATGCTCCGCAATCTTCCACATAAAACCGTAAAAACGCGATTCATCCTTCAATTTATCAGCAGATCGGAGAATTTCATAAAGAATATCACTTGCAAGATATTCCGCTTCCGATACATTGCCAAGCCTTGTCAATGCAAAGCCGAAGATTGACTTCATATTTTCAGTCAGTCGTTGTTCGAGATTGATACGATCCATTGATTTCTCCATTTCCGTTTTCAGGCGCCTTCGTATATATAGTCGTTGAAAAGAGAAAACGGTTAAACAGCAATTGAAAATTTTTCAAAAAAGCGATACTGCACGGTCACCCCTGCGGTATCGCTTACATGTGTTATTTTAGTTTTATTTTCGATTCTTCAACCATAACTTGTAGGTCTTTTTTCGATAGATCATCAGACAAACAAAATATGCCGTGCAGTCAAGAAACGCGCTGACCGCACATCCGACAAATGGAATCGGGATTGCCGCATCAAACAGACACATCGATGCAAAGAAAAATGTCGGAAAAGATATTGTTTTCTGTCCAAAGACAACTCTGTCAACGGTATTGAGCGCAAAACAGAGGAGTACGATCACAGCAATGCTGATGAGCATGGATTTTTCCCGCCGTAAGGTCAGCATCATATCCTCCGCAAAGGAAAACAGTTTGCCGTCTTTGTAATCGTCGAGAATCTCATCTTCTCCAACATTCCCTCTGATTTTGGAAAAATACAAAAGGATCATACCGAACGCCGCCGTTGTCATCAGAGCGAGCAAAAATAACTTCAAAGTCTCATTTTCTATGGAATTTAAGATCGCACCCCATACGGCATACAACGCAAGATATGCAGCCAAAGTCAAAAGGGATGCGCGTGTGATATTCCACAAAATCTGTTTCATAATGCCCTCCACATTTTGAACTTGTGTTCTGTAAATTATGATAACAATACACGTGTGTTATGCAAGAGAATTGCGATATTCCCTCGCCGCCTCAACGAACGCCAAAAACAGCGCATGATGATCTTCTTCATTTGCCGACAACAGCTCCGGATGCCACTGCACACCGACAAAGAACCGATCTCCGGGACGCTCAATGGCTTCCACGGTACCGTCCTCGGCATGCGCGGTGACAATCAGACCGGGTGCGATCCCCTTGACGCACTGATGGTGAAAGCTGTTGGAATTGATCTTCGTTTTGCCGACGATGGCATGCAGACGGGTGCCTTCTTCAATGTCCACATCGTGACGGGTTCCCTGATGGTTGTCTCTGTGCTGATGCAGTGATCCGCCGCAGAGGACATTCAGCGACTGAATCCCGCGGCAGATGCCGAAGACGGGAATGTCGTACTGCTCGACGACTTCCATCAGACGGACTTCAAATGCATCGCGCACATCGGCAATTTCTCCGCATTTGGGGTCAACTTCCTCGCCGTAGAGCTTCGGGTTGATGTCAACGCCGCCCGTGAACAGGATGCCGTCCAGGCGCGGCAGAAGTGCTTCCAAAACCGCCTTATCTTCATACTGATCGAGAATGACGGGAATTCCGCCCGCACGGATGACAGCACCCGTATAAGAAGAACGAATCCATGCACGTTCCCTCTCAATTTCATACTGCGGTGTGATGCCGATCAGCGGCTGATAGGATGTATTCATATACTTCATATCTCCTTCACTGGGATTTGGTCGGCAGTGTCACCGGTGTCGTTGCGGAGCGGATAATGGCTCCCGCCGTCTGCTCCATCTCTTCTTTGGTATAATCGAGCTTGCGGTTGATGTCCGCGTATTTGCTCTCGACAACACTTTCCAGCGTACGGAGCGCGACACGCAGCTCTTCAAGATCCAGCGCGATTTCCTCTCTGCACCCGCGGCTGATTTCCGAAAGCGATTTGCTGATATCTCCAATCAGATGATCGGCACCCGACTGTGCGCTGACCCGCTTTTCCTGCAATGCGCGATTGACCTCGGCAATCATCGCATCGGCTTCCGCTTTGGCGCACTTCATGACATCTTCCGCACCGGCATTTGCCTTCAGCATAATCGCACCGATGTGTGCCGACATGCGGTCATACTGCTCGGCTTTGAGCTTCAGTTCCTCATAGTCGGCGGGAAGTACGGTTTCCGTGATCGGTTCAACGGATTCCGGCTGTGCCGTTTCTGTTGCTGTCACTTCCTCCGATGCCTGTTTTGCCGCATCCAACGCTGCGGTCAGATTCGCAATTTCTTCTCTGGCGGCAGCAAGCGACGCTTCCGCGGTTGCCTTTCCTGCTTCTGCTGTAATGCAGGAAACCTTCATTGCTTCCAGTTCTGCGCGTACAGTCTCCAGTTCTGCACGTGCAATTTCAAGCTCCGATGCCGAGACATCCATCACTTCCTGTGCCGCCGTCATTTCATCATTCTGACGGCGCAAATCATCGAGTTCCGCACGCTGATGATTGATCGTATTCTTTAAGGTCTGCTCCACGCTCACAAACTGTGCCTGCATCGATTCAATATATTCGTTGACGTCGCTTTTCTGATAACCGCCGCCGAATACGGTGCGGAACGACTTCGCTTTCTTCTGTTCACTCATGGCAATCTCCCTTTCTGTTCTGCCTGAACGCCTCTTTCTTATCCTTATCATTGTATCATGTTTTCCCAAAGAAATCAAGAGAAAACCGCACAAAAAGCAAAAATCTCCTTTTACCGCACCAAAGCACGGGAAAAGGAGACATCCGCTATTGCAATAGGGAAAACCGATACCGTCCGATGATCACTCGGACAGCATAAAAATCATTCGCTTGGTTTGCAGACAATAAAGCCTGCCGAGCAATTTTAGATTGCGCGTTCTACCTTACCGGAACGAAGGCAGCGAGAGCATACATAGACAGTCTTGGGCGTACCGCTGACGACAGCCTTTACTCTTCTGATATTCGCCTTGAATGTTCTGTTTTCCTTGCGGTTCGAGTGAGAAACGGTGCGACCGAACGCAACGCCCTTTCCGCATACACTGCACTTTGCCATGTGACAGACACCTCCTGTGAATTACGTTTATCGTAAAATGTAATACGAACTCTTTTATTGATCCACGCAAAAACTACATCCACGTGGACACAAGTGATATTATACCATATTTCTTTTGAAATTGCAATACCCTGCGCCAATTTTTTTCGCAGAAATCTGATTTTTGCCAAAAAGTTTACAATTACCCGTCGGTTTTCTTTGAAAATTCACGCAAAAACCAGATATGCGAGCGGTCAACCTCCACCGTTTTGCCGCAGAGATAGTCCAGCGGCGACGGCGTTTTGAACGCAAACGTCAGCTTATAGGAATACAGCGCCTGGTATTTGTAGCCGTCACGCTTGTCCTCGCGGTTGATGCCGTATTTGCCATCGCCGAGCAGCGGATGCCCGATGGACGAAAAATGCGCGCGGATCTGATGGGTACGACCTGTGACAAGATGCACCTCGCACAAAGACAAATCCTTTGCTTCGTCAAGCACGGTATACTCGGTGATGATCTCCTTGACCTGGGGGCTGTTTGTTGTCTTCTTTTCAAACACCGATACCATATTGGTCGCGCTGTCCTTTTTCAGATAGCCGCGCAGGGTGTCCTGCTTCTTGGGCAGAATCCCGTGGACAGCGCAGAGATACCGCTTATCGATCTCGCCCTGCTTGATCTTTTCGTTGATGACGCGCAGCGCCTCCGCCGTTTTCGCCGCGATGACGATACCGCCGGTGTTGCGGTCGATGCGGTTGCACAGCGCCGGTGCGAAGGCATGCTCCTCGGCGGGACGGTATTCGCCCTTCTGGTACAGATACGCCTTGATGTGACCGATAAGGGTGTTTACTTCTTCCTCGTCGTCGGAATGAACTATAAGTCCCGGATTTTTGTCGAGGAGCATGATGTTCTCGTCCTCGTAAATGATGTCGAGCGAGGGAGTAAGCTTCATGAAAGCTTCCTCGGATGCGTTCTCCGTAAAGAATTCCTCCGAAACAAACATCTCCACCGTGTCGCCTTCATTAAGAATGTAACCTATTTCGGTACGCTTGCGGTTGACCTTTATTTTTTTTGTTCTTATGCACTTGTACATAAGGGATTTTGGCATTGCTTTTACTGCCTTGGACAGAAATTTGTCAAGACGCTGTCCGGCATCGTTGGATTTAATATAAAGTGTTCGCATGGCTTGCCTTTCACTGTGTTATCAAAAAATCATCCACGTAGGTAGGTTCGAATCGTGCTGTTTCTTTGGAGCATACGGCAATTTTATAATTTCCGTACGTAAAATCGGTGAAGATGATACCGCACGGTGCTTTTTTAGAATCAAGGACTGAAAACGACCCGAGAGGGCGTGATAAGCCCTCGCAGGTGTATTTGATATAGCTTTCCTTTCTGCACCAAATTTGATAAAAATTTTGATACGGCTTTTTCTCAACGTACTTTATTTCCTCGGACGTAAAATACCTCTTTGCCAAACGTAAGAGCTGCTCATCACCTTGCTTCATGTATTCAATATCAGCGCCTATCTCGCTGTCGGATATGGCAGCAAGGCATAACCCTTCCGAATGTGAGATGCTGACAAAAGCTTGGCTCTCACCATAAAAGTATGGCTTCCCACTATCACGGTGGCAGAGCGATGCGGTGCGCCTAAAGCATTTCTTAAAACCGTATTCTGCAAGCAGCTTGGCAGTGTCATGCTCTGCCTTTTTTGTACACTTGGCGAGAAACAGGTCTATCATTTGTACCTCTTTCCTATCATAGAAGCCTGACGCAAGGCGTTAGGCTTCCGCAATGTGCTCGGGGTCAATGGTGATGCGGATACGCTGTGATTTGTCGGACCAGATAATCTTTCTGGGACATTTTTCTACGCACTTTCCACACTCGGTGCATTTTTCGTAGTCGATGGACGC
>JAZTZC010000297.1:0-14903 GCA_045637265.1 Eubacteriales bacterium | reverse complement strand
CGGTTCGTCAAAATCACAATCCATCGAACAGAAGCTCATACGCTCATATGCCATGGAATAATCGTGAAAGCGATTGCCGACGACAGCGGTCGCGCAGGAAATCTCATATCGCACACCGTTGTAGATCGCGGTGACAGCATAGTCCTCCGACAAAACAAGGTTCGGCGCATAAGTAATAAATTTCACGGTTCATCATTCCTTTCTGATTTTTATCCTAACAACAACTCCCGCATCTCCTTGATCGAATACACCCGATGCTGTGCCGCGGTTTCCCCAAGGTTGTGGAATTCATCAAACAAAATCCCCTTTGCTCCTGCGGCAATGCCCGATCCGACATCGATTTCGCGGTCGCCGATCATAGCACAGTCGGCAGGATCAATATCCCAATGCTCCATAATATAGGAAATGGATTTGGGCGACGGCTTTGCGGCAAAGTGCTCTTTATCGTCGGATGTGACCCAGCCGTCAAAATACTGCAGAATGTCCGCGCGTTCCATGTATGTCAGCGCAAGATCGTTTCTGTGCGTGAACACAAAATGACGTACTCCTGCCGCACGGGTATCGCGGAGCAGTTCCTTCATGCCGTCATACGGTTCTGCAATCGGCGCAAAATCAATGTTGTGCTCATAATGCGAAAACCGTGCACGCAGCTCGTCCGATGCTTCGAGATATTTGTGCGCCTCGCCGAAGTGAATTTTCAGCTTTGCCATCAGAATGTCGGGGTCAACCGTTCTTCCGAAATCGGCAAGCGCCTGCATATACGATGCGTGAATATGCGGATAGCTGTCAAACAGCGTTCCGTCAAAGTCCCAGATTAAGTTATGATACAGCATTGTTCAAGCCTCTTTTCTTTTTGGGAGAAATTTCGTTGTCGCCTTTTTCATCAGATGCCATACATACCACATGATAAACGGTGCGGTATAGCAGATTGCCGCCCGCAAAACGAGCTGTACACCGATATCCGTCACGCCGAACTGACCGATAACCGAAGTGATGATCTGTAAAAACAGACAGTGCGACAGATAAACGGTAAACGATGCGCGGAAAATGAAACCAAGCGGCTTTTTCACAACTGCACAGGTTCCGTCTGCAAGCAGAATACAGAGTGCCAGCATCACGCAGATCGTCATGCAGTCGGAGAACATCTTGATGACGTTGGCGTCAAACAGCCAGATTCCCTTTGCATGCTGCCAGAGAGAACCAAATCCGTACAGCGCAATCGGGATCAAAAGAGACAGTACAGAGCCTGTATGGCGCTTCAGCGTTTCCCGCACGGTGTCATAGTATTTCCCTGCATACAGTCCCAGCACCCAGAACAGCAGATACGACGGAAAAACACGGTCACGCCACGGAAACGAAATACCGAGCTGCGACAGAATCCCATCGGAATACAGCATTCCGAGCGTGACAAAACCTGCGGTCAGAATCGCCGCAAACCACGGAATCCGCTTCGTCATCCACCGCCACAACGGCATCAAAAGATAAAACTGCATGACCGTGACGACGTAGTAAAACGGAGAGGACAAATCGCCGACAAAGACATACCGCAAAAAGACACCGATTCCCGGCTTGACCCAGCCGATCCGCAGAAAATACAGGTAGTAAATACCAACCCACACGACATACGGCAGATAGATCTTTTGCATCCGCCGCAGGATGTATGTTCCGTATCCCGCCAGCGTGAGGCGCTCTTCCCTGCCGTCAAATCCGAGAGCCATTTTGACAGCACCTGTGAACAGAAAGCCGGGCACGACATACGCCGCCAATTTCCACGGAAGATAGATCACCGCCATCTGCAGGGAATTTTTTTCCAGTGACGTGATTCCGACGGACAGCACATGAATCAGAATCACAAGAAGACATGCGATGGCGTTGAAGTAGTCAAGCTCCGCAAAACTTTTTTGTTTTTTCACCGATTACATCCCCGTGCCGCCAAAGAATTCCGCTTCCAGCATCGCACAGAGTGCATGATAGATGGGAAGATGGTATTCCTGTATTTTGAAGGTCTCCGTGGACGGTGCCTGTACCGTCACATCGGCAAGTGCGGAGAGCTTGGACGACTTCTCGCCCGTCAGTGCAAGAACCTTGAGTCCCATGGCTTTTGCGACGGTCGCCGCATAGACACAGTTTTTGGAATTGCCCGAGGTGGAAATGGCAAGCAGAACATCGCCGCGTCTGCCGTATCCGACGACCTGCTGTGCAAACGTCATTGTCGGTTCAGTGTCATTGAGATACGCGGTTGTCAGCGCGTTATGACCGCAGAGCGAAATAGCAGGAAGCGCACCTTCCAGATTGGCTTTGAGCGCATCACCGTCATCGCCGTACTGGGAAAGCGCGGAATACAGCGAATCGTCGATCGGGCGGCGGATCAGGAAGCATTTCATCAATTCTCCGACGATATGCTCTGCATCGGCACAGGAACCGCCGTTGCCGCAGACGAGCAGCTTGCCGCCGTCGTAATACAATTTTGCCATAGTATCAAACATGGCAAGGATATATTTTCCCTGTGATTCCAGCGCGGGATAACGCTCGATCAGCAGATCAAAATGTGCTTTTACGGAATTTTTCATTGGTTACAGTCTCCTCATGATCAGAAATTGCCTGTTGCTACCGACAGTGCGGCATAATCGCCGATCGTCTCGCCAAGACCCGCGGGAACGACCTGACATACATCGCTTGCAAAACCGAGCGTTTCGTGCGCAATCACGTCCTCCATGGTTTCGCGCAGAAGGTGTGCAGAACGCATGAAAATGCCGCCGAGCACAATTTTCTGCGGATTCAGAAGGTCAATGAGAATTGAGAGCGTCTGACCAAGTCGGTTGGCACACGTCTGATAGATGCCAAGGCACATTTCATCGCCTGCGTCGGCAAGATCGGCAATCAGCTTTGCCGTGATGTTGTCGTAATTCTTCTCCGCTTCCAGCCACAGACGCGGCTCTTCGCCATTGGCAAGTGCTTTTTCCACGGCAAAGCAGCCAAGCTGTGCAATACCGCCGCCGGAGCAAAAGCCCTCTGCCGAACCGTGCTTGCCGTAGCCGATGGGAAGCTTTGCATCGCTGTCCGCAGGAACAAGACGGAGATGTCCGACCTCACCTGCCATATCAGATGTACCGGAATACAGTCTGCCGTTCAGAATCAGACCAGCGCCGAGTCCTGTACCGAACGTACAGAAGATCATATTGTCAACACACTTGCCCGTTTCGGTGTCACGTCCCGCACCGAATTTCCATTCAGCGACGGCACACGCATTGGCGTCGTTCTGTAAATACGTTTTCACGCCGGTCTTTTCTTCAAAATATTTCACAATTTCGATATGATCCCAGCCGGGAAGATTGGGCGGAGAGAGAATCACGCCGCGATTGGCGTCAAGCGGTCCTCCGCAGGAAATGCCGATACCCGCGATATCCGAAAAGGACATTCCGTGCTTTTCGAGGACGGATACGGAATGTGCATATAATTCTGCGAGCACTTCATACGGATCGCGTCCTTTTCCCGTTGCAAATTTTTCTTTATCGATAAGCGTCAGGACACCGTCCTTGACCTCACCGATGCAGACGGCACATTTTGTACCGCCGATGTCGAGTCCGATATAGTACATGGTTGTTTTTTCCTTTTGTTGTGTTGTGTGTGGGTGTAATCAAAATCCTTCAATTTCCAGCATATCTGCCTTTTCCATCGCGGTCTTGTATGCCTTATAATCGACATTGATCAGATTTGTATGGAAATGGTTTCTGCCGCGGGTCACGGTTTCGCCGTCCGAGTATTCCCATTCCATGACGTAGAACTTCTTTTCGTCCTTTTCAATATCGATGGTCAGAAGACGGTTGCTCTTCTCTGCCTTCAGCGTACCGGATGCCTTTGCAACGACCGTTCCGTCGGTGATATTGCGGACGCGGTAGGAAACAGTGACATCCTTTGTCGTGTCGTTGACACCATACAGCGTCATTGCGGTATCGGTTTCCGGCTCGTCAAATGCAAGCACGACCGACTGTTGTGCGCGCTTGATATAGTGATACGCGAGCTTTTTGCAGTAGTTGTAGTCAACGATTGCGTCAGAAATCTGCGGCCAGCCGTCCACAAGGTTCCACCAGATGATGCCGTTTCTGCGTCCGCGAGTGATGCGGAAGCGCTCGATGAAATACTTCTTTGCTTCCGCCTGCGAGATCTGGCTCATCAGCGCAAAGTCGTCTAAGTTATCGGGCATCTCGCCGAACAGGGTCTTTACCTGATTTGCCATCAGACGGATACGGTACGAATACGGGTCGGACATATCGGCGCGCATACAAGCCGCATGAACGAGCCATTCCTTGCCCGGAATCCCGTTTTCGTCAAAGATCGGCCAAAGCGTCTCCTTGGTCATGAACTTCTCAAGAGACTTGGGCGACGGACAGCCGTGATAGCCCGTTTCCGATGCGAAATGGCAGACGGTGTTCTTGTAGTAGTCGCCCTTGAAGTAGTCGCGCGGTCCCCACAGGTGATCCTCGGAGATCGGCGCACCGGTCTTGTATGCATGCTCGTCCATGTAGGGAGATGACGGCAGATACGGGCGTGTGAAGTCGTGGATGCGGAGCAGATCGGGAATGAGCTTACGCGTGACAATATTGCTGATGTTGGGGTCGCGGCGCGTGCCTGCCCAGGAGAATGCCTGGTCACATTCGTTGTCACCTGCCCACAGCACGAGTGACGGATGGTTGCGGCACTGCTTGATGACAAACTCAATTTCGGGCGCGATCATATCAAGGAACTTCTGCTCCTGCGGATAAGCAGCACATCCCATGCCGAAGTCCTGCCAGACCATGATGCCGTGCTCGTCGCACAGATCAAAGAACTTCTGATTTTCGTAGACATTACCGCCCCAAAGACGAATGATATTGCATCCGATATCAACCGCCATATCGATGGCAGGCTGGATGCGATTCACATCATTGGAATGGAACGCATCCATCGGCACCCAGTTGGTACCCATCGCAAAGACACGCTTGCCATTGATGATGAAGCAGAAGTCACCGTTGCCGTCCTTATCTGTTGTGGAGGTACGGGACAGCTCTACCGTACGGATACCGGTGCGCATCGTGTGTGTATCGACAACCTGTCCGCAATAGAGAAGCTCGACGGTCACGTCATAGAGATTCGGCTCACCTGCGTTCTTCGGCCACCAGAGCTTGGGGTTGTCCACATAAACATCGATGCGCTGGGAGGTGTGCAGAATTTCGCGCTCGCCTGCGAAGGTCGAATCGCCGCAAACACCCTTGACGCGAATGGTGAAATCGTGCAGGAAATCTTTATCAATGGTCAGATTATAAAACACGGAAAGGGTCGCATGGTGTTCATTTGCGCGAAGCGGATAGATAAACACATCGTCAATGCGGTCAGCCTTTTTCTGAATCAGCGAAACAGGTCTCCAGATACCTGCCGAAACGATGCGCGGCATGATATCCCAGCCGTACATGCTTGCCGCCTTGCGGATGTAGAGCGATTCGTAGTTATACTTCAGTGCATTGGCAGAAACCGGCAGCACATGTTCACGGACAGCAATTGCCGCGGGCAGAATGTGGACCACGAGGTCATTTTCGCCGTCAATCAGATCGGGTACGGGAATTTCATACGTTAAGAACATGTTGGAAACTTTCTGTAAGAGCTTGCCGTTGAGATAGATTTCGGCAACGGTATCAATGCCTTCAAAGCGCAGGAAGGTGTTTTCATCCGCTGTGCCGTGGAAGGTAAAGGAACGGCTGTACCACAGGTGCAGGTTTTCCAGCTTCTGCATCTCCAGCGTATTCATGCCGAAGTACGGGTCGCCGATCAGACCTGCTTTGTGAAGATCCAATTCAAAATTGCCGGGAACGGTACCCTCGACAGCGGAATAGATCAGCCGCTTGGCGTCAGCTGTCGTTGTAATGTCTTCTTTGATTTTCTTTACATTGCGGTTTTCGGCATAGAACATCGTCCAGGTACCGCAGAGATCAAAACAGTTTTTCAGCATAGCGAGATATCCTTTCTTGTAAACTGTATATTATGAAAGAAACAGGATGACCGGTGCAAGGGTATATGCCGGTGTATCGACAGTGACAGTCTTCGCTTCTTTGTTGACGGTAAAGGAGACGCCTTTGCGTGTACCGTCACAGTCGAGCATTTCAATCTTCTGCGGGATCGATTCGCATCCAAGCACGATCGCATCGATCGGATCCATACCGAGATTGAAGACGGCGCAGAACAACGATCCGTCGTCAACATTTGCCGCACGGAAGTACACTTCCTCATCACCTGCGTAATACGCGGGAAGCTCACCCGCCATGCGCATCATGTCGACGAGCTGCTGCTTGCGGGACTGGTTGAGAAACGAGAACGAGGTGGTCAGGCTGTAATGCACATTGGGTGTGCCGCAGAAGACAAACGCTTTGCCGCCGCGTGCGTTGTTGTATACCGTCGCACCTGGGAAAAGACGCTCGGGATTGACACGGCTGATGGAATGATAGACGGTGGAGTGCTCGATCACCGCATCGGACAGGGGAATCAATTCTCTGATGCCGCACTGCACAGAACACTCATTGTTTCGGTGGGGCAAAACTTCGTAGCTGGGCTGTTTTCCCGTCCAGTCTCGGACATCAACGCCGAGATCATCGCCAAAGCCGCGGTCAATCAGTCGCTTGGCTGTATCGGAGGCAAGGAAGACATTTCCTGCAAGAACTGCTTCCATCTGTTTGTCGGAATAAACCGCATCTACCGCACCGTCCAGACAAACGATGCCGGACGGTTCTGCCGCGAAGAAGAACGGAAGTCCCATACGCTCCAATACACAATTTGACCATCCGCCGCTGCCGCCGGAAACCTTACGGCGATCAAACTGCGGTGTTCCCGTCACGGGAATACAGCATCCGCGGTGGTGAAGATGCGGGACGATATCGGCAAGTGCCTCATAAAAGCCGCGGTATTTACCGAGAATCCGACGGTAAGCAGCACCGCTTTCGGGCTCCCATGCATGAAGACGTGTAATCCAGTGCTTGGCACCGCGTGCACCTTCCAACAGCGTTCCCGTGAAATGGGTATGCAGGGACATAGCAGAGGTGGAATAGCGGTTCTGCGGACAGGTATCGGTCTCGGCAAGAATGACATCGACCTTGTCCTTCAGTTTTGCAATCGACTCTGCGGCATTGCGGAAAACATTCGAGAAATTATGATTGCACGGCTGGGTATAGTGTCCGTTGTTCAGACGAACGACACGCGGATTGCCCTCACCCGCCAGAATTTCGGCAATCTCAGCGGCACATTCGACATTGTTGCCGACACAGCAGAAGGTTCCGGGCAGGCTCGGATCGACAGAATCAATACCCTCTCTCATCAGACGTGCACAGTCGATCATCGCCTCATGCTGGGTATAAATGAAGATTTCATTTGCGCGGTCACCGATTTCCCCGGGATCGCCGAGCATTGCGCTGATCTCCTCACGGGTAAAGGAAGCGCCCTCTCCCCAAAGCTCATTGAAGCGTGCAACATGCAGAGGACAGCCGCATCCGCCAAGTCTTGCGGACAAGAGACGGAAGTCGTCATCGAGCATGATTGTATCGGGCTTGTGCGATGCAATCACGGTAAACGCATTTTTTATATATGCACGGAAGCCCTCGTCATACGGGCAGACAACGCGGATTGTATCACCGCTGTCGATACCGGTGTAGGATTGATACGGATACATTTCCGACAGTACCCAGCCGTGTCCGATGCTTGCCTGCACCAGAACACCGCTTCCGAGTCCCATTTCCGCAAGGCGGTCGCGGAACAGGTCATATTTTTGGCACAGGATCCCAACCTTATCAACGGGCGGATTTCCTTCGGGAACGAGCGTCATCATAAACAAGGCACAGGTTGCCGTTCCGTTTTCGTACTGAAGTCGGATATCTTCGCAGATTTCCTCCAGATGGTCGGTATCCAGAGGCATGATCGTATAATTTTGCAGTTTCATTGTCAACATTCCCCCTGTTTTTCAATGATATTTCATTTATATAATATCATACCGCATGAAAAAAATCAAGTATTATTTTCTGCAAACCCTTGCCAATTTATCAATTCTGTGATATACTGAAACCAACCAAATTATATCAAAGGAGATACCTATCATGATCGCCAATCTCGTATCCGTTCACGTCAAGCCCGAATTCATCGAGCAGTTCAAGGAAATCACGACCTATAATCACAACAACACCCGCAAGGAACCCGGCAACGTCCGCTTCGACGTACTGTGGAACAAGGATGACCCGACCCGCTTTACGCTGTATGAGGTCTTTGCCGATGCAGATGCCGTCGCATTCCATAAGACGACCGAGCACTACAACAAGTGGCGTGAGACCGTCGCTGACTACATGGCAGAACCGCGTTCCGCTGTTTCCAATACGCCCATTTGCTTTGACTGATCCAAAGAAAAAATAACATGACGCTTCTGAAAAACGAAATCGATCTGCGCGCCCTGCCGGATCTGTATACGCACATCGACGGTACCGCCGTCACACCCGAAAGTTGGGAGACCCGCCGCGCCGAGCTGCGCAAGATCCTTGCGGAACACGAATACGGTTATGCGCCGGGCGGAAAACTCTCAAACGAG
The DNA here is from genome assembly GCA_045637265.1 of Eubacteriales bacterium. Classification (GTDB taxonomy): domain Bacteria; phylum Bacillota; class Clostridia; order Oscillospirales; family CAG-272; genus RGIG3925. The sequence continues at coordinate 6,310 of JAZTZC010000297.1, read as the reverse complement.
CTTGACGACCCGTCCGTCGTCACCTGCCGTGAGACCCACAAACCCGATACCGATATGTGTGCAGGCAAGGTCACGGGTGAATTTTTCGATGTCGTCTTCCCGACACCGACGGGTGAATTTTCCTTCCCCGTCCGGTTCTTCCGTCCGAAACACTCCGTGTTCGGTGATCGGATGCCGCTGGTCATTCACATCAACTTCCGTCCGCTCGTTCCCGACGTACTGTTCCCGCTTGAGGAGATCACCGATCAGGGTTATGCCGCAATTCAGGTTTATTATCAGGACATCACCTCCGATAACGGCGACTATACCAATGGTCTTGCCGGTCACTATCCGGAATTCGGCACAGAAGAAGGAAACCGCACACCGACCGCATGGGGTAAGCTTCGCATGTGGGCATATGCGCTCTCCCGTCTGATGGATGTGCTCGAGCGCCGCGATGACATTGCGGCAGACAAGATCTTCGTTGCGGGTCATTCGCGCCTTGGCAAGACCGCACTTGTCACAGCGGCATTTGACGACCGCTTTGCAGGTGCCTGCTCCAACGACTCCGGCTGTTCCGGTGCCGCGATCACCAGAGATAAGATCGGTGAGACCGTCGAGGTTATCTCCCGCATCTTCCCATTCTGGTTCTGTCCAAACTACCGTCAGTATGCAGACCGCGAATACGACATGCCGTTTGACCAGCATTTTCTGACGGCACTCATCGCGCCGCGTGCGCTGTGCATCGGCTCTGCGTGGGAGGACTCCTGGGCTGATCCCGCAAGAGAATTTCTGAATGCGGCGATCATCGCACAGCTCAATCACTTCCTTGAAACGGGTGTCATCGCGGATCTTGCCTGTCTGACACAGGACAACGGACTGCCGCTTGACCGCTATCCGAATGCGGATGAAACATTTCTGCTCGGCGGCGGAAATGTACACTACCATTGCCGCCCCGGTACGCACTACTTCTCGCGAGAGGACTGGAACCGTTATCTTTCCTACTTTGAACAGCGTTTTCTGCACAGAAAATAACGGTTCTGCGCAGAAATACATACCCCAAACTATCCCATGAAAGGAGTTCATCATGACTCTTCTGAAAAACGAAATCGATCTGCGCGCTCTGCCGGATCTTTATACGCACATCGACGGTACCGCCGTCACACCCGAAAGCTGGGAAGCCCGCCGCACCGAACTGCGCAAAATCCTCTCTGAAAACGAATACGGTTATGCGCCGGGTGGTGCCCTGACCAACGAGATTGATGATCCGTCTGTCGTCACCTGCAAGGAAACCCGTGCAAAAAACCCCAAGATGTGCGCGGGCAAGGTCACAGCGGAATATTTTGACGTCACGTTCCCGACTCCGATGGGCGAATTTTCCTTCCCTGTCTGCTTCTTCCGTCCGAACTACCCGATCGGTATTCCCTCAAGCAATTCTCTGAACCGCAGCAAGGTACCGCTGGTCATCCATATCAACTTCCGTCCGCTCGTTCCCGATCAGTATTTCCCGCTCGAGGAGATCACCGACCAGGGCTTTGCCGCAGTACAGGTCTACTATGAAGACATCACCTCCGACAACGGCGATTATACCAATGGTCTTGCCGGTCACTATCCGGAATACGGCACAGAAGAAGGCAACCGCACACCGACCGCATGGGGTAAGATTCGCATGTGGGCATACGCGCTCTCCCGTCTGATGGACGTACTGCAGCGCCGCGACGATATTTTTACCGATAAGATCTTTGTTGCGGGTCACTCGCGTCTTGGCAAGACCGCGCTTGTTACGGCAGCCTTTGACGACCGCTTTGCAGGTGCCTGCTCCAACGACTCCGGCTGTTCCGGTGCTGCCATCACGCGCAGCAAGGTCGGCGAAACGGTTGAGGTCATCTCCCGTGTCTTCCCGTTCTGGTTCTGCCCGAACTACCGTCAGTATGCGGACCGCGAATACGACATGCCGTTTGACCAGCACTTCCTGACCGCGCTGATCGCACCGCGTGCACTTTGCATCGGTTCCGCATGGGAGGACTCCTGGGCTGACCCTGCAAGAGAATTCATGAATGCAGCACTCATCGCACAGCTGGACGAATTCCTCGACACCGGCGTGGTTCCCGATGCCGCAGAGCTTACGCAGGACAACGGACTCCCGCTCGACCGCTATCCGAATGCGGGTGAGTCCTTCCGCCTTGCAAAGGGACGGGTACACTACCACTGCCGCTTCGGCACGCACTACTTCTCGCGTGAGGACTGGAATCAGTATCTTGCGTACTTCAAGCTCCGTTTCTTCAAATAATACAAATAACGCCCGTCACAGAAGTTCGTCTTCCGTGGCGGGCGTTCGCGGTTCAATGGATCAGATCAGCGTCGATGCACCGATCAGTCATTGCATCCGCATCTGCGGCAGGGGGTATCATTTCCACATCCGTTATTGTTCCAGCTGTTGGATGCGCATCCGCCATTACAGCGGGTATTGACGCATCCGCAGCCGTTGTATCCATTAGCCGCAGGCGCTGCAGAAAAGAATAAGGAGCAGGATAATGATGATCCACCACATGTTGTCGCCGTCGAAGAGATTGCAAAGGCAGCTCATAAGAAACCTCCATTGGGTCGGTCTGATTGGTTTTTGGTGTGTGCAGGAGCTTCGCGGTTTGTTTCGCTCGCTCCTCTAACATTGTATGCGATGGCTGAAAAACGGTTACAAAAATTTTTCCATCGGTTTCCGCGCATGGAAACGGTCGGTGTCATACATACTGTATCTGCGGATATCCTGCGATCCGCAATCCAATGAAACGGAGTTATGAACTATGGCAGTCATTACCACAAAAGAGCTTGGTTCGATTGAAGACCAGCTCCATCTGGAAGAAAATCTTGTCAAGAAATTCCACACCTATGCCGGCGAGACAAACGATCTGTCTCTGCAGAAGCGTTATACCGAAATCGCATCACGCCATCAGAAGCATTATGATGCGCTGTATGCACAGTTAAAATAAGAGAGAGGAGTTGTTTTCATGCCTGTCAACGGTAATTTTTCCGATAAGGACCGTCTTGCCGATGCCCTGAACACACAGAAGTATGCCACGGGCCACTACAATGAATTCGCATGTGAAGCGGCAACCCCCGATGTCCGCGCCTGCGTCATGAACATCCTCTGTGAGGAGCATCAGATTCAGGAAGAACTGTTCGACGAAATGCACAGCCGCGGCTGGTATCAGACCGAATGTGCCGACGAGCAGAAGCTGCAGACCGCAAAGAACCAGTTCTGCTGCGGTCAGTAAAGACTCTCCACCCAAAATACAACACCCGATCACATACGGATCGGGTGTTTGTTGTATCGGAACGGATTTTATTTCGCGGTAACAAGTGCGCCTGCACAGGAGGTCATCGGGACATGATAGATACCGTCTGCATCGGGCAGGAGGACTTCTGCGGTATTGCCGCGATAAACCGTGACAACGCGGTCATAAACACGGAAGGTCACCTCGTAGGACTTGGGATCGACATCCTGAGCGTCGTCCGCTGCGGCGATCATCAGCGCATAACCGTCATCGGCGTTCTTTGCGACCATCTGACCGACTACGATCGGCTGGGGTGCGGTCACGTCAAAGAAAATACCGGTAGACAGAGATTCCTTCGGCTCATATGCGAGCTTCGCAAGTTCGGGATGGTGATCACCAAATCCGATGAAGTGCGTCGAGGTACGGCGGTACTTCATATAGGTATCGGCAAAGCCCTTGATCTCATGGTTGACGGTCTTGAGCTTTTCATACTGCTGTGTCTTTTCGCCGTTTGCATCGACGACCTGATTGTGCCACCAGCCTGCGGTCCAGCATGCCCAGATGATGGATTCCGTACCGAATGCCATGGCGGTATATGCCTGGAAGCGAAGCTGATTTTCGGTGATCCAGATGTCAGGCTTATTGGAGTTGACCTGCAGAACGATCCACATGGAACGACCCGTGTCGCGTGCGGCATCGGCAACAATGCGGAGGTTTTCATATGCGCCCGCAACGGATGCGGAATACATATAGAAGTCATAGCAGATGTAGTCTGTGCCGACATGCTTGCAGTATTCCGCGATATGTTCTGCATAGGTCGGCGTACCGAGCTGGTTGACGGTTTCCGTTGCATTGTTCTGCGAGACGGATGCGTAATTGGGATACAGGTTCAGATATGCAAACTGACCCGGGAAGTGCTTCTCGGTAAAGTCCATGACACGTCCGTAATACGGGAAGTCAAGCGCCGACGGTTCATCGCCCGTGTCGATACCGACGATGGCAGGATGGTCGACGAACTTTGCCGCACCCGCTTCGTACTTGTCCCAGGTATTGATCTTGTGCATCGTACCTGCACGGTCGCCGTCACCGCCCCACCAGCCGGGGAGCACATCGTTGACAATCGCACCGACGCCGTACTTTGCAAACAGGTCAAGCGCCTTATAATCGGACTGCATACACATGACAACATCGATGCCTGCATCTGCAAGATCCTTGATATGGGCTTCCGTACGCGCATACGGCTGCAGAATGTATGTGCCGAGGAAGAATTTGGATCGGTCGAGTCTGTTTTTCATAGAATAGTTCCTCACTTTCGAGAATTTATTGAGACCGGGCATCGTCTGTCCCGGAACTGTTACAGGGATTCTGTTGTGGTTCGCAGATCGTTTCCCGGAATGGTATCGGTGATGCGCGCCCAGACATCAAGTGCCCATCTGCCTTCTTTTCCCTCTCTGACAACAGAACCGTTGACGACGGCATACGGCATGCCATTCTTACAGAGCATGATTTCCGCATCGGTATAAATGCCGTCAAACAGATTGTCGCAGTTGCGGTGTACGACCTTGCCGTCCGCACGGGTATTGATGTAGACCACCGTTTTGCCAAGCGTCAGACGGTAGGATTCCTTCGTTTCCTCGGGAGCCGTACAATACGAGTTTTCAACTTCCTCATAGATCGGTGTTATGGATTCATCCAGAACGAGGACGGAAACGAACTTTGCATGACCTTCGGTGTCGGTGTTGATCGTATAGCGCTTATAGGGCTTCTCAAATTCCCCTCTGGCATGTCCGAGATCGATCCAGCCCTCATGGATCTCCGTCGTATGCGGTGTCAGCATCCGATGGCAGTTCACCTCCTCGGCATGCAGGACAAAGCTGACGCGTCCGCAATCGTAGCACTCGATGTCATCGTAAATAACAATCGCGCCGTCAACCCAGACAAAATGGCGGTGATGCTTGCGGAAATATCGGCTCATCGGGCCGGAGATATCAGCGACGACATAGCGGAAACCGGGCTTGTCAACAAAATTGTACAGCTTTCCGGGATTGTGGGCATGATTTTTATAGTTATCACGGAAGTCCTGTCCTCTGCCCTCGAACAGAACGGTATTGTGTCCTATCGAATCCGTGTAATACGGAATATAGCGCGGATTGGAATAAGAGGCCGGACTGCCGGAGTCGTAAATTTCATTGATTCCGTTCCGATACAGCACAAAATGTCCCGCATCGGCATGTGCATGGTTCCAGGTATCGCCGCATTTGACGGCAAGCAAAGTGCTGTCCTTACCCCAGTTGTCTCGGAAAATCGCCCATCCGACGTGGTCATAGCAGACAGAAGTCGGTATCGGCGGATATGCGGGCTTATCGTACACAGCTTCATATGTGCTCAGACGCAGAAGCGCCTCGGCACTTTGGTTGTCTGAATTTTGTACCAGCCAACGCAGACCGGGATGATCAATGCCGTAACGCAGCAAAAGCATCGGTGCATACAGAAAACCGTATCCGTCCGCATCACCGAACGCAAGATAGTAATCGCGTTCTCCTTTGGTGGAGAGATAGGAGGAATGGACAAGGAAATCGGCGCAGTCACATAAATACTGCGTATCATCAAACGGATGGCGTCCCGTGATCGCACGGTAGGCAATGGCAAACTGCAGATATTCATGCAGAAGGTAATCAACATAGGTCACGCCTTCATAAAACGCACCGCAGTCAAAGGAAGCAGGCTTGACATTCATCGGGTTTCCTGCATAGGCAAACCATGCGGCAAGACCGTCAACGGCCATCTGAATCAGTGCAGGTGCGTCATCAATGCCATATCCGACAAGATCGTCCTGCATGACAATTCCCGCAAATGCGCCCGATGCGACACAAACAGGCCACCAGTTGTGCCCCATGGTGTCAAAGGCATGCACCTTATGTCCCGGGGCAGCCCAATCACGGATCAGCGGTGCAATGCCGCATTCCCATGTCCGTCTTGCAATGGTTTCCCGATCTTCGGGCGGAATCTGATCGGCAAACAGCGAATAGCTGACTGCCATCTGCTCACACATCGAAGCC
>JAZTZC010000296.1:0-3039 GCA_045637265.1 Eubacteriales bacterium | reverse complement strand
AAAACCGCGCATGGACGATGGCGCAGTTAAAGACACTCGGTTTTTGTATGCCCGATTCGATGACGAACTTCATCTTTGCAAAGCACAATTCGATCGACGGCGATACAATCTACCGTGAACTTCGTGCGCGCGGAATTCTCGTCCGTCACTTCACGCTTGAAAAAATCAAGGATTATAACCGCATCACGGTCGGTTCCATGCAGCAGATGCAGGCGCTGATCGATGCACTGAAAGAAATCACAGGAGGATGCCAATGAGAACATCCGAAATCAAGAGAACAACAGCGGAAACCGATATCGCGCTGTCCCTCAATCTCGACGGTACCGGCAAGTCGGAAATCAACACCGGCTGTGGGTTCTTAAATCACATGCTGACGCTGTTTGCGCGTCACGGCAGATTTGACCTGACGGTCATCTGTCACGGTGACACCGAAGTCGACGACCATCACACGGTTGAGGATATCGGCATCGTACTCGGTCAGGCGTTTTCCGACTCCCTTGGCGATAAGCGCGGCATTGTCCGCTACGGCTCTCTGATGCTGCCGATGGACGAAACATTGATTTGCGCCGCTGTGGATTTGTCGGGCAGAGCATACCTCGGTTATGCGCTCGACATTCCGACAGAGAAGGTCGGTACCTTTGACTGTGAGCTGGTCAAGGAATTCTGGCTGGCGTTTGTCCGTACTGCTGCCTGCACGCTTCATATTCGTCAGATGGCGGGCGAAAATTCCCATCATATCATTGAAGGTACATTCAAGGCGGTCGGTCGCGCACTGCGTCAGGCTGTTTCCGTCGATGCGGCGTTTGCCGATGAAATTCCGTCAACGAAAGGGGTACTCTGATATGGTAGCAATCGTTGACTACGGTGTCGGCAATCTCTTTTCGCTGAAAAGCTCGCTGGATGCCATCGGTGCGGATGTCGTTGTGACCTCCGATGCGGATGTTCTGCGTTCTGCCGATCACATTCTTCTGCCCGGTGTCGGTGCCTTTGAGGATGCGGCAAACAAGCTCCGCGCGACAGGTCTTGACCAAGTTGTGATCGAAGAAGCAAAAGCAGGCAAGCCCCTGCTCGGTATCTGCCTTGGTATGCAGATGCTCTTTGATAAAAGCTTTGAATACGGTGAGCACAAGGGTCTTGGTCTGATTCCCGGTGAGGTTCGTCCGATTGCCGAAAAGATTCCCGCGGATCTCAAGATTCCGCAGATCGGCTGGAACGCGCTCCGCTTCCATGGCGAGTCCCCGCTGTTCAAGTATATCAAGGACGGCGACTACGTTTATTTTGTTCATTCCTATGCGGCGATGGACTGTGAGGATTCCGTCATTGCCGATACCGAATACGGCGCGTATCTGACGGCGGCGGTTGCAAATGACAACGTCTTTGGCTGTCAGTTCCACCCGGAAAAGAGCGGTCCTGTGGGGCTGAACATTCTCCGCGCGTTTGTCGAATACAAAAGGGAGGGATAAGTGATGTTTATTTATCCCGCAATTGATCTGTTTGAAAAAAAGGCGGTTCGTCTTTACAAGGGCGACTACGCACAAATGACGGTTTATTCCGAAAATCCGATTGAGATTGCGTATGACTTTGCCGCGCAGGGTGCATCACACCTCCACCTTGTTGATCTGGAAGGCGCAAAATCGGGCGAAACACCGAATCTGTCCGTTGTCAAACACATTGTGGAAAACACCGATCTGTTCACCGAGGTCGGCGGCGGTATCCGCTCGATGGCTGTCATTGATGCGTATCTCACAGCCGGTGTCGACCGCGTGATCCTCGGCACTGCCGCTGTCACCGACGAAGCGTTCCTGCGTGAAGCCGTCAAGACCTACGGTGCCCATATCGCCGTCGGTGCCGACTTCAAGGACGGGTATGCCGCAATCAAGGGCTGGACGGAAAAGTCCCAACTGACCGTCGATGATTTTGTGTCGAAGATGCAGGATATCGGTGTGAAAACGATGATCTGCACCGACATTTCCCGTGACGGCGCGATGATCGGTACCAACCGCGATTTGTACCGCCATCTTTCCGAGACGTATGCAATCGACTTCATTGCATCGGGCGGTGTATCGACGATTGACGATGTTACGGCGCTTGCAAAAATGCGTCTGCACGGTGCGATCATCGGAAAGGCATATTATACCGGCGCCATCAATCTCAAAGAAGCAATTGAGGTATCCAAATGATTACAAAACGTATCATTCCTTGTCTTGACGTAAAGAACGGTCGTGTTGTCAAGGGTGTCAACTTCCTTGGGCTGAACGACGTTTCCTCGCCCGTCGAGCTTGCAAAATATTATTCCGACTGCGGTGCGGATGAGCTGGTTTTCTACGACATTACCGCATCGGCTGAGGGACGTGCGCTGTTCACCGACATTCTCTGTGAGGTCGCGCGCACGATCTTCATTCCGCTGACCGTCGGCGGCGGCATCAATACGCTGGACGATTTCGATCGCGTACTCAAGTGCGGTGCGGACAAGGTATCCGTCAACTCCGGTGCCATCCGCAATCCCGATCTCGTCTATGAAGCGGCAAAGCGCTACGGCGACCAGTGCGTCGTTATTTCCGCTGACGTCAAGCGCGTGGACGGCGTGTTCCGTGTCTTTGCAAAAGGCGGACGGGAAAACACCGGCATGGAGGCGATCTCCTGGATCAAGCGCTGTGTTGACAACGGCGCGGGTGAGGTCGTTCTCAACTGCATTGATACAGACGGTGTCAAAAAAGGATTTGACATTGAGATGCTGGATGCGGTCTGCAATGCTGTTGATGTTCCCGTCATTGCATCCGGCGGTGCGGGCGGCGCGGATGACTTTGTCACACTGTTCAAGACACTGCCCAAAGTCGATGCCGGTCTTGCGGCGTCCATTTTCCACTTCGGCGAGGTTGCGATCCCCGACCTGAAGCGTACGCTTGCCAATGAGGGTATTCCCATGAGAATTTGAAAGGAAACGATTCCTATGACTATCGAACAACTGAAATTTGACGAAAACGGCCTGATTCCGGCTATCATTGTCGATGCAATTTCCGGCAAGGTTCTGACCCTTGC
>JAZTZC010000295.1:0-6075 GCA_045637265.1 Eubacteriales bacterium | reverse complement strand
AGGAGAAGTAACCCTCTGATCTGGTGCTGTTGCTGTTTTCAACGTAGACCTTTTCATTGGTCTCTTTAATACTGAAGGAGTGTGTCTTCTGATATTGATTCAACGCAGCGTCATCTTTGATCACAAGTTCAACACCCATAGTATCAACCTTGTGCGTAGAAATATTGGACGAGTAATTGCTGCCATCTGTATCAAGCCAATAGGTCTGACTGTTGTAGGTCGCTTTGGCATCCTCTAACTGCACGGTAATACCAATTCGACCGTTATCGGGATTGTTGAATCCAACCGGCGTTTTGCACTTTAGATACACATCGCTGCCCTTGCTATATGCATCTGTCGGCACAACATAATCGTTCGTACCTGTTTCACCGTAATAGACTCTTGCCTTAACCGTATCGTTTTTAATATTAGTCGCAAGAGACTTCGCAACCGTCGCTGCATCGTAATTGTCACGGCTTTCGATCGGAATCTTAACCTCAAATGTGCTGTAAGCCGCATTGGAATTATAGAAATAATAATCCTTCGCCGGTGAATACGCTGTTGTGACTGCAGATGCATTTCCGAGTGTAAAAGCTTTTCTGTAAATCGTCACTGTTTTGCTGTGTGAAATGTACTCATCGTAATCATACTCATAGTCCAGCGTTGCGGTCAGCGTCATCTTGAATATGCCGTTTTTCTTCATATATTCAAGAAGAGTCATCCCTGATTTTTCGGATACTGTTTTTGTATTGAGCACAATACCGTTGCAATATTTATTGTTGCTATTGCTGCCACCATTATTCTGTAGTTTTGTAAACCCGTTATCTTCCAAAACTGTCATATTAATGGAGGATCCATTATAAGCCTTGCCGGATGCGGAAAACGTGATATCGACAGCACCGGTGTAATTAAAAAAGTTATAATCGCTGAAATACTGATCGCTTACCGTGCCGTTCCATGATAAGGTAATATCCTGATTGGCAGCGGTAGCATTCGCATCATAGTAGTAGGTGCTTCCAAATGTTTTATCGAAATCACCCTTTACGGTGACCCGTCTGTCGGTTGTGCCCGCGACACTATAGGTTTTTTTGTACTTATTGAACCATGTATTGATGGTTTTCTGATACACGGTCCCGTCAGGGAGATGGAACTTAAATTGCTCGATCATGACGGCATCGATACCCTTCTTGTGCTGGAAACCGACAGCATGGTTTTCCCACGGCTGCAGATCCATTTTCAGGTTGTATGTACCCCAAGAATTTTTTTTGAAGTCATCGCCCTTATTGTCAAGCAGGAAAGAACGCTCATTTCCATTTGCATCTTTGACGATTCAATAGACATCGTTGTCTGTTTTTGCATTCTTTACATTTGCTGTCTTGACTTCCAAAACATAGGTATACTCATTCGAAATGGTTGCCGCCTCAATCGGTACTGTCAACAGCGGCAGTGAAGTCAGGAGCATTGCCGCAGTCACGACCCATACGGTCATACGGCGCAGAAGGTTGAATTTCGTTTTGATATGCCATTCCTCCTTATTAATCATGATATGCTGTACATCTGCGGAAGACGGGCACTCTTCCCACATCAGCTGCATTTCTGTTTCCATATGGGACAGACCGCATCCCGTACCACTGACAACCTCAAATGGTAAAATGCGGACAGAACCCCATATTATGTGATATATTATACAACAAAATCATGAAAAAATCAATAGTTTTCTCATGATTGCTATATTTTTTTGTGCGAACGGGAAATGCGATAAAATCAGCATTTCGGTAAGGCAATCGTGTATTGACACCGACAATCATGGCCGCAACAACCGCGGAAGCCCGAGATAAGCGGTACCGTGCAGCTTCATATCATCATTCGGTACGGACACCTTTCCCTTACCCAATGCCAGTTTCTCAAGCGGGACAGCAGTGATCAGAACCGTCTCGCCTGTCCGCAGATCGGAGAAATCAAGAAGATGATCCTGCCCGCGTACCATGATCTTCCTGTCGCACGGCACAAATTCCGCATCCTGTTCTGCGCGGTATGCATAGATTGCATCGCGATCAAGATACGCAGGTAAATCGAGGTACAACGGATTCCCGCGCAGAGAGGTTACTGCAATGACACAGCAGTCCTGTGACACTTCTGCAAAAACGGAGAAACCGCCTTCCGCAAACAATGAATACGAAACAGGATCCTTTGCACGGATGGCAGGACAGATACGCACACAGCCTTCATGGCTCTGCAGAAGCGCATCTGTCAGACCCTGTATGATGACGGGAATCGTTTCAAAATCAAAGTGAATGAATTCATCCTGACGCAGTTTGGAGTGATCGTCCGTCAGCGTATTATAAACATTCAAAAACTTACCGACAGCCGGAAATTCGCCGTCATTTTCCACGTTGAAACCGCACGGAAAATGTTGGAACGCATCGATGGCGCGATGTGATGCTTCCAGAAATTCATCTGCCATACCCATGCGTGCACAGAAAATCGGCAGCATGCCCCAATGCGCATAGATATACGGATGCAGCAGAATCTGATTCTGCATTGTTTCAAAGAAATGCGTCCCGCGATCCTTCAAGCCAAGAACACCGGACGGATACAGCGGTGCAAGTTCAGCATCGGGGAACGCATCATCGCCAAGTTGATCCGGTTCCGGATCTGTGGTACCGAATGTTTTTCGATACCGCTTGCCGTCGCTGTCATAGCCTATAGAAAAGACCTCACCGCATCCGACAGGTATCCTTCCCTTGCCGACGCCGAACAGAAAATGTGCTCCGTCCCAGTCATTGCCAAGCGTCAGAGGTACAGTTTCAAACGACGGCAGATGGGAAAGCACATCCTCATATCTGCCGCGCAGAGCTTCATCCTCAGTATGTGGGATAAGTGCAGAAAACAGTGCACGGATCATCGCATTGTCGGTAATCGTGTCGTTGAGCAGAAGATTCCCTTCATAACAGGTGGTATCATGCGTATGATAAAGCCCGTCCGAATCCATCTCCAGAATATCGAGATAGTATTCTGCCGCCGCATGCATAACGGGCAGAGCGTGTGAATGTAAAAATGCCTCATCCCCGGTAAAGCGATAATGACGGTACATCTGCATTCCGATCTGCGACGCGCAGGAAACATTGTTCATGTGCCAGTCCGCACCGCGAGCATATCGGTCACAAACATCGTGGTAGAACGCGCCGTTTTTTCCGCCTTTCGCAATCTGTGCATAGAGCCGAGCGATATCGAGTCCGTTTCTGCGCATATCGTAATAGTTGCTGCCAAGCTCGCCATGCCCTGCGGCATCAAGCGGCGCATACAGATGCTGCATATTGTAATGGAAATAGAATACCCACGGCAGATAATCGTGATACCATCCCCAGACACCCTGCGTAAAATGCGGAGGATACGCACCGCGGCTCTCGCTGTTCATGTAGTAAAGGTAGAGATAATAGAGATTTTCCAAATAATCGTCGGCTATATGGACATACGATTGATTCCAGAATTCCGTCCATGCGCGGCTGTGCATATCAAACAATGCTTCCTCACCTACACAGAGTGCATGGTCAAGCGCGCGATCACAAGCGGTTTTCGCTTCGTCCGTCGTTTCCCCGGTCTGTACCGTCCAGTACAGTGTGATATCATATTCGGTTCTGCGCGGCATCAGCCAGAAGCTCTCGTGACAGTTTTTGCGTTCATACAGACGCGGTGTGGTATCACAGACCATAGCAAGCCCTACACAGAATTTCGTGGCGTTCAGCGTCTGTATGATGTACATCCGATGCTCAGTCACAATCGATTCCGTGCCGTCAAGCCCAAGCTCGGGAGCTTTTTTCTGCTGTCCGTACCATTTCCACAGCGTTCTGCTGCCCCATCGCGCCAGACGGATTTCGGGAGCTTCGCCCTCTCCCGAGGTCAGATGCAGATGCATAACCGTTGTATGAGCCTCAGAGGACGCAAAAACACGGGCATCTACCGTCCCAAACGGCGTATCCGCATGCAGTTCCGCATGTGCATCGGCAAGTGCCAGCCGTGCATGATATGCTTTCTGGTACATATAGTCAAACAGCGGGCTGTCAAAACGCACCGTGATCTCACCCGCGTGCTTCTGCATGGTGTGACACTCCTCCCAGCCGGACGCATAGCAGGTATCGTCATAGGTTGTACCGGGAGGCGCATCCTGCCACAGATCAGTTTTGCCGATGTGAATATGAATCCCGTCACGCTCCATCCAGACAAGGGAACCGGTATCTCCGTCACCGAGCGGCAATCCCGCCCATGGCTGATGCAGCGGTGTTCCGAAATATAGATCGTGTCCCGGCAGCAGATCGGTGGTTTTCTGTACCGAATGTTTTGATTTCAGATCATAGGTTGTATCATGCATATCGTTTTCGCTGTCCTTGACCTTGCTTATGGACAGCCGTCCTTTCTGACAATTTCAGAAGAAGAAAATCCGATGCGGATGATAGAACTCTGTCACAGCATCGGATTGTCCCGGTTTTGTATGTGATTCTGATCGGTTACCGATTGGTGTACTCTGCACAAGCCCGAATATACGCCACAATGTTTTCAATCGGCACATCGGGTTCCAAAAGGTGTGTCGGCGCAACAAAAAGGCCACCTTTTTTTCCTGCAATGTCAAGGTTTTCAAAGACCTTCTGCCGCACCTGGGCGGGTGTTCCGAACGGCATGACCGACTGCGTACCGATCGTACCGTGGAACGACAGGCGCTCGCCGTATTCACGGTGAATTTCACGGAACTCCATGCTCTCCGGCTGTACAGGATTGAGCACGTCAATACCTGCATCGATCAGATGCGGAATGAACTCATTGATATGTCCGCAGGAATGGTAAATGATAATGATATCGGGCTTGATCGCCTTTGCAGCATCGATCAGACGCTTCAGCCGCGGTTTGAGCCACGTGCAGTAGAGGTCTTCGCTCATCATGAGTGTATGCTGCATGCCGATGTCGTCGCCGAAGTACACGGAATCAACACCTGCACGTGCAAGACATTCCATCTGCAGAACTGCAATATCCGTCACACGGTCGAGCAGAAGCTCCGCCATGGGATCTTCGCTCATCATATCGCAGAACAGATTCTCCATGCCGCGCAGATACCACGCCTGTTCCCAGATGGAACATCCAAGTCCGCCCTGTACGGCTCTTCCCGCCGCATGGAATGCTTCGACCTGCGCCCTCTGTTCTTCCGCGCCCACAGCGGAAAACACGGGAAACGGATACGACTGTATCTGCTCCACGGAGTCAAAGTCCTCCATCGGATGACGCATATGGGTCATATGAAAGGCCGCGGCGGAACCGATTTCGTGTGCAACACCCCAATTGTCAATCGAAGCACCGGGTTTCAGAGGATGGTGTGCAAAATACGGCAGAAAATCCTCGGGCTTTGCGCAGATCATCGGCAAAGAACCGACATGAGACGGACCCTCGGGAATGAACATCGGATGGTCTTCCAGATACTCGTTGAATCGCTTCTGCAAGCTGGGACACATGGAAAAATGGACAGGCATATATTCATATCCCTGCCGTCTTGCAATACCGAGATAGTTTTCGCGGTTGGTCATGGTGGTTATCATCCTTTCCAAACAGTCAGCTTTCTGATGGTTTGATTATATCACAGCCCACGGATTTTGTCAATGCTCCCATTGTTTTCCTGCAAGGAATAAGCCAATAAAAGCACTGCTGTGCATACCGAACAAGGTATACACAGCAGTCTGTTGTATGTGCAGAAACAATCAATGAATGATAAACGGATCGCCGTGGTATGCCGGGAGGGCATGCGGACGAACGATTTCGCCGCCGTTTTCGTAGGATTCGATTGCCGCGAAGATGTATTCCATCGTTGCGAGCGCATCGCGTCCGGAAGCACGGAGGTGTTCCAGCGGGACGTTGTTGGACAGGTCTTCGTAGAATGCATGAATACGGATCGGGAAGGTTGCGCCGAAGTCGGTGATACCGGTGTTGGTAACGGTCGGTTCCTGACCCTGCTTCCAGTAGGTCAGCTTTTCAACGCAGTTTTCGATGCAGAACGTACCGTGCGTACCGGCAAGCTCGAAGCTCCACCAGCCGCCCAGACCGAACATGGCGTCG
>JAZTZC010000294.1:0-2949 GCA_045637265.1 Eubacteriales bacterium | reverse complement strand
TGCTTTTTTGAGTGCTTTGCGCAGAAGGGACACATAGTTGGAAGCACGGCACCCACCGCCTGTCTGGAAGAAGACGAGCGCGGTTTTATCGGGATCATACTTTCCCGACTTGATGGCATCGATGAACTGACCGATGACGATGATTGCAGGGTAGCAGGCATCGTTGTGGACATGACGCAGACCTTCTTCCGCGATATGCGGACCTGTGGTTTCCAGCAGTTCCACATCATAGCCGTAATTGCGCAGAACGCCGCAAAGGAGCTTGAAATGCATTTCGAGCATCATCGGAACGAGAATCTTATAATCCTTCTTCATTTCCTTGGTAAAGGAAATATAATCCTGTCCCGGAATCTGTTTTCGGCTCATGCTTCTCCTCCTTTCCGTTGATCGGAATCGCGGTCATCAAGGGCGCCCATCAGGGAGCGCAGGCGGATCTTGACCGCACCGAGATTGGTGATTTCATCGATTTTCAGCTGGGTATAGAATTTTCCGCGGGATTCGAGGATTTCTCGAACCTCATCGGTTGTGATGGCATCAATGCCGCAGCCGAACGAGACAAGCTGCACCAGTTCCACGTCGGGATTCTGTGATGCAAACATGGCGGCACGGTACAGGCGTGCGTGATAGGTCCACTGATTGAGGACATGCAAAGAGGGAGACTGTGCAAGCTCGGATACGGAATCCTCGGAAACAACGACAAAACCGAGCGAGGCTGCAAGACCATCGATGCCGTGACCGATTTCCGGATCGATGTGGTACGGTCTGCCGGCAAGAATCATCACGCGTTTGCCGTGTGTTCTTGCATATGCAAGGGCGCGCTGACCCTCTGTGCGGACATCGTCCATGTACTTGTGATATGCGGCAAAGCCTGCACGGACAGCCTTTTTGATCTCACCGTCGGCAATCGGCGTTCCTTTTTCGCGGAATGCGCGGGACAGCGTACGGCTGAGAATCTTTTCGGAATCGAGATTCAGATACGGATAGAAGAAATCCGTCTTTGCAAGGGAGTCCATATTGCCGTGCAAAAGCTCGGAATAATAAGCCACGACGGGGCAGTTATAGTGGTTTGCGGACTGATGCTCGTCGATGTTGTAGGACAGACACGGATAGAAGATCGTATCCACGCCGCGCTCGATCAGCTCCTCAATGTGACCGTGCATGATCTTCGCGGGATAGCAGGCCGTATCGGACGGAATCGAGAACTGCCCTTTTTCGTATGTAGATCGACGGGAGGGCGAGGACAGAACGACCTCATAACCGAGTTCCGTGAAAATTGTATGCCACAGAACGACAAGCTCATACATGCCGAGCGCCATCGGAAGACCGATTGTACCGCGGGTACCGGGTTTCGACTGCAAACCGTAGAGATAATCGCGTTTGTATGCATACAGATTCGGAAGTGCTGTGTCAGCAGTTTCCGCTCCCGCACCGCGTTCACAGCGATTGCCGGAGATAAAGCGTCTGCCGCCGGAGAAGGTATTGATCGTCAGACGGCAATGATTGGTACAGCGCTTGCATACCGTTGCGGCTGCAGTATGGCTGAAGGTTTCCAGTGCGCTCTGCGGCAGAAGGGTGGATTCCGTCAATGCGTGATTCTTGACATACAGCGCGGCACCGTAGGCACCCATCAGACCGGCAATCTGTGGGCGGATGACCTCATTGCCAAGCTCGCGCTCAAACGCACGCAGAACGCAGTCATTGTAGAACGTACCGCCCTGTACAACGACATGACGACCGAGCTCTTCCGCCGAGTTGACGCGGATGACCTTGTAAATGGCATTTTTGACAACAGAAATGCAGAGTCCTGCGGAAATGTCCTCGGGGGATGCACCGTCCTTTTGGGACTGTTTTACCGAAGAGTTCATAAAGACGGTACAGCGGGTACCGAGATTGACGGGATGTGTAGAGAATCTGCCTCGGTTGGCAAATTCTGCGGCAGTAAAGCCCATGCTCTTTGCAAAGGTTTCAAGGAAGGAGCCGCAGCCGGAGGAGCACGCTTCGTTGAGCATGATTGAGTCGATTGCGCCGTTTGCGATACGGAAGCACTTGATGTCCTGTCCGCCGATATCGAGAATGAAATCAACTTCGGGAAGGAAGTATTTCGCCGCTGTAAAGTGAGCGATAGTTTCAACAATCCCAAGATCCACGCCGAAGGCACTCTTGATGAGCTCCTCCCCATATCCCGTGACAGCCGATCCGCAGAGCGTGATGCGGTCGCCGCAGAGGGCATAGATCTTCTGCAGTTCCCCGCGGATGATTTCCACGGGATTGCCTTGATTGGATGCGTAATATTGATACAGCAGTGCGTTGTCCTCACTCATGACAACGAGCTTTGTCGTTGTGGAGCCGCAGTCGATGCCGAGCCATGCACGTCCTGTGTAGGATGCAATGTCGGTGGTCGGAACGGATGCCTTTGCATGGCGTGCGGTGAATGTGTTGTATTCTGCCTCGGAGGCAAACAGCGGAGGAAGCGTATCGAGGACCGCGCGTTCACCGAGGCTGTTCCGAACTGCCGCACGCAGATCGTTCAGCGTGATGCGGTGCAGGGATTTTGCCGCATACAATGCGGTACCGCGTGCGACTGCATACGGACCCCATGCAGGGAACAGTGCTGTTTTATCACGTTCCAGATGCAGCGTCTCCATAAACCGCTCCTGCAGACCGCGGCAGAAGAACAGCGGACCACCCAGAAACAGAACCTTCTGCGGATTGCCGTCCTTGTCACGACCGATGCGTCGTCCCTGTGCAAGACCCGCAATGGTTTGGTTGACGACTGCCTGATAAATGCTGGCGGCAACGTCTGCCTTGTTGGCACCCTGATTCAGCAGAGGCTGAATGTCGGTTTTGGCGAATACCCCGCAGCGAGATGCGATGGGGTACAGGCGGGTGTGCTGCAGGCTGGCAGCATCCATTTCTTCTACGGTCATGTCCAGCAGTACCGCCATCTGG
>JAZTZC010000293.1:0-3518 GCA_045637265.1 Eubacteriales bacterium | reverse complement strand
TTGCATCGATCATCGCAAAGTATGAGCCGAAGGTGCAGACCGCCATCGACAAGACGATGAAGAAAATCGAAGAAAACGACTGATCTTGAAGCTTTCATATAGTGGGATGGCGGATGTGGATGACACACCATGCTTGACTCGCTCACCATCACCTTCCCCCGGGGGAAGGTGGATTTCGGTGAAATTGCCCCTGCAATTTTGCCGAAAGACGGATGAGGGTTTCCTATGGTTACAAACATCTAATCAACCCTCATCCGTCACCTGCGGTGACACCTTCCCCCAGGGGAAGGTTTGGCGCGCGATCACCATCACCTCCTGCGCTGCCCATAACGATCATCTCCAATGATAAGAAAGGTAATCTACCATGACATTCTTCATTCATGAAATCACCATTCACGGCGTCACCGTACCCCTGCGCGCCTACATTCCCGATGTTGCGGGCAGAACCTCGTATGCCGGCAAGCGCCCTGCGATTCTGATCTTCCCGGGCGGCGGCTACGGCTTTACGTTCTCGGGTGAAGCAGAACCGATCGCCATGAAGTATGCCGCCGACGGCATCTGCGCATTTGTCCTCGACTACAGCTGTGCGCCCAACCGCTTCCCGATTCCCCAGCTGCAGGCATTTGCTGCGCTCCGCTGGATCAGAGAGCACGCCATCGAGTTCGGTATCCGCCCGGACAACATCGCGACAACGGGCTTCTCCGCCGGTGGTCACCTCTGCGCATGTACAGGTACGCTTTGGAACAAGGAAGCGTTCCGCCCGTATTTTGCCGAGGTCGGTATGGATGATGTCGATGTCACGATGTACCGTCCCGACAAGCTCGTGCTCTGCTATCCCGTCATCAAGGCACGCACCGACTTCCATCACCACGGCTCATTCTGCAATCTGCTCGGTGATAAGATTGATGATGAAGCACTGCGTACCCTGCTTGCGACAGATGAGCAGGTCGATGATAAAACTCCGCCGACCTTCATCTGGCATACCTCCGAGGATACCGGTGTCCCGATCCGCAATTCACTTGATTTTGCAACAGCACTCGCGACCATCGGCAAACCCGTGGAAATGCACATTTACCTGCACGGCGGTCACGGACTGTGCCTCGGTACCCATGTCACCGATGACAGACCGTTTACCGAACCGCATGAGGTTTCCGAGTGGATTTCCAAGGCGATTCGCTTTGTCTATGACGAAGCCATCATCGGAAAATAACAGCAATACTTCCAGGAGATCACTATGAAAACGTCCCGTTTCATCCCATTCGTTGCTGCTGCACTGCTCATCACGGCATGTGCCGACAGCGCAGATACCCCCGCAGAAACCACAGCCGCACCGACAACCGACACTGCGGCTGTAACGGAAACGGAATCCGCTGACATCGCCGTCGCCAATGTTCCTGCTGACGCTGATTTCACGGGTCACACCTTTACCTTCCTGATTACAGGCAACACCGAAAACAACTGGCAGAAAAACGACTTCCACGCGCCGGAGGAAACCGGTGATGTGCTCAACGATGCCCGCTTCCGCCGCAATCTTGCCGTGGAAGAACGCTTTGGCATCAAAATTGAGACAGAAGAACAGTACGGACAGACCAAAGGCTCCGGCAGCGGCTTTCTCACCATCGAAAAATGCGTCATGGCAGGTGATACCACCTATGATGCGGGTATGATCGCCGGTTATGACTGCGCAACCCTGGCATATTCCGGCTTGCTTTATGACCTTTGCGATATGCCGTATGTCGATCTGACTGCACGTTGGTGGGATCAGCGCGTCAACGAAGATCTGACCATTGACGGCAAGCTCTATTATACAACGGGTGACATTTCCACCGCCGACAACGATGCGACCGGCGCGATTCTGTTCAACAAAAAGATTGTAGAGGATTATGATCTTCCCGATCCGTATGCCCTCGTGCGTGACGGTAAATGGACCATCTCCAAAATGGTGGAGATGGGAAAAGGCATTGCCGCTGACCTCAACGGCGACAGCAAGTATGACAAAAACGACCGTTACGCCGCAATCATCTGGGACGATACGATGATGGGTATCATCAACGCCGCCGGTGTCAAGTGTGCGACGGTCGGGGAGAACGGTAAGCTCGAGCTGACCTTCTACAACGATCGCCTTCTGTCGATGTTCGAGCAGTACCGCGATGCGTATTACGATAACGCACAGGCGTATGCCTATCAGCGTGTCAGCTACGATATCACCGATCCTGTCAATATGTTTTCCAACGATCAGTCGCTGTTCTTCTTCCAGCTGCTCGACCTTGTTACCTACTTCCGCGATATGAAGACGGACTTCGGTATCCTGCCCCTGCCAAAGCTCGATGAGGAGCAGGAACGCTACTACGCGACGATCGGTTCCTGGCACTCGGTTTTCCTCTGTGCCCCCGCCATTCAGGAGAATGCAGAGCGTACCGGCATCATTCTCGAAGCACTCGCGGCGGAATCGTACAACACGGTCACCCCTGCATACTATGAAAAGACGCTGGTTGGCAAGTACATCCGCGACGAAGAATCGGAGGAAATGATCGATCTCATTCTTTCTTCTCATGTTTACGACCTCGGCTGGTTCTATCAGGTCGGCAAATATTGCGACGAAGTTCTGTATATGTGGATGGAGAAAGACGAGGATCTGACCTCCCGCTACGAGAAGCACAAAAAGGTTGCTGACCGCGATATTGAACGCATCAATGAGGCGTTTGTCGCACTGGGTGAGTGATTTTCCCTTTGCAAAAAAATTCAATAGATCGAAATTTTTATTCAAAAACCCCTTGACAAACAAAAAAAAGAGTGCTATAATACACACAACTTCAAAGAAAGGACGGTCAACGTGATGAAGCAGATTCTCGTACTCAATGAACGTTTTGTCAGCTATAACGAGCGATTTTACTTTATGCACGGGGATCGGTCTGCTCTTTTGCCCTGATCACGACCTGTGCAGATTTGCATGCACACAGGACGTTTGATCAAAACCAATCTGCAGTCTAATCCCCCACAGTCACGGATGCGCACCGTTGTCTGCGGGGGAATTTTATTTGTCAAAATCAAAAAAGGAAGAAGAATCATCATGAAAGTCACGGAAAACAAAATTTACAATCCCGAAATCGAATGTATGGACAGAGACGAACTGAAAACGCTGCAGCTGTCCCGCCTGCAGGAAACCGTCAAGCTCTGCTACGAGCGCGTTCCCCTGTACCGTCAGCGCATGGATGCACTCGGTGTCAAGCCCGAGGATATCAAGACCCTCTCCGACATCACCAAGCTGCCCTTCACCAACAAGACCGACCTGCGCGACGAATTCCCCTTCGGTCTGTTTGCGGCTGACAAAAAGGATATCATCCGTATTCAGGGTTCGTCCGGCACGACCGGTAAGCCGATTGTCTCCGGCTATACCGCAAACGACGTTGAGGTCTGGACAGAAATGGTCGCACGTTCTCTGACAGCGGCAGGCGGCGGCGCGGATGATATCATTCAGGTCACCTACGGATATGGGCTCTTCACAGGCGGCCTCGGTG
>JAZTZC010000292.1:0-2680 GCA_045637265.1 Eubacteriales bacterium | reverse complement strand
AGTGCAATGGCAAATGCGGGATGTGCACCGAGGGAGAAGTACATCGTCTCGTCGTTTACATTCTTGACGGAAAATTCCATGACAAAGCCGCGATCCACGAATGCATAACGCACACGCAGTTCAAACGCATACGGGAAGCCGACACGGGTTTCCTCGGTATCGCGAAGCAGGAAGACCAGCTCGTCCGCGGTCTGTACTTCGACTTCAAATTCCATCTTCTTTGCAAAGCCGTGCTTGGGCATGTGATATTCCTTGCCGTTCAGATGATAGATATCATCGCGCAGACGACCGACGATCGGGAACAGAAGCGGAGAGGTTCCTGTCCAGAATGCGGGATCGCCTTCCCAGATGTATTCGTGGTCTGCTGTTTTGTCGTAGAAGCTGCAAAGCTCCGCACCTTCCGTCTTGACCGATACGCGGTAGGTATCATTTTCAATACTGTAGATCATGAGAGTATCCTCCATAATATTTTCTGCTATTATTGTACCATGTCACAGCAAAAAAATCAAGATGCAATCACTCAAAAATTTGTCCTTCGCGCTTGAGTCTGTTTCGCTTTTTGCCAAGCTTCCACAGCCCGATACCGAGAAGCACCGTCGCCGAAAAGTTCAAACAGCCGCAAATGACATTGGCGGGACTGTCACACATCACACCAAACCACATGTTATAAGCACCAATACCGGTATTCAGTATACCAAACGGCCAGATCAGCGCAATGATCCGTCCGAGATGGCGTACACGGGACGCATTGTCCGAAAACAGATCAAAGGCCCCGAGCTCCGTCGGACGGCGCAAGTAGACCCAACGCATATAAGAGCCGATATGTTCCGCTCCCGTTTCCTCCAGAAAACGGAGATACTGCTGACTCTCGGGATGCGACGGCAGATTGTCAAGGAATTCCAATCGTACCTGATACGCACCGGGTGTACATTCCTCAAAGTCATAACGGCAGAAGCCGACGGAAACAAGGGCAAGTCCCTTCGCCGCACATTCGGTCAGCCACTTCTCTTCCTTGTCAAATTCCCATGCCCAAAACCATTTTCTGATCGTGTGTCTCATGTTATCCCTCCGTTTGTTCGGTGAGTCTGCGTCCGACTGCCGCCAGCGCGGAAAGCCGTTCGATCTCGGCATTCAGCGCCGCGCGACCCGCATCGGTGATGACGTATTCTTTTTTGCCGCGGCTGTCACCCGTCTCTGGCAGCGCGGAGATCCAACCTTTTTCAAGCAGGGTATTCAGCGCACCGTACAGCGTTCCCGCCGCAAGACGCACACGCCCCTCGGAAAGTGCTTCCGTGTTCTGCATGATGCCGTATCCGTGCATCGGCTGCAGAAGAGACAGCAAAATGTAATAGTCCGCTTCTGTCAAAGCAGGCTGCATGTTCATTCCTCCATTCATTGCATTGGGTCTTGATCGTTTTTCTCATCCGCCCCGGTATCCTCGTTGATCTTTTTGCGGTTTGCCGCATCCATTGCCGCGCCAAGACATGTGCCGATCCCGACACCCAGGCACATGCCGACGCCGATATTATCGAGTGCCGTACCGATTGCCACGCCGACAGAGATACCGAGACACATATAGATCGGCATATAGTGCGTCTGATTTTCGTTTTCGCTATGATTCTGATTCTCGTTTTTGTTTTTCATATCTGATACCTCTTTGGGGTTCTGTTAATTATAACGCCGGAAGATATATCGTCAACCGTTATATCGTGACTATATTATATCGCGTCCCGATATATTTGTCAAGAGATATTGAAAAATTTTTTCGATAATTCCCGATATCGTCATATTTTGATTGACGGATGGGAAATTTTCTGATATAATGATAGATAATTCACACCCAAAGGAGTAAATTGAATATGACTGGTTATTTTGAATGGTTCGGTCTGCCGGGGACGTTCGTTCTGACATGGCTGATCACCCTTACCTCGATCGTGCTTGCAGTGATCCGCCGCAAGCCGTATGCCTATGTCTGTGCATCGGCGATGTTTGTATCGTTCTGCGGTGACATGTTCATGACGCGCTTCGGCAATATTGAGGAGCTGTTTCCCAATTATTTTGTCATCGGTGCTGCGCTGTTCATGGTTGCACATGTGCTGTACACGGTTTCCTACCGTCTGCTGGCGAAATCGGGGGGGTACCGTTACTTCAACGGCGGCGTGATCGCGGCGATCGTCATCGCGCTTGCATGTCTTGTTTATTTCACCGTGATGTGTGCGCAGAGAAATGACTTTTCGATGTACTTCCTCTGCATGCTGTATCTTGTTGTCATTACGGTCAACTGTGCATCGATCTTCTCGTATGCATGGGCATCGTTCAGAAAGAAACCGTATCTGGTGTTCTGTGCGGTCGGTGCGCTTTCCTTCTTTATCTCCGACCTGATCATCGGTCTCGATGCATTGGCCGGTATTTCCACATTCGGTCATCTGATCTGGTGGTATTATCCGATCGGACAGATCCTGCTCAATGTGTTTGCGTTCTGATAAAAAAATTCAAGCCTGTGCGGGTGTGATTCGAAGAGGCTTCATTTTATGTTTTATAAGCGACCCAGCACGCGCATCAGCGGCACAGGATCATTCGCCGTGATCAGATCCGCTCCGCGCTCGATACACAGACGGACATCGTCTTCGTTGTCGGCGCAGTACATGTGCATCGGCATACCCTTTGCCGCATAGAACGC
>JAZTZC010000291.1:0-4602 GCA_045637265.1 Eubacteriales bacterium | reverse complement strand
CTTGCCACTTACGAAAAGCCGATGGAAGCAGTCGATCTGAGCGCTGTTGACGGCATCAACACCGACAACCCGTACTACACGGAAACCAAGTATCATGCGGAATGTGTCCGCGACGGCAAGGAGAATACGTTCAATCCGCCGTTTGAAAGCCGCGAGACGATCCGTCTGCTCCAAACCATTGAGGAAAGCGGCAATCAGGGCGGCAAGACGGTGCAGTTCTGATTTAATTATAGGATAACATTTATTTTATACAATAGATGCATGTTTGAGCGCATCAAGTGGATGCCATCGATGTTGTCAGACCGAGAACTTCGGCGACAACATCGGCGGTTTCCTCCGGTGTTGTGTGGTCGTCCCAAACAATCACAGGGATATGATGGCGGATGACCCATTCAGGGATTGTTCCCTCGTTCTGCGCAACAACATTGTACGCGGCATCGATCTTCTCCTGCTTTTCGACATCGGAGAGATCGGTGCGGCGGCGGATGGCATCGAGCGCATCGGCGTGATCGGGGCGAGAAAACCAGTCTAAGTATGTCGAGCGATTGCAGAGATATACTGCGTGAGAAGCAATGGGAGCGACGGCTTCATAGTCGATATCCCCCTCACAGAAAACGGTGCAGTGCTGCCCTGTCATCACAAGCAGATCGGCGATGATAAACGGGGTCATTTCCACAAGAAAATGTTCTTCCCGTTCGGCGATCACTTCCTTTGGCAGTTCCCAGAATGTCACACCGTATTCCGCTTCATAATCGCGGCACATATACGGCTGCTCGTCAGGATGTGCTTCGCACATGTGCGGCCAGCGGCTGTCATCGGTGCTGTAAATGATTGCTTCGTACCGTTCGCGTAAGATATTGGCAATCGTCGTTTTTCCGCGTCCCCACAGAAAATATACATTTCTTAAACGCTGTTTCAAAATATGATTTCCGATAAACAAAGAATTTCTCCTTCTCCAAAGATCCAAAATCCGAATTAATAAACAGCCTATATTAAATGCCGGAAACTTCCGCAAGCGTTCTCTGACACCACGCAAAGACACGCGCAAACGCCGCATCATAATCACAGTCATCGGGATGATCTCGCGCTTCCTTCACCGCATCCCAGACCGCACGGTCACAGGGCGAAAGAACTTCGTTGAGCGCATTCCGCGTCGGCGGAAAATCTCCCGTCCGCAGATAATGCAGGTCTGAAAGCAGGAAATAAAGCTCTTTTTCGTGACTGCCAAGAGAAACCGCTCTTCCCTCCTCCCCGCCGTGCACGTATCGGTGACACAGTGCGTGGTAGAGGTTGCCCAGCGACAGCTGCACGAAATGACGGTGATCCTCCATCCCAACCGCAGGCAGAAGCGGTGCAAGCGTTCCGTAGAGGTCTTTGGTACTGTGCAGAACGTGCAGAATTTCCATTGGATTCCACGCGAGTAGCTCTTCTCTGCCGCAGAGAAAACCGCAGGACGGGATATCATTCCCGCGACTTTCCAGACACGCGCGATAGAGGTCAAGATCGTCCTTTGTCAGCGTATCGATAACGACCATCAGATCAAGGTCAGAGCCTTCCTTTGCTTCGCCGCGCAGATAACTGCCCTGCAATCCGACATATAAGAGCCGTACCCCGAACGATGTCCGAAGATCGGCGATCATTTCATCGATGTATTGTGTGATGTTTTGCATGGTCAAGACTCCTTTTGATACGTGTTCTTGGTGCGGCGGGATGCAATCCAAGGCAGGTATGCCTTACGCCCTGTGCGGTAATTGTGAACGGCAACACTTGTCCGTCCGCAAATATCTCATATATGCTCTTAATTATACCGACATTCCCGCATTTTGTCAAGAGCACAAATACTTATATTCAAAATATCCCCGTACTCGAATCTCAAATCTATCCGAAAGGACATAAACCTATGAAAGCAAAAAACATTCCCTACCGTCAGGTCCACCTGGACTTCCACACCTCTCCTGCCATTCCCTCCGTCGGTGAACGCTTCTCCCGTGAACAGTTTGCCGAAGCACTGGGGCGCGGTCACGTCAATTCGATCACCGTCTTTTCCAAGTGCCACCACGGCTACTCCTACCATCCGACCAAGGCAAATACGATCCATCCCGGTCTGAAGTTTGACCTGCTGGGCGAGCAGCTGGCAGTCTGCAAAGAACTCGGTGTCAACGCGCCCGTCTACATTTCCGCAGGTTTTGACGAAAAGGAAGCGAACATTCATCCCGATTGGCTCGTCCGCTTCTCCCCGAACAGCGGTCCTGACTTTTTGACGACCGCAGGCTATAAGCTGTTCTGCTACAACACGCCGTACATGGATCAGTTAGAGGCGCAGATTGAAGAGGTCATGGAGCGCTACAACCCCGTCGGTATCTTCCTCGATATCTCCGCGGTACGTCCCTGCTACTGCCAGTATTGTCTCGCCTCCATGCGCGAAAAGGGACTCGACCCGCACAATCACGCCGATGTGGTCAAGCATGGTGAGATGGTCTATGCGGAATACGCGCGCCGCTGTGAAGCTGCCGTCCGCAAGTACAATCCCGAAACCTACATCTTCCACAATGCAGGCAACATCACGCGCGGCAGACGTGACATCGCCGACTTTGACACGCATCTGGAACTCGAATCTCTGCCGACGGGCGGCTGGGGCTATGACCACTTCCCGATGAGTGCGGCATATGTGCGCAACCTCGGCATGGAATACCTCGGCATGACGGGCAAGTTCCACACGACATGGGGTGAATTCGGCGGCTTCAAGCATCCCAATGCCCTCCGCTATGAAACAGCACTGTCGATTGCCCTCGGTGCAAAGTGCTCCATCGGCGACCAGATGCATCCGTCGGGCGAGATGAACTTCTCCACCTACGATCTGATCGGTGCGGCATACAAGGAAGTTGAGGAAAAGGAAATTTACTGCCGCGACAAGATCGCCGTTTCCGACGTTGCTGTTCTTTCCGTCGAGGCGGCGGCACAGACCAACGACCGCAATTCCAAGCCGGACATCGGTGCATGCCGCATGCTGCTCGAGGGCAAGTACCTCTTTGACCTGATCGACATGGAAACGCCGTTTGATGCTTACAAGCTCGTCATTCTGCCCGACGCGATTCCCGTCGACGATGCGCTCGCTGCTCGTCTGAATGCCTTTGCCGCAAAGGGCGGTAAGATTCTCGCAACAGGCAAATCGGGTCTGAATCCCGCAGGCAATGCGTTTGCCATCGATCTTGGCGTGACCTATGAAGGCGCAAACGAATACCGTCCGTCCTATATGGTTCCTGCTGAACAGACGACAATGGTCAATGGCGTAACCTCCTATGTCATGTATTCCGAGGCGCAGAATGTCGTGCCTTGTGACGGTGCCGAGGTCTTTGCATATCTGGCTGAACCCTACTTCAACCGCACGCCCGAGCACTTCTCCTCCCACCAGCACACCCCCGATGTTCCCGATTCCCGCAAGCCCGCCGCCGTGTATACCGCAAATACGGCTTACATCGGCTGGAACATCTTTGAAGATTACGCGACCAAGGGCAGCCTGTGTCTCAAAGAGCTGTTCTTAAATGCTATTGAAAAATTGATTGGTGCGACCAAGACCGTCGCCGTCGCAGGACTTCCCGACCGTGGTGTTGTTACGCTGACACGCGATGCGGACGGCGGCAAGTACCAGCTGCATCTGCTGTTTGCGCATACCTGTGTCCGCGGCACCGGCATTGAGGTCATCGAAGACCTGATTGACCTGCACGGATTGTCTGTTACCCTGCGCGGCATCGATGCTGTCGAGGTCAAGTCTCAGCCCGACGGTACTGCCATTCCCTTTACTGCGGTCGATGACGGTATTGTGATTGGCGTCGATGTGCTGTCGATGCACAAGCTCATTGAAATCACCTGCAAATGAGTGAAAAACCGTTTCCGTGGCGCGTCATCGATGTGCGATCATTGCCCGGCGACAGTGCGTTTCTGCTCGACAATGGCAGAATCACGATTCTCTGCGACACAGGCTATGCCTTCACCGGTGCCCGTGTTGCCGAGAATATCCGCCGCACACTCGGTGACCGTCCGCTTGACTACATCTTCTTAACCCACTCGCACTATGATCATGCAGCGGGAACACCGTATATCCGACGGATGTACCCGCATGTCACGGTTGCCGCAGGTGCGTATGCCGCGGGCATCTTTGCAAAGCCGACGGCACGGGCGGTCATGCGCGACCTTGACCGCAAATGTGCCGCCGCGCACGGTATTTTTGACTATGACGATCTGCTTGACGGACTGTCTGCCGATCTGTGTCTGTCCGACGGCGACGAAATCCCGGGAACCGGCTTTTCTGCGGTGGCTCTGCCCGGGCATACCCGCTGTTCCTTTGGCTTTTATGATCGGGAACACCGCTTTCTGATTTCCTCCGAAACGCTCGGTGTGCTGTACGGGGATGACATCTGTATCCCCGCGTATCTGGTCGGGTATCGGATGACACTCGATGCGTTTGCAAAAGTGCGCGGACTTACCATTTCCGCCATGCTCCTGCCGCACCGCGGTCTGATTGACGGAGCGCGGGCATCGGACTTTCTCCGCCATTCCGAGCAGGCGGCAATCGATACGGCAGCGTATTTTTGGCGTTTGATG
>JAZTZC010000290.1:0-2071 GCA_045637265.1 Eubacteriales bacterium | reverse complement strand
GGCTACGATCCGACTTTAAACACAATAAAATCACCCGATATCAGCGGTTTCATTACCGTTTGATATCGGGTGATTGTTTTTATAGTGTGTTTAGTAATTGAAGTTTATTTTTTATCGGGAGTTTAATAATAGAAAGAGTTTCCTTATCCTTATTTGTAGGGGAGAGTGTCACTCGTGTCTGCGGACACCCATCCCGCCGTTCATGGAATGAATAATGAATAATGAACTCGCTGCGCTGATCAATAATGAATAATCAAGTTACAATTCAGAAAATTCCAATTGTAAAACAATTTCTAATTTCTCATTCCTAATTTCTAATTTCTCATTCATCTCATCCCCGCACGGATGACCGTCTCTGCGACATCGACTTCCTTGCCGTAGAACGTACCGTTGAGCACGAGATCGGCACGCCAGCGCGTCGGCTCGACCAGCTCGTCATGACGGAAGCGCACGGTATCGATGTAGCGGTCGGTGATTTCGTCAAACGTATCGCCCCGCTCCAGATGACGGCGGATACGGCGGACAAGACGCGCGTCACTCTTAAGATCCACAAAAATCTTCAGATCATAGTGTTCCAGCAGCTCGGGCAGATACAGCGCAAACAGTCCTTCGATGATGACAAGACGGTTTTCGGGATTCGATACCGCCGCACGGAAATCGGCAAACATGCGGTCAAGATCGAGTGCCGAGGGATGGTTGACCTCGGGATACGGTTTTCCCGTGATCGGTGCGATCGTCGTCTGAAACGGCTTGATGAAGTATTTGTCCATGTTGAAAATAACGGGGTTGTCCGCGGCAAAGCGTTCGCAAAGATAGCCGGTCAGCGTGGATTTGCCGGAGCAGGTACCGCCGCCGATGCCGACGACATAGGGTTTTCTTTCGGTAGACATGAGAATCCTCCTCTGTGTTTCCATTTTTTATTCATTATAATCGATATGCGATAAAAACGCAAGTGGTTTTTGAAAATTACGCGAGAAATTCACAAGAAATCAACGAGATGTGTCGGCTTTTTTGTAAAGCGGCAGAGAATGTCGGATGCAGTCCTCAATTTCCACCGACTGTAGTGCACTTTGCAGATCGTTGACAATGTCTTTGGAGCCGCAGCGCAGATGCTCAAAAAACTGCCTGTTCTCATGATAAAATCCGCTCACCTCGAACATTTCCGTGGAATCGACGAGCGTGTCGCCGAGAACCGTCTCACAGTGATTGCTGTCGGTGACCTCCATCAGCCGTCCCGGAACATCGATGTTTTCCCACATGGGAAGATCAACGAAAAACGAATGATTGACCGTATTGACCGTCACCCTCTCGGTCACAGCACCGCCAAGCGGTATCAGGGTGATCTGAAACACGGCACCGTTTTCAAACGTACCGTCAAGAAAGATGTTTTTGACATTCTCACCGCACGCGGGGTGATGGTCATACGTCAGATGTACCGTATCGTAATCGCTTCCCGCAATGTATTTGACCGCATCCACGGCATGAATGGCAGTGGTTGAAAAATCGCGGTCATAGCGGTGCCAGCGGTACAGCTGATAGGTGATATTGATGAGCCGTTCCCCCGACGCTTGTACCCGTTTTACAAGCTCCGTAATCAAAGGCGTATAGCGGCGGTTGAACGCGCATCGGACATTGACGCCGTACTGTTTTGCGACACGGTCCATACGCTCTATCTCCGCGCGGTTTTTTCCCGGCGGCTTTTCCATGATGATATCAAAGCCCCGCTTCATAATGTCCACAGCCAAAGGACAGGTCAGATCCACAGGAGAAATCAGCGACACGACGTCGGGCTTGATTTCGTCCAGCATCTGACGGTAATCGGTATAATACCGCGCAAATCCAAAGCGATCCCGATAAGCCCTCGCCTTTTCGACGTCAAGATCACAGCATGCCGCAAGGCTGACATCCGGGTAATCCGCCCGGTACTTTGCAAAGGACGGACCGTGTCCGCTCTGTGACATATTGCCGCATCCGATGACACATATTCTGAACAAATCCATACCTCCTCCCAAACGCATAGAATCTGTATGTTTTCCCTTATTTTAACACAACGGGATCCAATAGTCAAGAT
>JAZTZC010000289.1:0-3166 GCA_045637265.1 Eubacteriales bacterium | reverse complement strand
GATAACCGGATTCTTCTTTGTTGTGGTAGAACACAGCAAAACCCATGTCCCTCTTTTCAGGGGAAGGAATGTAAACACCATCATTATACTCGCAATCATCCGAATCAAAGGCTACAATGATATATCCCGGTTTATAAGCATGACTCCATGTATGGAAGATGTCCACATCACCGCCTACTCTTGCTGCAAGAGAGCGATCAAGGAAGTTGCCGGTTGTGGTATCTTTGTTGAATGCGCTTTCAAGACGCATGAGCCAATACAGACTGGTATCGTCCGATGCGCCTTGACCGCGTTCGATCAAATCTTCCCAGCCAAATCCAAACAGCGTGTCACCGCTTTTTGTTTGGATGGCAAGGAAAAACATGCTTTCTGTTTCTGCGCTGTCACGAAGAATATAGGCATCGGTGATCTCACCTACATTGTATCTTCTGCGCCATGAATCCGATTTTGCGGTATACTGTTTCAACTCTTTTTCTGTCAGAGCATACGGTTCAAGCTGACCGATCATAAGCCATTCGTCGGGATGGTCCACATGACGTTCCCACAAGCAGTAATCTGCGGTAATGCAGAAACTTGGAGAATCATTATCAACGTAAGATGTAATGCCGGTGTTATAGAGCGTTTCCACTACCCGATATTCCGCACCGAGCAGCATGGTATCACGGTTCATTGGATTGGTCATCAGACAAACCGCCAATACCGCACATACGATCGCTGCAAACACGATCACCCATACAGCGGGCTTCTTCCACCTGGCGATATTTTTCAGACGTCCCTCGGTATCACCTTCACCGAAGGCAAGCGGCGCCCCGGCAATGATACGTCTGCCAGTCGCAAGGCTGATGAGGGATGCCGAATAATCGACACGGATATCTTCGCCAAGTTTGTGCAGAACCGCTTCATCGCAGCTCATTTCCATATCCTTGCCCGACAGAATGAACGCCACCCATACCAGCGGATTAAACCAATGCACACATAGAGCAGCAAAGGACAGCAGTTTGACAACGTGATCCCCGCGACGAATGTGATGCTGTTCATGCAGAATGATATAGTCCCGCTCCTTCTCTGAAAGGGAAGACGGCAAATAGATCTTCGGTCGAATGAGTCCCATCACAAACGGTGAGTTGATATCATCTGCAATGTAAATGTTCTCACGAAGCTTTACGGATGCCAACAGTTTCCCATGGAGTTTAACATAGGAAACAATGCTGCAGATAACCATGACCAGAACACCTGTCATCCAGATATAAGTGGCGAATGACATCGGTGCTTCCAGCGGATCCGCTACCAACTGTTCCTGTCCTTGCGGTAATGTCTCATTGATCATATCGCTGATACCGGGCACCGGTAGTGTAATCGAGGGATATTCTGTATGCACGATGTTTTCCGGCACATATTCGATCACACTGGTCATCGTGCCGGACTCCGCAGTAGGTACATCAAAGAGATTATACAAGGATAAGCCGGATTCGATAGACACAGGAAACAGGAGACGGAACAAGACAACACCCCACAGCGCATAAGAAATGACCTTGGGTGCTTTCCGGAGAAGCAAGCGCAGCAGAATCACAAATACAATGGCTACGCTTGCTGTCAGGCTCATATTAAAGAGCTTCGGCATAAATGTGTACCAGGACATCATTTCACCCCCTCATAGAATCGAGAATCTGCTTCATTCGCTCCACTTCTTCATCGGTGTACTTTTTCCTCTTTCCGAATGCAACGAGAAAGGCAGGCAACGAGCCTTCAAAGGTGTTTTCCACAAACTTTTCGCTTTGTAATGAGTAAAATTCTTCTTTGGACACGAGCGAAGTCACGGTCTGCTTCACATTCTGAAACAACCCACGCTGACAAAGCCGTTTGAGGATCGTGTAAGATGTGGACGGTTTCCAGCCAAGCTCTGCCTCTGCCATCTTTACAAGCTCCGGCGAGGATAATGGTTCGTTTGACCAGATAATATCCGCAAAGCGGGATTCAATTTCTCCAAGTTTGATTTCAGGCATAATATGCTCCTCCAATCTACTGTCTGTCGATTACATATCTATTCTACTGCCAGTAGATTGAAATGTCAATACTTTACACGCGGATGTTACAAAATATTCAAAAAATATTTTTCGTTCATATGCGTGGGATATTCACAATTGCGGTGTAAAATAGGGTAGAACCACTTTTTAGAGAAGGAGGGGAGCGTATGAGGGAAGCTGAAATCCTGAATCTGATCCGATCACAGGACGATTGCGGCATGGAAGCATTGCTTCGTCACTACGGACCGTTGATGCGATATATCATGAATCCGATTCTGCGTGACCGTCATGATATCGAAGACTGTTTATCGGAAACAGCCATGCGGATCTGGGAAAACTTTGATACATACGATGAAAATAAAGGATCATTTGCGGTGTGGGTGACGGCGATCACTCGAAACACCGCACTGAACATGATCCGCCGAAAGAACCGACACCCGGCGGATGAAATTGAAGATGAAATCGAATCTACCGAGCCGACACCGGAGGAAATCGTGCTCAAAGAGGAAAGGCAGCGGGAGCTTCGCCGTGCGCTGGATATGCTCTCACAAAAGGAAAGGAATCTGTTTTACAGAAAATATTATTATCTGCAGTCCACTGAAAAGATCGCGGCAGAAATGGGCATGACGGTACGTGCGGTGGAAGGTAAGCTGTATCGTATCAAGAAGAAACTACGTAAGATGATGGGAGGTGACGAGAATGAAGTTTGATCCTATGAATGAGCGGGATTTCGACTCCATGCTGGAATCTACCATGTCTGAACTTCCGCCCGAAGATATCGTATCGGAAGTTACTCCGTGGAAAAAATCCATGCACCGTGTGCTCATCGGCCTTGCGCTCTCGTCGCTGACGCTGAATTTCTGGTGCCTGAACTACATACTCCGCGCAATCGGATTCATTGTGATGCTGCTTGGTTTCCGCACAATGCACCGGGAAAACACTCCCTTCAAAGTCTGCTATGTGATCACCCTCATCCGCAGCGTCTACTATTTCCCAATGCTGATTCTGAACGCGACCATCTATCAGCAGACGTTTTACGAATCGGGATGGACATGGTACCTTACGATCGGCAATCTGATTCTGCAGTTCATTCAGCTTGTCTGCCTGTGGCAAGGCATCAAAGCTGTACAGCGCAAAGCGGG
>JAZTZC010000288.1:0-1597 GCA_045637265.1 Eubacteriales bacterium | reverse complement strand
AGCGTATCGTCCCCAACGACACGTTCTTCTCTGAGGATGCGCCGTTCCATTTCATCACCGGTGCAAACGGCGGCGGTAAGACAACGTATCTGCGCGCCTGCGGCATCAATCTGATTCTGTTTTTGGGCGGCTGTCCCGTGTTTGCACAGGATGCTTCCATTTATCTTTATACGCAGGTCTGCTCGCACTTCCCGGCGGATGAACGCTTCTCCTCGGGCGGTCGTCTGCAGGAGGAAAAACAGCGTGTCGACCGCCTGCTTGAGAGCTGTGACGCGGACACGTTCATCGTCTTCAACGAAACGTATTCGGGTACCGACGACAAGCTCGGCTGTGAAATGACGCTTGACACGGCATCCTCCATCAAAGAACGCGGCACGCACGGTCTGTTCGTCACACACTTCCATGAGGTACGCAAAGGCGGCTATCCGATGCTGAACACCGTGACCGAGGAGGACGAAAACCACGTCCGCACGTTCCGTATTGTCCGTGACCTTGGCATTACCTCGTCCTTTGCCGACGATATTCTCCGCAAATATCGGCTCGATGCCGCATCGCTTGCAGAAAGAGGTGGACACGCATGAAACTCAGCTTTCTTTATCCCGACGGTATTACCACGAAAGGTGCGCTGAACGGAAACGAACCGAATCTCGGCAGAATCGGCGTGCGCACACTCTACCATCTGTCGCTTGACAAGACGTTTACCGCCATCTGTGAGGATGACGTGCCGCGCCAGGTCTTCTTAAAGGTACTCGCAATGCCCTCGACCGATCCTGCGGTCATCACCTACCGCCAGCAGTTATTACAGGCCATGGCGGCAAAGCCTGCGTTCTTCCCCGAACTGCAGGACCTCTACGGTCGCTTCCGTGGTCTGCGCGACAGCCATGACCGCGAACGGCAGGCGATGATGCGTCAGATTCACAATTCCACGGCTGGCGCATCGGCACAGACGCTGAAAAATCTTCTGCAGGCAAATGCGCTGACACTCATGCGGTGCCTTGCGTTTGTCCGCAACATTTCCGATCTGCTTGGTGATTTCCGCATCGGCGGCGATGACTGCAAGTCCGCAGCGCTCAAGCGTCTGTACCGCGAAACGACGGAAATATCCAAGTCGGCG
Source organism: Eubacteriales bacterium (assembly GCA_045637265.1). Classification (GTDB taxonomy): domain Bacteria; phylum Bacillota; class Clostridia; order Oscillospirales; family CAG-272; genus RGIG3925. Next base: position 483 of record JAZTZC010000288.1, on the reverse strand, counting down.
GCGTTCGACCGTCTGACTGCCCTTTGCAAGCGGTTTGATGACATGGGCATCGACGCGGTTTACGACTTTGCGGCGGAACTGGGCGAAACCGGGCAGATCGAGCTTTGCCGCATGATCGAGCACAAGTATCTGAAAATTGTCGATCCCGATTTCCAGCCGCGCCGTCTGTGGTTCTCCCGCCGTGTCGAGCAGCAGGAGGATACGGGCAGCTGTGTCCGCATCCACATGATCGAGGACACGACCTATGATAAGCTGATGTCCGTACCGCTGCAGCTGCTTGCCGAACAGCTTGACACGCTGTCCGATCAGCTTTTCGACCGCTTCTGCCACATCGCGGACGAGCTTGCGTTCTACGATGCCGCACTCCGTTATCTGCGCTCGATGGAGGCGCGTGACATCCGTGTCACGTATCCGGCCGTTTCCGAGGGACTCGATTACGACATCAGCGGTCTGCGCGACCTTGCGCTGATTATGGAAGAAGCA
>JAZTZC010000287.1:0-2570 GCA_045637265.1 Eubacteriales bacterium | reverse complement strand
CGGCACCCGTATCGTCAGCACGGGTATATACCGTGTCGGAGATCTGTTTTTTCAGAAAGCGGTAAAGCATGTTCCATCGTCCTTTCTATCAAGTTTATGTTATTCCCAAAGCGTAAATTCCAAAAACAGAATTCCCATCATGAGATTAAGCAGAGTTGCTGCTATGATAAGAAAAATACGTTTGATGCGCGGGAGTCCTTTTGTCGTTTTGAAAAGGAGGATTTCTGTTGTGAGGATGAACAGATAAAACAGGATGCGTGCAAGGGAATTTGCGGAAAAGTATTCTTCCACGAGCAGACCGTTTTCATCCTCATACGGTCTGCCTGATCCCAGCAGCGGAAGACTCACATAGCGGTTGACGGGCGCATAAATCAGCGTAAAGAGCGGGGAAAGAAACAGCGGCCAAAGACGTTTGTTCCAGCTTGTGAGGAAGAACAGAGACTCCTTTTTCGGTATCGGCGGCGGATTCTTTGCCGCATCGACTTTTTTCTGTATCGTATCGGCGTATTTTTCTTTCATGACTGTTTTTGATCGGCAAGGAAGGCGCGGCAGGCAAGCAGTGATGTGCCGACAGCGTTGTCAGCGGAAAAAGCAGGTTCGGCAAAATAGGCACGGCTTCCGTTTGTGCGGCAGAATTTTGAAAGAGCGGTGCGCATCAATTGATTGGACATGACGCCGCCGGCATACAATACGGGATGGTGAGGATACATCAAAAGGGCGTTTTCTGTCATTTTGATCAGCGTCTTTTCAAGGAACGCAAACACAAACGCAGCAATGGCAGAATCGGAGGCTCCTTCGCGGTGCATTTTCTGTGCCAGATTTTCAAGACCCGATAAATTGCAGTCGCATCCGCGGACGCAGATTTTCGGGGACGGAATCTTTTCGGTATATGATTTGGCAAGTGTTTCCAGCGCCGGTCCGCAAGGAAAGGAAAGTCCCAGCATCACACCGACACGGTCGATTGCCTGTCCTGCGTGAAGATCAAGAGAAGTACCGAGCATCTCAATTTCATAACGGTTGTCGGACGGGGTAACATGCAAAAGATCCGTCGTACCGCCCGAGACATGGAACGCAAGGAATGGGGAGGTGGACAGCGTGTCATCCTGTGCGCCGTCCTCTGCGGTGACTGCGGAATATGCGGCGGCGGCGATGTGTCCTTCCTGATGGGAGAACGTATAATACGGAATCCGCAGCGATGCCGCAATGCCGCGCGCGACGTTTTCACCGGCAAGGAAACACGGCATATAGGAGCCTTCCATGCGGCGCGGTGTTGTGGAACAGCCGACGGCGACGATTTCATCTTCGTCGGTCAGTGTCGCTAACAGTCGTTCCAGCAGGGGCGGCAGATTGCAGGTATGGGCAAACAGCGCATCCGACTGGCGCAATCCTCGCTCTCCTGCACGGACCGTCAGAAGCTGTTTTTCCTGTTTTATGAGAAAACCGCCGGATACATGTCCCCGATCCGGAGTGCTGCATGCGGCGGAAGTCGTATAATTGCTTGTATCAATGGCGAGGATGACGTTGCGTTTGGCTGTCATCTCACACCAGTCCTTTGTCTTTTGCGACCGCATTGACAACACCGTTGATAAAGGACGGCGCCTTGTCGTGGTCGTAAATTTTGGCGATTTCCAATGCTTCATTGATGGCAACGGATGCGGGAACATCGTCGGAGTAGAGCATCTCGTAAATGCACATGCGCATGATGGCACGGGAGACCTTGGAAAGGCGTTCCATCTTCCAGCCGACCGCATGAGCGGAAATCAGATCATCAAGCTCGGACAGGTGCTCCTCCATGCCGAAGAAAACGGCACGGACATAATCATTTTCTTCAAACGCACGGTCTTCAATGGCTTCGTTATAAATGGCAGCAAAAGAACCGTCACGATGAAAATCTGCTTCGTATACCAGGGAAAAGATGATTTCCCGCGCTTCACGTCTTGTCATAATCGCTCCTGTCTTTCAGACGAAAAATTTAGATTTTATACTTATTATATTATAACAGAAAACAGCGTTCCTGTCAAGAATTATCGATAATTTTTATAAAAACTGATGCGATATCGGGTCATTGTTTTGATTTGCCCCGGCGAAGCTGACGAAACTTGCAGATATGCGGTCAATTTCGGTCATCGCTGCATATCATGATAGAGGCGGTAAGTGGATACCGCTTTGCAACAATTTAAGCGAAATACGGAGGAATCAATCATGGGAGATAACAGATGTGCATCCCCGGGCGTCAAATCCGACGGATTCGGCTGCGGTCACAGCGATGCGGTCTACATCGATACCAATCGGATTCTGGACAGCTGCCGCGATAAGGACTGCTTTGAAAATGTGCGGGTCTACCTTTCCGATATCGGACAGGAGATCATTGACCGTGCATCGTCTGTCCGTGCGAAGTGTGCAGAAATCGTCGATACCTGCATTGCCGTTTCACCGATGAACTTTAACCGCGGGTTCTATCAGATCAATGTGCGCATGTATATCCGTATGGAATTTGAAACATGCGTCGGTGGAAAAGCACAGTGTGTCGATGGGCTTGCTGTGGTGGAAAAAAAGTCGGATCGTAGCCA
>JAZTZC010000286.1:0-12393 GCA_045637265.1 Eubacteriales bacterium | reverse complement strand
CTGATCTTCACCGAGGACAGCGCACGGTTTTACACCAAGATCTACGACGAATATTTCGTCATTTCCGAATCGATGCGCGTTCTGGCACGATACAGCTCCGAGGACGAGCTCGATGCCGGTCTGCGTGAGATCACCCTGCCGCCGGTTTCCTACGCCGTTGTCGGACATGCCCTGCGGTTCTTTGATGCGTCGTATCTGACGTTTCTGTCATCGTTCCTTGATACGATGGAGCAGTCGGACATCTACCGCAGTATCGCTTCGATGGATCTGTCCAACCGCTTTGATATCATTCTCAATTACGAGGAGCGGATTTCGGTAGAACTCGGTGACGATGAAAATCTCGAAACCAGACTGCTTTTTGTCAAGAGTGCCATCGACGAGCTGGAGCACGACCAGCGCGGTACGCTTCTGATCATCGACAACAAGCAGGCGATCTTCTCACCGCAGGCGCGTGAAGCAGAATGATTTCTAAACACGGTATAGAAATATGCCTTTTGCATTTTCCGCCAAATTTTCCGCTTTTTGGCGAGAAATCTGTAAACAATTCGTGAACTTTTTCCGTAAATCTTGAAAAAACAGCGAAAAAAAGGTATTATATTATATAAGGAATTTCATTGTTTCCGTGCATGGCTCCTCAAAGGGCTATTTGCACCGATAACATTTTTAAGCACCATTTAATAATCAACAATCGAAGATCATTCATTACATAAACAGGAGGATTCAGTCATGGCAAATTTCGAATTTGACGCAGGCGAAACCAGCGTTGTCAATATAAAGGTAGTCGGTGTCGGCGGCGGCGGTAACAACGCTGTCAACCGCATGATCGAAAGCAACGTCAAGGGTGTTACGTTCATCGCCATCAATACGGATATTCAGGCACTCGCAAAGTCCAACGCTCCCATCAAGATCAACATCGGTGACAAGATCACCAAGGGTAAGGGCGCAGGTGCCAACCCCGATGTCGGCGCACATGCAGCCGAGGACAGCCGTGACGAGATCGTCCGCGCCATCGAAGGTGCCGACATGGTCTTCATCACCACAGGTATGGGCGGCGGTACCGGTACCGGTGCGGCTCCCGTTGTCGCTAAGATCGCACGCGAGCTCGGTATTCTGACGGTCGCGATCGTTACCAAGCCCTTCTCCTTTGAAGGCAAGCGCAGAATGGATCAGGCTGAAGCCGGCATCATCCGTCTGCGTGAAAATGTTGACTCCCTGCTCATCATCCCCAACGACAGACTCAAGGAAGCATCCGAAACCAAGCTCACGCTGATGAATGCGTTCTCCATCGCCGATGACGTTCTTCGCCGCGGTGTCCAGTCCATCTCCGAGCTGATCAATGTTCCCGGTATGATCAACCTCGACTTTGCGGACGTCACCAACATCATGGCTGACGCAGGTCTGGCTCATATGGGTACCGGTCAGGCTACCGGCAAGGACAAGGCAGAAAAGGCTGCACAGATGGCAATCACCTCCCCGCTTCTGGAAACCTCCATTTCCGGTGCAAAGGGACTGCTCATCAACATCACCGGTTCTCCCGACATGGGTCTGGACGAAGCATCCGTCGCATCCCAGCTTATCACCGATCAGACCGATCCCGATGCAACCATCATCTGGGGTGTCGCGTTTGACGAATCCCTCGAGGACGAAATTCAGGTTACCGTCATTGCAACGGGTCTTGATGCTGACAAGAAGCTCAAGAAGCTGACTCCCGAGGAAATCGCAGAAGAAGAAGCACGTATCGCCGCTGAACAGAAAGCAAAGGAAGAAGCAGAACGTGCGGAAGCAGAAGCGAAGGCAAAGGCTGAAGCAGAAGCAAAGGCGAAGGCAGAAGAAGCGGAACGCAACGCTCCCGTTGATCCTGTCACCGACGGCGTCATCTCCGACTCCGACTTCGACGACATCATGAAGATCCTCAAGCGTTCCCGCCGTTCTTAATTCAATGAAAAACAATCGCGCGTATCCGTTTTGTCAGCGGATACGCGCTTCTTTTTTACTTTTTGTATGTAAACTCCATCTTCTTTTCGTTTTCCAGATGCAGACGAGTTTCATCCCAGTCGCGGTGCACCTGTACCGTGAAAATCAAATGGAACAGGCCGTAGGTCAGCGCCAGAATGATCGATGCGGGGATAATCAGGAGCAGGAGTGCAGGCTTTTCCAAAATGAAGATCAGTGCGGGCGGTGTGATGATGCGGAACATAATCATCGCCGCCAGAATTGCAATCGCAGCAATGACAAGACACAGAATCGCAACACAGTCGGAGAAAAATTCGGGAGACTTCAGGAATGTCATCGCATCCTTTTTCATGTCATACGTTCCGTCAGGTGTATCGCGGCGGAACTGACGCATCTTCTCCCCGTCGCGGTCGAGATGAATTTTTTCGGGAAGCGCATAGAAAAAGCCGATGGCAAGAAAGACGACAATCGAGGACAGGATGACATTGCCGTCCCAGAGCACAAAGAACAGCGTCTGGAACATCGGCAGACCAACGATAATAATGATCAGCAGTGCAAGTGTGTACATGAGATGGGACTTGACATTGTCTAAAATGCGATGGGGTAAAATCATGTTTTTGTTACCTAACCTTTCGGAAATGAATGATAAAATTTCACAAATAGCCGCGAATGAGTGCACAAAGTCGTTCCAAGGTGACCGCGCCGGAATGATCGAGCGGAGCATTTTCATATTGAATCCGCTCAAAATCGGCGGTCAGACGGTCGATGTCCTCAATCAGACCGCGATCGGCAACCTTGCGAGCGATTTCGCGGGGCGTATCGGACAGTCCGACACCGCATCGCTGATGGCGTAACTGTGCCGCCGCAACGGCATACGCATATCGGATCTTGCCGTCGTTGTCCGGGATGGCATCGAGCTGGCGCTTGAAATCCGTGTATGTTTTGATGTGTTCGGCCGGACGAATCGAACTTCCGCCGGTATTTGTCTGCTCGACGGTATCGACAAAGTTGAGATACTCCCGTCGGCTACGAAGCTTGCGCCGTTCGCTGTGCGGCAGGAAAAAGAAATCGAGGACTTCTTTCAAATATGCAATCCACTCGCGGATTTTTTCTTTGAGACCGGGCGTAAACAGAACAATCAGTATCACAATACAGATCACGCACAGCGCACCGAACACGAAAATCCAGTAATCGGCTTCCCCGCGCGGCAGTTTCAATGCTTCTCCTGCCAGATCCTGTTCGTAGATTTCTTTGATTTCACGGTCATCGGCGTTGTTGTTCTTCGCAATCCCGGCGAGACAGAACTTCAGAAATGCGTACCACAGCGAAACCATGGATGTAATGAACGACATCGTAACAATCGAAAAACCGGCAATGCTTGCAAGGGCGATCCCGACGATCCGCGCGGAATACAGCTTTGCTTCATCGTTGATGCCGCGTGCAATCTTACCGCCGTACGGACGGGTGATAAACGCCTGATTGAGCAGCAGCACAAACAGCGCAATCGTCATGCAGAGGGAGAGCAGATTGAGATTTCCAAACAGCGTATTCTGATAGCCGCCCGTCACAAGGAAATTGATGAACAGAACAATCCCGATCGTACCGATGCGGCGCATGGAAATCAGCGTATTGTACGGAATAAACCAAAGATATCCGCCAAGCTCAATCATCACCGCACAGAACAACGCTATGGAATACGGAATAATCGAGTATTCATCGTAGTAATTGCCGAAGTAATAGAGCAGCGTCCATCCAAGCCGCATCGTCAGAAAGAAGACTGCAGCGGTACCGATATGAACGACAATCGCCTGTTCAAACCGATAACGGCGCGTGGTATCCTCATAGGTAAAGACCATTTCTTTTCGTTGAAGATGAAACAGCCTCGCACCGAGCATCTGCAGTCCGTAGCCTGCAAGCGCACAGCCGATGAACAGCAACAGCAGCATCACCCGCAGATACCACTGACCGAAGTACGGCATGGTGAACTTGGTACAGAACGGAAGTGCCGCCAGGATATAGACGGCGACAGCGCCCATCTGGTAAAAACGTGAATAATCGGTATTGGAATTGCGCACGGTCTGTTCCGTGTTCGGGGATTTTGTTTTTTTGAACATACGTATCCCCCTTATCTTGTGTAATCGCGATCCTCAAGGGATCCGACCGAGAAGTAAATTTCCACATCTTCGGGCAAAACGAGTGCATTGCGGTTCGCCGATGTGATATAATAGATCACGCGGATACCGAGGGATTCCATCGCACGGTGGAAGTGGAGCATACGCTCGGAGATGTACGACGAAACGACAATCAGATTGGCAGAACCCGTATGATCGGCGGCTTCGGTGTACAGCGCGGGATTGGCAATGATATGGTCGAGCAGCTGCTCCTCGGGAACGGAGATTTCCATCGGAATGCCCGCAAGCAGTCGGAGCGCGTCGAGTGTTTCGAGCCGTCCCGTATAACTGCGGGAAATCGCAATCTTTCGTCCGACGGGATCACCGAGATCGATGCAGTTAACCGCCTGCTCATCATCGATCTGAATCGACTTATAGGGTGTGTTCAGAATCACACGGGTCGGGACATTGTCATCCGATGCGCGGTCAAGCAAGGTCGCCGCGACGCTGATGCACCGTTCGATTTCATAGGGCGCACTTGGTACCTCGGGATGCTTTTCGATATCGCGCGACTGCATATTGATGACGATATTGAACACAAACCGACGGAAATGCTCTTCGATGTTGACCATCAGATGTCCGTGGCTCGCGGTAGATTTCCAGTTGATCTGCCGCATGGCATCACCGGGACGGTATTCTCGCGTTCCCGCACGGATCAGGGGATCGGTCAGGAGACTGTGGTTGGTAACGATATCACCCGTCAGACCGTCGGCTGCAACGAAATTGGCATCGAGGTCGATGGATTTCGGCAGAACGGTCAGACGCGTTTCAACATATCCCGGCAAGGACGATGCCGAAAACGACGAGGAGTTCATGCCAAACAGGTCGTTGGTAACAAGTACCGCATCACCGACCGTATAAACGCCGCGCTTTTTGCATGTAACACGCCAGCGTCGGCTGATCTTTCGGTGCGACTGCAAGACGTAAATCGACTGTACCTGCGCCTCGTGCGATTCCTTTAACGTATCCGTTCCGGGAACGGGATCCAAAAAGTGAAAATACAGACCCTGCGGCAAATCGGAGTTGACCTTCAGAAACGGAAGCGGCAGCAGCTTATCATTGACAAGCTCATCGTAATAGAAGATATCTTCATCTTCAAACACTTCTTCTGTACTCAATCGCACAGTATAGGACAGCCCCTCGCGCGTTTTTTTCGCATACAGCCGCATCTGCACAAGATACACCAGCACAGCGGCAAGCAGAATGGCTAAATAAATCATAGCATCGGTTATTCGATCGGTGCGGCAACGGTCGACAGCAGATAATCGATGATCGTTTCGGTCGACTGTGCAAGGCGCACGGAGTTCTGGGATTTCGAGATAACGCGGTGGGAAAGCACGGGAACTGCCATCGCCTTGACATCATCGGGGAGCACATAATCACGACCGTCAAGTGCGGCATGTGCCTGTGCGGCGTGCGCCAATGCCAGCGATCCGCGCGGGGAAACGCCGATGCGCAGACGATCGGAGGAACGGGTTGCGTCAGCAATACGAACAATATAATCCTTGACCGCGTCAGACAGATGAATCTTGCGGACAGCCGTCTGTGCGGCGATCAGGTCCTGCGCGGTACAGACCGGCGTCAGCTGAGTCAACGGCGTTTGTTCAATATGGCGGTCGGGAATCGCCATTTCTTCCTTTGCCGACGGATATCCCAGCGACATACGGATGAAGAAACGGTCGACCTGCGCCCGGGGCAGCGGGAAGGTACCCTGCGACTCAATCGGGTTCTGCGTTGCGATGATAAAGAAGGGTTTCGGCAGAGCGAACGTCTCACCGTCAATCGTCGTCTGTCCTTCTTCCATACATTCCAGCAGTGCAGACTGGGTACGCGGCGTTGTACGGTTGATCTCATCTGCGATGATAATATTGGCAAACAAGGGTCCCTGGCGGAAAATGAACTCGTTTTCCTTCTGATTATAATAGTGAATACCCGTAATGTCGGACGGAAGCAGGTCAGGGGTGAACTGAATCCGACGGAACGCATCCTCCTCGGAGGAAATACTGCGGGCAAGTGCCTTGGCAAGCGACGTTTTGCCGGTACCGGGGATATCATCCAGCAGAACATGGCCCGAACAGAGCAGGGCACAGAGAATCAGATCGATCTTGTCTTTTTTGCCGTAAATAACACGGGAGATGTTCTGGTTGATCGCGGCGGCAAGGGATTGGATGGCTTGTGCATGCATACGGATTTCACTCTCTTTCATTTTCTTTTGATTTCAATTCGTTTTTTTGTCATTATATGTAGCGGTCACTTGACTGCTTTCTGTGGTTTTATTATACCACAAAGAAATCGCATTGTCAATTCTTTCTGTCGTATTTGGAAAGATCTCCTTTGTTTTCGGCGGATTTCACAAATTCAGCACTTTCCTTTTGTTGATTCCGCCGATGACATAAAAACGCCTTCAAAATCGTATTCTATTGATATATTATATCATAGATTTTCTGATTTGTCTTGTGTTTTTCGTAATTTTATCAAAAAAGATAGGAAAATACGGAAAGGATTGCTGTTTGCTTTGACAAGATTTCAACGCTTCCTCTATAATGCGATGCTGCTGACACTGACCAACCTTGGTATGCGCGGCATCGGTGTGCTGTTCAACCGATTTTTGACGATCCGCATCGGGACACAGGGTCTCGGTCAGTTTTCGCTGATGATGTCGGTATACGGTTTTGCCGTGACCGCGGCATCCGCGGGGATCCATCTCGCAATCACACGCGTCGTTTCGGAGTCGTGCGGATGCGAGAACAGCTCTGCGGTACGTTGTGCGGTTCGCACCGGATTCTTATGCAGTCTGGGATTCGGGATGTTCTCCTCCGCGATTCTGTTGTTGTTCGCCCCGTTGATCGGCAATCATTGGCTCGGATTTGCAGAATCGGTTCCCGCGCTTCGCCTGCTTGCGCTGACTCTGCCGTTTTTGTCTATGTCCACCACGATCGGCGGCTATTTTGTCGGCGTGCGGCAGGCATACAAAAGTGCTGTCATCGGCGTGCTGTGCCAGGGTGTACGCATCGGATGTGTCGTATTTCTTCTGCGGACATGGGGAGCACACTCATCTGTCTGGCCGTGCTATGCACTTGTCATCGGTACGCTTGCGTCAGAGGCGATCTGCTTTCTTTTGTCCCTGCTCCTCTTTATTCCCGACTACCGACAGCGCTGTGCGGTATGTTCCGCCGCTGCCAAAGCGGAAACGCGTGATATTCCGCGGTATGTTCTGCACATTGCCCTGCCGATTCTCCTCACCGCCTGTATCCGCTCGGGACTGATCACGCTGGAGCATCTGCTCATTCCGATGGGGCTTGAAAAATCGGGAGAAGCCGCCGATGCCGCAATGGCAGCCTACGGCAGTGTCCACGGTATTGTTCTGCCGATTCTGCTCTTCCCTGCCGCTCTCCTTTCTTCTTTTTCGGGACTTCTGATTCCCGAGGTATCGGAATTCCGTGCACAAGGCAAGCGTGAAACCGTCCATCGTACGGCATCGCGAGTTCTGCGCATCACGTTGTGTTTTGCCATCTTTGTCAGCGGCTCGATGATCTGCTATTCCGATCTGTTGGGGACAATGTTCGGGGACGGGGAAACCACGGGACACTATCTGCGCATGACAGCCGCACTGATTCCGGTGATGTATCTTGACACAATGGTCGACGCATTTTTGAAAAGTCTCGACGCACAGCTGGATTCTATGCGCTACAACCTAATGGATGCGGCATTCAGTGTCGTGATGGCGTATCTTCTTCTCCCACATCTCGGCATTGCCGGATATATTCTGCTGCTGTACACAGCCGAGCTGTTCAATCTGGCGCTCAGTCTCGGCAAGCTGATTTCGCTCATTCACCTGCGGATACCGCTCATGGGCTGGGTGGGAAAACCGATTCTGTCGGTCATCGGCGCGATGGGTGTGACGCTGTTATTTTTCCGCGTGACAGGGATCACGTATCGGTTTTCGCTGACAACGCTGACGGTTCATTTGTTGGTCTGCCTTGTTTTCTACGGGGGATTTCTGTACCTGCTCGGCGCGATCCGATGGCGTGATATCGTCACCGTCCGTCGGTTATTCTTTCCTGTAACCAAACTCTCCCTTGCAAAAACACACAAACCGTGGTATAATAAGGGAAATTGTAAATATAAAGGATACAAACATCATGACAAAGGGAATCAAACAACATCTCGACGAACTCCGCGCCATCTGTGAAGAACAGCTCTCCGCAAAATCCAGCCACACCTGGAAAGAACCGGGCAACAAATTCGATCACGGCATCCGCACCGCAAAAGTGGCAGAACGTCTGCGCACGGCAATCTGCCCGGATGACACTTCGGTCAATCCCGACATTCTGACCGTCGCCGCATGGTTTCACGATCTGTGCAACGGTCAGGAGGATCACGAAAATGCAGGTGCCGATGCACTCCCTGCGCTGATCGGGCATCTTATCACAGAGGAAGAGCTGACCGCAGTCTGCAATCTCATTCGCCTGCACGACCATCGACTGCGGGATGTCACCATTGATGAGCGTCTCGCCGCTTATCCGCCCGCACTTCTGCTTTTGCAGGATGCCGATTTTCTCGACCATCTCGGCACGTATTCCGTCTGGGCGACCTTCGCTGATTTTACCTACCGTCGGAAGACCCCGTACGATTACGCAAAACAGTTCACCGACGGCTCGTATGACCGCTTTGCCGCACGATGGAGACGGGAGATCAATTATCCGCTGTCACTTGAAATCTTCGAGGAAAAGATCAATTTTGAAGTCGAATTCGGAAAGCGTATGCTGCGGGAGCTCGATGGGGAGTTTTGCTGATAACGATCATCGATACAGATACGTCTCTGTTCCGTAGGGCGGGGGCTTGCTCCCGCCATGTTGGGCGTACAATATACCAATTTTTTGATATAAAAAGTGGGATATCTATATTTCTAACATTTCCACCATTAAATTGCTACGTTGCGGCGGCACCAAGGCACCGCCCTACAGTCACAGAGACGTGTCTGAGTCAACCATAATGACTATCAAATCCAGAATCTTGACAGCATTACCCTCACGTGCATCAACCTATTGTCGATGCCGTGAGACTTTTTTTCAAAACCTCTTGACAATTCGGTCTATATATGATAGACTATTTCCAGCGAAGTCTATCGTATATAGACCATTTCTGTTTTGAGAGGAGTTCATCCATGAAAACAACCGAACTCGGCGCCATCGAATCCCGTTTTGCCGACCTGATCTGGGAACACGCACCATTATCCTCAGGTGCTCTGGTAACACTTTGCGAGGAGCATCTGCGCTGGAAAAAATCAACAACATACACGGTTCTCAAAAAGCTCTGCGACCGTGGCTTATTCGTCAATAACGGCGGCACCGTCGAGGTCGTCATGACCAAAGAAGAATTTACAGCAAGACAGTCCGAGGAGATTGTCCGCGAGACGTTTTCCGGCTCTCTGCCCGCGTTTGTTGCCGCATTCACCAGCCGTAATTCGCTGTCCGACGACGAAATTGCCGCACTGCAATCCTTGATCGACGCCCAGAAACACAAAACCTGACCGATACCCGATACTCCCGAAAGGATGAAATTTGTCATGACAGCACAACTTTTTCCCGTTTTGTTTGATATGTCGCTTGGGGCTTCCTTTGTCATCGCCACGGTTCTGCTTCTGCGGTTATTCTGGCATCGGTTTCCCAGACGCTATTTTCTGATTCTGTGGGCAGTCGTGCTACTGCGCCTGCTGTGTCCGATCCTGCCCGAAAGTGAACTATCGGTCATTCCGCCCCAAACGCTGTCCTTTGCGCAGCAAACCGCACTCCCCGAGCGCACGGAGGTCACCGTTATGTCCGCCGCCGATGCCGCCATGCGTGCTGTCGGTGATACGCTCAACGGCGGTATCGACACCGTCTATGTCAAGCTCGACCGCGAACCGATCGGACGCGAGCCGTCCGGGCAGAGCATGATTCCGACCGTCACCGCATATCACGATCAGATCTGGCTTTTGTTTTTAGAAAAGCTGTGGCTGGGTGGTGTCGCCGTGCTTGTTCTGCGGCAGATCATACTTGACATCCGCCTGCGCCGTCGGCTGAAAACCGCGATTCCCTATCCTGACGACCTCCCCGCAGGACTGCTTCCCGACCGATGCCGCGTCTATCTTGCCGACAACATTCCCACCGCGTTTGTCCTCGGGATTCTTCGCCCCACGATTTATCTGCCCTCCGACATCTCCGAGGATGCGGCAGTTTACGTCCTTGCGCACGAGAGTGTACATGTGCGCCGTCTTGACCCGCTATGGAAGCTGTTATCTGCGGCTGCTTTGTGTCTGCACTGGTTCAATCCGCTTGTCTGGGCGGCATACTTCTGTGCAGCAGCCGACCTGGAATACGCCTGCGACGAAGCCGCACCAAAACTCTTGTCAAAGGTACTGCCGGATGCCGATGAAACTATGACCGCATCGTATGCGCAGGCGCTTTTGAACGTCTCGTCGGGCAAAGCACGTCTTGGGATGCTGGCACTCGGCTGGGGCAATGTCCCGCGCCGCATCCGCCGACTGCTCAGTACCACGCCGAAACGCGTCTTCTGCATCATGCTGCTCTGCATCTGCATCGTTGTCTGTCTGTTCTGCATCGGCAACCCTCCCGCGCAGTTTGATTCCTCCGACGTCCGCATGTGCACCCTTGACGGCACTTCCATCCCCGCGGAACACGGCAAAGTGCTGGTCGATGCGATCAACGATGCTTCGCGTTCACACAACCGCACCTATGATGCGATCGGGAAAGACACGCTTGACCGACTCGCCGTCGTGACCTTTGCGGACGGGGCATCGCTGGAGGTCAACTATTTGTACACATCGGGGTATTCCTTCAACCCGGCGCATCCCGGTGAGGACGATTACAAAACTGTGCTGTGGCATCGCGATGCACTCGGTAATACCGTCGGCACATGGGTCATGGAGTATGATTTTGATGCGGTGTTCCGGGAATGGATGACTGCATCGGAACAAACACCGAGGAACGGAAATGTACTTGTTCATGCACCTGCTGACAGCGAGATCGGGCTGGCTGTGATGCTTTTAGCAGATCGGCAGGTCTTCGATGTGCCGCTTTTGTCGGTTGCCTATGACAATTCGGTTGATTATGACCGCGTACCCGAAATCACGCTTTCCGAAGATGCGGTACTTCGGCTCACAGGATTTGACGGTAACACCCTGCGCGTTGGCGAGGACTATTATGAAAACCGCGGAAGCAGTACCATGATTGAACAGCAGACATTCACACTGCACGCTGAAAACGACGGAGCATTTGTCCTGCCAATCACACACCGCAATCCGCAAAGAGAGGAATCTGCTGTATATTACATAGCTGCCGAGGAATGTCGTTATTGCTTCAAGGTTCGGTTTTTCCCGTCCAAGGTTTTAACGCTGGATGATGTGCTTGCGCTTTCCGAAAAAGGAACCACGCTGACTTGGGAGGATTTTGCCGGATACCGATTCATTGAGACCGGTTCCGGTTTGTACATCCGTGTCTATGAAATCGACGGAACCTTTGAACTTTGGATCGGCGGCGGTTCTCCGATGCCGACAGGTACACCGATGTATATTTACCTTGCCCGTGCGGATGATTTGGATACCCGTATTGACATTCGGTATGGCGGGGTGGAGGAGTTCATTGAAAAACAGAAAGAAATCGATGAACTCTATTTGTATGATCTTCCTCTTCGTTACTTTATTGATCTTGCATGGACAGAAGCCGAGCATCAGATAGCATCAACCGGACATCATTTACAAAAAAGCGAATGGGAACTACAACATGATCAAAACAAGATCGTAAAAGTCAGATTTTTCACCAATACAAAAGATGAGGATCACCACGTCACAATTATTACGCTGACGCCGCAATCCGACGGCAGTTATACGGTCGAATCATAATTTATCTCACCGCAAAAATAACAAAACCCCCTTTTCAAAATCCGTTTTCTATGATATAATCATAACGGAACCAAAAAGGGGGAAGTGTGAAACAAGTTTCACACGGGTTTTGCGGCTTTCAGCCACAATTCCCCAAGAAAGGATTTTTTCGCTGCGCGAAAAAGAAATTGTGTATGGAAATGGTCTTATTAACCGCACTCGGTGTCGGCGGCGCAACGCTGATCGGTGCCGTGATCGGTTTTTTATTCAAAAATATATCCCATCGGTTTCCCGATATCGTGCTGTCGTTTGCCACAGGTGGCATGCTGGCAGCGGCAGTGCTGGGACTGCTTGTGCCTTCCCTTGACTACGGCGGAAAGTTGGGCA
>JAZTZC010000285.1:0-2543 GCA_045637265.1 Eubacteriales bacterium | reverse complement strand
GCAGCTTGACCTTTTCACTGATTATGAGGAACTGGAACGGCGGCAGGCAGAGGAAAAAACGGCACTGGAAAAAGAACGGCACATGCAGGAGGCGGTACTGGAGCTAAAGAAACGGTACGGAAAGAATATCATTCTCAAAGGGATGAATCTGGAAGAAGATGCCACCGCGCGCGACCGCAATGCGCAGATCGGCGGGCATAAGGCATAAAAATTGAGAGGAGGAGATACGACATGACAGAATCCGAAACCAAATATGCGGACATCATTTGCTTGCCGCATCATACCTCACCGACAAGACCGCGTATGTCTGTTTCTGCCCGCGCCGCGCAGTTTGCACCGTTTGCAGCATTGACCGGCTATGGAGCGGCAGTGGACGAAACCGCGCGTCTGACCGACGACATGATCGTGCTTGATGAGAATGCAAAAGCGATGCTCGACGGCAAACTGCAGATCATCGCCGAGCATATCGGGGATCATCCCAAGGTCAAAATCACCTATTTTGAACCGGATAAAAAGAAATCCGGCGGCGCATATCGAAGCGTCACCGGGCAAGTCAAGGAAATTGATGAATATGAGCGAATCGTAAGGCTGTGCGACGGGATGAAGGTTCCGATTGGACAAATTTTCGAGATTGCGTCGGCATTGTTTGCAAAACTTGGATATGAATCGTATTGATGATGCTTACAGAAAGGAATACTTACAACAATGGCAATCAAAACAGTATTATTTGATCTTGACGGTACCCTGCTTCCGATGGATCAGGACATTTTTGCAAAGGCATACATCGGCGGTCTTGTAAAAACCGCCGTACCCGCAGGATATGACCCCAAAACGATGGCAGACGCGATTATGGCAGGAACAGCCGCTATGGTAAAAAACACTGGAGAACACACCAACGAAACAGTATTCTGGAAGGTCCTCTGTTCCGTGTTCGGTGATAAGGTCCTTGGAGACACTCATATCTTTGATGAATTTTACAGAACGGATTTTCAGAAAATCAAGGATGTCTGCGGCTTCACTCCACGCGCAAATGAGATTGTGAAATCCCTCAAACAACAAGGGGTACAAATCGTTCTTGCGACAAATCCGCTGTTTCCGCGCATTGCGACCGAAAGTCGGATTCAGTGGGCAGGACTGGATGCTTCTGACTTTGCAATGATCACCACCTACGAAACCTCCAGACACTGCAAGCCAAATCCCGATTATTACAAGGATATCCTGCAGGCATTGGATGCTTCTGCCGAGGAATGTCTGATGGTTGGAAATGATGCGGCAGAAGATATGATTGCATCCGAGCTCGGCATGAACGTGTTTTTGCTCACCGATTGCCTGATCAATCGGAACAATGCGGATATCAGCAAGTATCCCCACGGTGGATTTGACGATCTGCAGGCTTTTTGCCGCATTGCCGAGTAACCGATCATCGATTTTCGGGATTCCGATACCGAAAGCCCAAAATCGATCAACAGTAAAACGTCTGATAAACGGAGGAAAAAAATGAAATTCTTAATTGTTGTTGATATGCAGGTGGATTTTATCACGGGAAGCCTCGGAAGCAATCACGCAGCCGCGATCGTTCCGAATGTCATCGAAAAGATCAAGCAATTTGACGGCAGAATCATCTTCACGCGCGATACACATTTTGATGATTACATGGAAACGCAGGAAGGCAGAAAGCTTCCTGTGCCGCATTGTATCAAGGACAGCGACGGCTGGCAGATTTGCGATGAAATCCGACATCTCACAGAAACGCTTGAAGCGAAAACCATTTCCTATGTCGATAAACCGACATTTGGCTGCGTGAGACTTCCCGATATCATCACAGAATTCGGTGAAACTGTGGACGGTATAGAACTGTGCGGTCTGTGCACGGATATCTGCGTGATATCGAACGCCATGATCCTGAAAGCATCCTTCCCGGAAGTACCGATCTCCGTGGATGCATCCTGCTGTGCGGGTGTGACAAACGAAAGCCATACGACTGCCCTGCAGGCGATGAGAGCGGTTCAGATTGAAATTGTATAACGAGTTCAATTGAGAGCAAGACAGATCCATCCTCTCATATAGAATCCAAAAGGTCAATGGCATGATCTCCGTTGTTCTGAACAGAAACCTGTTCAAAGTACGGACGATCATTCCATTGACCTTATCATTTTCAGATACAGAGTTTTCGGTTTATTTAGAACGCAAATTCCGACCGATCAATGACATTCTGCTGCAGGTCCTTGGAAATATTGCAGAAATAGTCACTGTAACCGCCGACGCGGACGATCAGATTTTTGTACTGCTCGGGGTTCTTCTGTGCGGCAAGCAGCGTTGCGCGGTCGAGGACGTTGATCGACAGCTGCTGCCCGCCGTTAGCAAAATACGTCTTCGCCATCATGATAAAGGTCTCGATACCCTTGTCCGATGCAAAGAGCTTTTTGTCAAACTTCATCTGCGTGACAAAGCCGGAGCAGGCTTCGGTCTGGTTGTAGCACATCATCGATTTGAGTGCCGCGGTCGGACCCTTGATATCACATCCCGGTACTGCCGCAACGCTG
>JAZTZC010000284.1:0-8887 GCA_045637265.1 Eubacteriales bacterium | reverse complement strand
AATCAGGGAATTTTTTTGCCGCAGGCGCTGCAGTAGACGAAATCCGTTTCCAGTTCCGTGCCGCAGTAAGGGCAGAATTTGCTTTTTTTACCGTTTCTTTGCTGTGCATTGTCATCATCGGTGGTAGATTTTGCGCCGAAGCGCTCGTTGAGAGGGTCTGTTTCCTCGCCTTCCTCTGTGATGTCATACACCGAATAACGGTTCTCGCCTGTGGCGTTTTTGAAGTTGTACACCACGTCGAAGATTGCGATTGCGACAAAGACGATACCGAACATGGCAAACAGAGGACCGGCACCCATGGAAACCGCGGCGCACGTCCAGATCACGCCGAAAATTGCTGCGGCAATCCCGACAATACCGGCTTTCATCGACGGACCGCGCCCGGGCTTGATGCTTTTCATGATGGGATCCTTTCTGAAATCAATATTAGGTGGTGGTTTGACAATTTGATCGTGATTTTGGTTTTTGCAGATGTGTCTCTATGACTGTAGGGCGGTGGCTTGCTCCCGCCGTGCTTCACACACAATATACCAACTTTTTGACAAAAACGTGGGAATTATATTTTCTAACATTTACGCCATCAAAATTGCTGCGTTGCGGCGGCACCAAGGCACCCCCCTACAGTGTAATTTGCGGCAGCCTATGCTTAAATTGACAGCATCGCCTTATCCGTCATCCGTCATCCGTCATCCGTCAGAAATCTTACTGTCCAATCAGCGACGAGACATCGACAAACGCATTGTCAGAGCCCTGTACGATGGGAAGCTTGCCGTCCCATGCTTCGATCTTGCTGTATTCGACGAGCTGATCGGTCAGAGAATCGGAGAGCTTCTTGTTTGCTTCTGCTTGCGCCTCTGCCTGAATGCGTACAATTTCCGCCTGAGCTTCAGCCGCAATGCGGTCAGCTTCTGCCTTGGCTTCTGCATTGGTAATGGCGACCTGCTTGTCGGCCTCTGCCTTTTCCAGTGCCGTCTTGTTCTCGATTGCCTGACGCTGGTATGCCTGCTCGGCAAGTTGACGCTCGGCAATCGCATTCTGATAGGATTCTTCAAAGTCCATGTCGTTGATGTTGACGTTGAGCACGGTCACAACATCGGAGCCGTACTTGGTGTTGACGGCGTTCTGCAGACTTTCAACTGCCGCGGTCTCGATGTAGGAGCGGTTGGTAACCTGAATGGTTTCCAGCGTACGCGCAGCAGCCTTCAGCGCGGAGGATACGAGTGTGACGTTGACGAGGTCCTCGTCATAGTTTGCGACGTTTTTGACGACGTATGCCGCCATCGAGGGATTGAGCTTATAGGTAACGGTAATGTTGGACATGTAGAGCGCGGTCTGCTCGGACGATTCACCCCAAACGGTGTCGGAGTAGAGCTGGTCGACCTGCTTGGTCATGACTTTGGTGATCGATTCGACGAAGGGGATGTGCAGATACATGCCGGGACTCAGAACATCATCGGCGACCTGACCCATTGTGACCTTGACACCGACATAGCCGGAAGGGACAACGGTAAAGGTGGAGAGAACGGTGACAACCGCGATGACAATGATGATCGCGGCTAAAATGACGGTGCCTGTGTGCTTTTTCATGATGGTTCCTTTCTTGGGTTTGAGAAATTTGTATGAGCGGACGCGTATGCGTTCCTTTGACTGGATTACGTTATCATTATAACATCAAATGACCGTGAAATCAATACCTTTGACAAGAAATTCATTTTTTGTTTACAATTGGTACTGCGGCAGACTATATTTGTGCAGATTGAAAATGATACGTCGGTATTTGAAAAATATATTCGTAAATATTGTTGAATCCCTTGTAAATCCACACGATTTATGGTACAATGTATTCACAAAATATGTTCGAAATTCTTTTTCATGAAAGGAACAACACCATGAAACAAGCAAAGAAAACACGAAATACCGCAGCTCTGCTGGCACTGCTGCTCCTCGGCGCATCCTGTATTGCTTCCTGCGGCGACGCACAAAGCGAAAACCAGCCTGTTGTCACCGAAGCGGATACAGTCGCTGTGACAGAAGCGGTCGTGGAAGTGGACCCGTATGCAACCATTCTCGATGCGATTCCCGAGGGAACCGATTACGCGGGCAAGCAGATTCGTATGCGTATCAATACGTTTGACCAGACGCAGTACGATTCGGAGCTGTTCATGAAGGGTCCCGACGAAGCGGATGGCGACGTGGTGCACGATGCGATTTTGGAACGCAACCGCCGCGTGGAGGAACGTCTGAATGTCGAATTCACCTATGAAATTGTTGACCTGACGTGGGACAACGTCCAGCCCGACCTGAAGAAGGTCATCATGGCGGGAGACGATGTTTATGATCTGGTCATTGACCAGCAGTACGGTCTTCTGAAGATCGCCTCTGAAAACATGTTCTACAATATCTTTGATGCAGGCGTCAACGATTTTACCAAGGAGTATTGGTGGGACGACTATATGGAGGAACTGCAGCTGCACAGCGATTCCCGCTATCTGTTCGCCGGTGACTACTTCCTTGATGTCGTTGAAGTCGCATCCGCGATCTTCTTCAACAAGGCGATGTATCTGTCCCATTATGAGGATCCCAATGAACTGTATCAGCTCGCACTTGACGGCAAGTGGACCATCGATGCGCTCGGTACGTATGTAAAGGACTTCTCGCAGGACATCGACGGTAACGGCAAACTGGAGGACGGCGACGTCTTCGCAATGAATATGTCGCGCAACTTTATGGATGCACAGTGCTTTGGTGCCGGTGTCGATTACATGGTGCGCGGCGAGGATGGTTATCCGGTCATGAATCTGGAAGACCCGCTGATTACGACGACGATGGAGAAGATCGTTGCAAACTACCTCGAGCCCGGCAAGACCTATGACTTCAATACGGGCGGTGTCTCGGAAGCCGAATACTACCAGAACCAGCGCAAGGCGTTTGCCGATCAGAAGCTTCTGTTCCTCAATGACTATCTCGCAGCGGTCAAGGATCTGCGCGATATGAAGGACGACTACGGTATTCTGCCGATTCCCAAGGTCGACGAGTCTGTTGATGAGTACCGCACCGTTTCCCACGACACGGCACTGCTCGGCGGTATTCCTACAACTTGTCCCGAGCCCGAGAAGGTTTGCACTGTTCTCGAAGCACTTTGCTCGATGAGCCACAACACCACCATGGTGACCTACTTTGAATCCGCGATGAAGGTCAAGTATGCAAGAGACGAATCGTCCTCCCAGATGATTGACCTGCTGCATGACTCCATCACAACGAGCTTCCCGTATGCCTTTGCAGGTCAGCTCAACAACTACCACGAGGTATTCCGTGAGCTGTTTGACCAGAAGAGTGCGGCATATGTTACCAACTACGAAAAGAAGCGCAAAGCACTCGAAAAGCTGTTCACCAAGCTGATCACCGCGTATGAGGACGCACAAGGATAAGTGCTGTCAACTCGGTCGTTGACAGCAGTGAAATATGTTCCGCACCGGCAGAACATATGAAATCGCTTTGCGATGAAATCCGACGTTGTCGGATGAAATATTTCACCTGCGGCGAAATGTGAGAAGCAACACTGCAATGCTGTCGGCAAAAAGCCTCGATGATGGTTTATGGTAAACATTGATGTTTCTCTTGGATTGGTAGGGACAGGCGTCCTCGACTGTTCCGTTTCAAGATCTCTCCAACAAAAAACAAGATCCGAAGATGCATAAACGTCTTCGGATCTTATCTTTATATATCAGCTTTCTTTTTTCTTTGCGGTTCTGTAAATATGAAAATACACGGGAATCGCGCAGAGCGGGAAGAGCGCACCGACGAGCATGCCGAGCTTCATGCCGAACTGTTCTGGTGCCAGGGACAGATCAGCCGCCATGGCAGAGAGTGTCGGGGAAGCAATGGCAGCGTCCGTGATGACACCGATCAGCTGCGGACCGATGGAAGCACCGAGGTCGCCGCCTGCCGCCATCATGGCGTAGATGAACACGCCCGTGTCGGGAATACGGTCGGATGCGACAATCAGCGAACCCGGCCAGAGCATCGAAACGCAGAAGCCTGTGAAGGCGCATGCGATCAGACCGATGATCGGAATGCCGACGAGCGCCGCCGTCAGGTAGCAGACAAAGGCACCGATGCCGCCGAGCAGCAGCACACGTCCGATCTGCGTGCCGTATTTTGCGTAGAGCGTACGTCCCATGCCGAGCGCGACCGAGAACATGGCTGTGCCGAAGATGTCACCCCAGACCTTGGGAATGCCGATCGCCTGCTCCAGATACCCCGATGCCCACTGTGCCATTGTGCATTCCGAGGCCCCGCCAAAGAAGATCGCCGCAATGCACAGCCAGAGTGCTTTGTTTTTGAAGTATTTCAGCACACCCGAGATCTTTTCCTGCGTTTCCATCGGCGGAATTTTGACCGTTGCAAACAGAATGCAGGAGGAAAACGGAATCAACGCAAAGAGCAGTGCAAGATACTGCCAGCGCTCACCGCCGAAGACGAGCAGAAACAGCGTTGCGAACAGAATGACACCGACAACGCCCCATGCGTAGATCGAGTGCAGACGGCTCATTTCGCGGTCGGGATCTTTTGCCGGGATCGCGGCGATGACCGGGCTGATCAGAACCTCGGCAAGACCACCGGCGCAGGAGAAAATGATCGTACCGAGGACAAGTCCGAGATAGACCGTGTTCGGAAATACAAACGGAAAGAGCGCGTAGACGAGCAGACCGATGACTGTCAATGCAGGTGTCATCTTGACGGCAAGGGGAATATTGAAGCGATGGGAGAAGAACGAAAAAATCAGGTCGATGGACAGCTGGGTGACGAAATTGATCAGAACCAGCGTGCCAAGCAGGGAATAGGAAATACCGTAGAGGTTATGAAAGGTCAGAAACAGAACGGGAGACAGGCTTGCAACAACCGACATCGAGGCATTGGTCGTGTAGCATGCCATTTTCAATCTGGCATAGGATTTTGCTTGTTCCATGATGTTTGCTCCTTTAAGTCACAAGATACGGTCACATTATACCACGCTTTTTCAAAAATGGCAAGAACTTTTGCAAAACGACTTTACAAAAAGTTATGCACGTGATATAATCAAAGTGAAATCATAACTGCAAAGGAGAAACCGCCATGAAAAAACTGCCATACCGTCATCCCGTCAGCGTTGCGGCACACCGCGGCGACCAGGCAAGCGCTGCCGAAAACACCCGCGAAGCCTTTGCCGCAGCCATCGATGCAGGATGCGACATGATCGAAACGGACATCCATATGACAAAGGATAACATTCTCATTCTGATGCACGACCACACCGTCGACCGCACGACAGACGGCACGGGACTGATTGCCGACTATACCTATGCCGAGCTTTGCACACTGAACTGCAATAAAAACGGTGCGTTTTCCGAAGTGCCGACACTCGATGAATTTCTCGCCCTGTGCAAAGAGCATGATATGATGGTCAATCTTGAAATCAAAGAATATTTTACGCCGGGCAACGAAGACCGCTGTCGTCTCTGTGTCGAGCAGACACTTGCACTGGTCGAAAAATACGATTTTGCTGATCGCACGATCATCAATTCCTTTGATGCGTATGTACTCGAATACACCGATGAAATTTCGGGCGGCAAATATCTGCTGCACGGTTTTTATCCGTATTCCATCATGTCCAATGTCAAACGCAATCCCGATGAATATCTGTACTGTGCGTGCATTTTCGATGACGGCAATGCGGATTGCTACAACTATTTGAAGGAACACGGAATTGAACCGTGGGCAGGTGCCGGTGTTAAGACAAAGGAACACTTTGATTCCTGCGTCAAGCTGGGTGCGGTGCTGTTTACCTCCAACGATCCCGCCGCCGCCATGCAGTATCTTGATGAGCTCGGAAACAGATAAAACAAAAAACGATCCCGGACATGACTTTATGTCCGGAACATTTTCACATTTATAGGATATCTGCCAGCGCGTCAATGTCGGCAGGATCGGTTGCCCAGCTCGTTGCAAAGCGGACAACGGTATGACTGTCATCGTATTTTTCCCAGAAGCAGAATTTAACGTGCTCTCCAAGGGATTTCATCTGATTATTGGGCAGTACGACAAAAATCTGATTGGTCGGTGTATCGAGGAACAGGGAATATCCTTTTTCGGTCAGCAGTGCTTTCAGTCGATCAGCACAGGCAATGGCATGACGGCTGATTTTGTCATATAAGCCGTCAGTAAACAGCGCGTCAAACTGCACGCCGAGCAGTCTGCCCTTGGCGAGAAGTGCACCGTTCTGTTTGACTGTCGTGAAGAAATGCTTCGGTGCATTGCCGCCCGGGAATACCACAGCTTCACCGCAGAGGGCACCGACCTTGGTACCGCCAATGTAGAACGCATCGCAGTTTGCAGCAATGTCGGGCAGCGTCATGTCGGACGCTACGGATGCAAGACCATAGCCGAGGCGCGCGCCGTCGATAAACAGCGGGAGTTTGTATTGCTTACATACCGCATGAATGGCACACAGCTCGTCCTTTGAATACAGCGTGCCGTATTCGGTCGGATAGGAGATATAGACCATACCCGGCTGTACCATATGGTCGTGGGATTCGTCGGCATAAAAGGTTTCAAGATATGTGCGCAGATCATGTGCGGAAATCTTGCCGAGTGTCTGCGGCAGACACAGCACCTTGTGACCGGAGTTTTCGATTGCACCGGCTTCGTGCGCGGCGATATGACCTGTCTGTGCGGCGATGACACCCTCATACGGGGACAGTAGTCCTGCAATCACCGTGCGGTTGGTCTGTGTGCCGCCGACAAGAAAGAAAATATCGGCATCGGGCGTTTTGCATGCCGCACGAATTTTTTCTTTTGCGGCATCGCAGAATTTGTCTTCTCCGTAGCCGGAGACGTGTTCCATATTGGTTTCGCACAGACGCGCCAGTACGGCAGGATGTGCGCCCTCGGTATAGTCGCTTTCAAAATAGAGCATGGTTGTTTGTCCTTTCTTAAATATGTTATGGTTGTTTGAGGCAATACCGATCACCGAATTGTTCTGAAAAGGCGTGATTCGCGGCATCGGTGAAATTACGCGGAGTTGGAATTTCGAAGTCCGATTTGCATCTATCCCATGTTGCATAATATAGCAGGTAAGGCTTCAGCGGCAGAATGTCGTAGACTTTGCTGTGCATACCGTCACGCAGAAGACGTCCATCCCTTGCGATGGCGGCGGCATCAAAATAGAGTCGCATCCCTGGTGTATACGGTTTGTCCGGATTCATTTCAAGATGACCAACTTCTTTTGATGCTGTTACAATCTCACCGGAGAGACCGCCGTGTGAGAACATAATATAATCAGAAAATTCCGGAGGATCGCCGAGCAGCTGTCCGATGGGCGCGGATTCTGTTATGCTTCCTTCTCTATGCAGACGGTTCCAGCATTTCAGTGCGCCGTCTGCAAGGATGTTCTGTGCCGCGGCTGCTGTTGTACTGTGGACAAGCACGCTGCACTCGTAGTCACGCAGATAAGCATCGTTGTATGTATGCCCCTCATATGTCTGTTTTACATACGCAAGATCGTCATCGGAGATACAGAGCAAAATCTGTTTGTTCTGATGAAAGGACAGAAAGTCTCCGACGGCAAATTCCCATTGCGGATAGTGCTTGGACAGTTTGACACCGTAAACAGACAGCCCTTGCTCACCGACGATCATCTGATAGTTCGTATCATCGGATACGTGCAGAAATGTCCATGTGCTGTCATATGAGGTTTGGGTAACTGGATTGTATTGCGGCGGCGGTAAGTTGTTGATTCGGTAGACCATATATATTCACCTTTGGAAAACACAGGGTGACGTATTTTCGCCACCCTGTGATGATTTTTTACGCTTTCGCTTTGTTGTCGAAGTAGTCAAGTAAGAACATGCACAGACGTCCGGAGCCGGAGCCGTTGGGCTGCCACGGGACGTACCACGGGTCGATGGAGCAGTAACGCTCGGAAACGATGTACTCGGTGGTGACGTTGTAGCGCAGCATTGCATCGGTCATCGCATCTGCCTTGTCCCATTCGCCGCGCTTCATCCACGGATAGATCCAGCAGATCTCGGCGATACCGGTGTAATAGCAGTCGCCGTATGCATAAACACCGAAGTCGGTCGCGTTGGTGATACGACCTGCGAGGTTGTGCTCAAACAGACCGTTCTTGCGGTAGAAGGCTTCCATCTGCTCGAACATACGGGAGCAGGGATCCATAGCGATGCCGACGAGGTTGAGGAACGGCGCACCGTCGGTATAGAAGCAGTGGTTCCAGCTGTCCTCAAAGTCAAGACCTGCGATGTGCGGCAGGATGAATTCTTCGTCGTTTTCGTGACCTGCGTACAGATCGGAGACGAGCTTGGCAAGACGTGCGGAATAATCTTCATCGATGGCACGGACACGCGCGGTTTCCTCTGCGTTGTACTTTTCGCAGACCTGAACATAGGACTTGATGGAACGCAGAACGAATGCGTCGGTGAAGGTCCAATGGTAGCCGATTTCACCCCAGTCGGATGCCTGACCTGCGGGATAGATTCCTGGGTACTTGCCGTCGGGATCGGAGTTGCGGCGGGCGTCGATGTAGTCAAGCAGCGCAAGCATGTACGGACGGTAGTGCAGATACTGCTCGCGGTCGTCAACGATCTTGAGGTGCTCGGAAAGACCCAGCAGAAGCGCGCCCTCGGCGTTGTCCCAGCCGACATAGCGGTAGTTGAGCTTGCCACGCTTTTCACCCTCCATGGTCATCCAGGAGCAGTAGGTGTTGTAGATATCGCCATATTCGGTCAGACCGACGAGCGCCAGACACTTGAGGACGTGAACCGCCTCCCAGATCCAGAGGAAACGTCCGACGTCACCCTGACGGACAACCAGACCTTCCATGCCGTCATAC
>JAZTZC010000283.1:0-16967 GCA_045637265.1 Eubacteriales bacterium | reverse complement strand
CGGTGCTGACCTTGCCGATTATTACGACACGCTCGGAAACCCCGATGCTTTTACCGTTTGTCTTGATCTCGGTCACTGCGGTCTGGTCGGCGAAGAACCTGACGATGCCATCCGTGCACTTGGCGGCAAGCGTCTGGGCGCTTTGCATGTCCATGACAACGACTACAAGCATGACCCCCATGTGATTCCGTACACGTTTGGCTGTACCATGAACTGGGATAAGATCATAAAGGCACTCGGTGAGATCGATTATCAGGGCGAATTTACTTACGAAGCCGACAACTTCCTCGCCCGCATCGATCGTGCGGCACTTCCCGCGGCGCTGTCATATATGGAAAAACTCGGACGTGTGCTGATCGCAAAGATCGACGCAAACCGCCCGAATCGTTGATAAGGAGAAAAATACATGAAGAAACTTGGACTGCAGTTATACACTGTCCGCAATACGATGGACACCGCAGAAAACATCCGTGAAACCTTCCGCCGCATCAAGGCAATGGGTTACGATGAAGCACAGACCGCAGGATGTCCGATTTCCTATGAGCAGTTCGGACAGATCGCACGGGAAGAAGGCATTGCCATCATCGGTACACACGAGGGCTGGAATCAGGTCAATGACGCACCGGTGGAAGCGGTTGTCGAAAATCACCGTGCACTTGGAACGACCAATGTCGGTATCGGTGCGTACTATTTCCACTCCGAGGAAGAAATCTACACCTTCTGCGAGCAGGCAAATGCGCTCGGTGCACGTCTGAAGCCCTACGGCATGAAGTTTACCTACCACAACCATTCCTTCGAGTTCCGCCGCTGGGGCAATGACGGCAAGACCGCGATGGACATCATGGCAGAACGTCTTGACCCCGAAACCGTTTCGTTTGTACTGGACACGTATTGGGTACAGCACGGCGGCGGTGATGTTCGCGCGTGGATCGAACGTCTTGCGGGACGCATTGACATTCTGCATCTCAAGGACATGGGCGTCAACGAAAACGGTCCGTTCATCACCGAATGCGGCAACGGCAACATCAACTTTGACGGCATCATCCCGCTGGCAGAAGCATGCGGTGTCAAGCACTTCTGCGTCGAGCAGGACATCTGGCCGGGCGATGCGATGGATTCTGCGGCGTTCTCGGCAAATTATCTGAAAAAGTTTATGCATTGATGCTGTTGGGGAGGATTGCCTGTGAAATACGAAAATAACTGGGAATCCCTGAACACAAGAGCGGTTCCGCGCTGGTTTGGTGACGCGAAGTTCGGCATTTTCATCCACTGGGGTCTGTATTCCGTGCCCGGCTATACCGCACGCGGACAGTATGCAGAGTGGTATATGAAGCAGCTTGAGGATTCCGCACATCCCGCGCGCCTGTTCCATGACCGTACCTACGGTCCGAACTTCAAGTATGAGGATTTTGTCTCCGGCTTCAAGGCAGAGCTGTTCGATGCGGATGCATGGGCAAAACTGTTTCAGCGTGCCGGTGCGAAGTACATCAACCTCGTTTCCAAGCATCACGACGGCTTCTGTCTGTATCCGTCGAAGTATGCATGGAACTGGAATTCATGGGATGTCGGACCGCACAGGGATTTCTGTATGGAACTGCGTCAGGCGATGGAAGGCACGGGCGTGAAGTTCGGTGTTTATCATTCCGTCTATGAATGGTTCCATCCGTTGTATCTGGAAAACCCCGAAGTGTATGCGCTTCAGCATCTGCATCCGATGCTGAAAGAGCTGATCTGCCGCTATGAGCCGTGGACACTGTTCACGGACGGCGAATGGGAGCAGACGGCGGAAACGTGGCACTCGACGGAATTCTTACAGTGGCTGTACAACGATTCTCCCGTGCGCGATACGATCGTTCCCAATGACCGTTGGGGCAAGGGAACACGCGGACGGCTCGGCGGCAACTTCACGACCGAGTACGGAGAAATTGAAGGCGGACGGCGTATTGAGGATGTCGTGCTTGACCGACCGTTTGAGGAATGTCGCGGTATCGGCAAATCGTTCGGTGTCAACCGCATTGAGACGACCGAGGACTATATGAGTGCAAAGGAACTGCTCACCACGCTTTGTGAGTTGGTTTCCAAGGGCGGCAACTTCCTGCTCAACATCGGTCCGAATGCAGACGGTACAATTCCCGTCATCATGGAAGAACGGCTTCTGCAGATGGGCGACTGGCTGTCGGTCAACGGCGATGCCATCTACGGCACGGAAATTTACACAAAGCATGTGCAGAAGGATATTTTCTACACAAAGAAGGGCGATACGGTCTACGCGATTCTGACACGTTTCCCGTTTGGCTGTGTCACGCTGGATGAGGTTCCGTATACACCGACTCTGACGGCAAAGCTGCTGTCCTGTCCCGATGCACCGATTACCGTGCGCGACAACGGCGGCAAGGCAGAGCTGTGTTTTGCACCGATCAATCCCGAGGATGTCAAGTGTCAATGGCTGTATGCCGTGGCGTTGAATCCGTAATAACAGAAGATAAGAGAACCGCATGGAGCGCGTGATACGTTCCATGCGGTATTTTGTTATATATGGTTTTGGCGGTTTTCAATGACAGGCATTCCGCAGAAGTCACAGTGTGTGCGGTCGGGATATGGTTGGACATCGGAGCAGAAAACACAGATGCGCGGTGCAGGTGCTCCATCCCGTTTGAGAATCATCGGATATTTTGTTCCGCGGAAATAGCGGACGAGATCGCCTTCTTTGTAGATGACCGCATCGAGCTGTGGATTGCGGGGAATACAGCGGCGAAAAGTTCTGCCTCCTGCCGTTCGGACTGTCAGAATTTCGTTGGTTTCATCATTAGCGGTAGACGTGGGGAGCGCACCGGGACTGTGATATTTCACCCGGATCAACGTGCCTTCCCACGGAAGATCAAACAGCCATGGAAAGAATCCGATTTTCCAAACACCGATCAGATAAAGTACAAGCCAAATGACAGCAGCCGCAATCGGAGGGACGCTGTGATTGACAAAATAGTTGTACAGAAATCGAATCTCAACGAATGTGACAACACCAATCCAAAGGGCAGAAAGAAGGAGAATTCTCATAGAACGAAGTGTGATTTTGCGGCGGATTGCAGGGTAATCTGCAAGCGGATGATTGGCTTTCATGTTGTTAGTTCCCTTCGTCTTTCAAAATCTTCTCCATCTTCGCCGCATCATACACAAACGTGCCGAACAACGCCTTGTTGATGGCAATATCATCGCCCATGACGTGATATTCCGCAGTCATTTCCGCCATCGGACGGCAGAAGCGCTTATGCTCGTTTTTGCCGGTTTTGCCAACAAGGACGGCTTCGATCTGCGGGTCAAAGTAGCAATCCACACCGCCGACGGTGATCATCGAGGTCATATGCGGCGCGTAAGTGTTTCCGGCAAGCGAATCGACGTACAAGGGGATTGCCGGAAGTCCGATTCTGCGCATCATGACGGCAAATGCCGAGGAGAAGTGATCGCACCAGCCGGTTTTGCCGTCGAGCATTTCACTTGCGTACATGATGGTGTACGATTCCAGTTCATGGTCGTTGAGCGCGATATAGAAGTAATCGTAGCCGGAATAGCCGGAGAGCTTGGAACGCAGCGGCGTTTTCAGACCGGGTGCGGGATCGGCATACGGACTCTTTTTATAGATCGGACGGTATTTGCCTGAAACAGGAGAACGTCCGTAGGTCGATGTTCTGACAAGATAGTCGTAAACGGCGGACACCTTTTCATAGGTCGTCATGTCGTCGGTCAGAATCTTTGCAAACAGCGCATCGATCATGTTATCCAGTGTGGTGTAGCCTGTCATTGTCGGGGTCAGCGGCATTTCATTGAGCGCATATTCCGCATCAAACTTGGCAGGATATGCGGTATCACGCCAGCCGAGCGCGATATAAGCGTCCTTTTCTTCGCGTGTGACAGCGACGGTGGTACCGTCTGCGGCGTATAGCTTTATTTTCGGCGTGATCAGCGTGACGGACTGGCGGACAGTCGGATCGACAATGCGGGTGACAAGTGCGGCAACCTCGGCGCGGGAAATCGGCTGATCGGGATTGAACGTGCCGTTTGCGTCAATGCCGACGGTGATGCCGCACCGATATGCGCGGTAGATCGCTGTCTCATATGCCGCACCGACAGGGACATCGGGAATTGCGCCTGCGTCCACAGGGTTGATTTCCTTCCAAACCTTGTCAGGCAGTGCGGAAAACAGCCCGAGAAGCTGTGCACGAGACATCGGCATGGAAATGAAGTCGGTGATCATCATCTGAATATCGGCACCGAGCAGACTGTGCGCGTTGCAATAATTGATGTATTTCTGATACCATGGATTGGTTTCCGGGGCGCCGGCAAGGACCGCAGTGCTGTCGGTCAGATGCGCATGGACACGGGCAAGCAGGGTGATACATTCTGCTGTTGTGATGTATGCGGTCGGAGAAAAGGTCGTATCGGAGGTGCCGATCATCAGTCCTGTTTTGACAATACCGTAAACGCCCGAATAGAACCAGTCGGATTCCTTGACATCGGCAAAGACAGGTGCGGCGGTATCGTCAGCCGACAGCGGTGTCATCACAGCGGTCAGCATAAGCAGAAGTGACAGCAGAAATGCAGTCAGACGGGGGAGGTGAGATTTGGTCATGGGGTACTCCTTGTTGTAGGAAAATTATGTATTGACATTATGATGTCTGCATCAGATCACCCCAGAATACATCGAATTTGAAGACTTGTCCGCGTGTGTCGGTGATGTACAGGGCGGTTCCGTCGGTATGAATGGCGGCAATGTTGTCCTGTGAGAGGGTTTGTTTAACGGTACTGTTGACGGTACTGCGCTCCCATGATTCCCGCAGATCAAGAAACCGTTCAATCACGGAAAACTGCGCATCGATTCCGAGTAGATCAACGCCGCAGCCGATCAGATATTTGGAATCAGTTCCGTCCGGTGCTGCGGAAATTGCAAACAGCGGTGTATAAGAGAGAACTGCGGTATTTATAGCGGCGGTTTGAGTGTTGTATTCATACAACAGACTTTCCTGCCCGGAGGAAATACTGAACAAAACGGAGTCCTCTGTGATGCAGACCTGCGGTGAAGTACCTGTGTAGTCCTGTGCATATAAAAGCTGTGCTGTGTTGGATACGGAAAATACAAGAAACTGCGATTCTGTCACCAGCGCGAGCATGTCTCCGTTCATGCGGCAGTCCACATATGCAGAATAAGATTCGGGCAGGACGGTTTCAGACAAAATTTCGCCGTCAGATGACACAGTGCGCAGGGAATAGGTATATGACTCCTCCGTTTGCGCGGTACACAGAATCCGATAGGTTTGGTCATTGGAAAAGCATGCATGGAATTTTGTCTGCGGCTTCTCTGCGGTGTGTACAAACGACAGGGACATACCCGCGTTGATATGGACAGCAATCGTTCCATGACTGGTAATGACGAGATAACCGCCATCGTGCGGCAGAATCCATGTGGCATCTCTGTCTAAAAGGGGCGGATTTTCCAGTGGCCAGTATATTGTCGTCGTCGGGATGCCATCGTCATTTGCATAAATCGATTGGTAAACCGATGTGCCGATGAACATCACCAAAAAAGCGACAACGATCAATGCTTTCCGATGTGACAACAGAAATTGACGGATTTTCACAGAACATGCCTCCTTGTTGTATTGTATGATTTATTATAACATGGTCATTTCCCAAAAATCAAGGGATATTTTGTAAATCTTTGCAGAAAATAACCGTCCGGCTTTTTCAGCAGGACGGTTATGAAAGATACGGTTGTTATGCGGGATTGGCATCTGATGCGGTATAAGCGGAAAACGGGACTGCGGACAGAGCCATTGTCTTTGCGGCAAGTGCTTCGTCGACTGCCCAGAATTCGTCGGCACTGACAGCCCATTCTTCTGCTTGTGCGGGATCCATAATGCCGCTGGTATTGCGGTAAAATCCGATTTCGGTCATATCGGGTTCTTTGGGATAGGTGAAGTACGCATTGGTGCAGAGAAAATCCCCTGTTTCTGATACTGCATATTCGCCGAAAATCGAATACGCCGCACCGCCGGAACCGTGATGATAGAACGTGTTGTCTTCTGTCAGCGCATAGGCATTGCGCGCCCAGCCGGCAAACAGCAGAACGGGTTTCTGTCCGTCATAGGTGTACGCCGCATAAATCTCGTTTTTCGTATATGCTTCGGCATCCTTATCAAACGTACCGATGAGCAGTTCGGGAATCGTGTCTTCATTGAGATCACGGAAGACATAACCGATGGTGTCCGCTGCCTTGACGCCGAGCACCTTGGCTGCTTCATAGATGCCGAACAGCTCGTCGGGGTTTTCCGTGTTGCCGGCGGGTGCGGTCAGAAGTCGGTAACATTCCGACAGGATTCCAGCGTATGCAGCATCGGCATCGAAGGAATGCGCTGCCGGGTCGGTGACCGATTCCGACGTTACAGCATCATCGGTTACAGGGCTTGTACCTGTCGGAAAGGTACCGCAGGAAACCATGCAGTATAACAAAACGATACATAAGGAAAACAGAACAAGAACATGTTTCATGGGGCATAGCCTCCTTTTTGAAATGGGATCAGGCATCATTTTGCGCCGATTTCAGCATTGCATCGCGTTCCAGCATCATGCGCAGATACTGTCCTGTGTACGAGTTGGGATTCGCGGCAATTTCCTCGGGCGTACCCACAGCCACAATCGTTCCGCCGCCGTCACCGCCCTCGGGACCGAGGTCAATGATATGGTCAGCCGTTTTGATCATGTCAAGGTTGTGCTCAATGACGATGACCGAGTTGCCGGTGTCGACCAGTCTTTGCAGAACGTCGATGAGCTTGGCAACGTCTGCGGAGTGAAGACCGGTTGTCGGCTCGTCGAGGATATAAACCGTGCGTCCCGTTGCGCGGCGGGAAAGCTCGGTTGCCAGCTTGACGCGCTGTGCCTCACCGCCCGACAGCGTGGTCGAGGACTGTCCGATCTTGATATAGCCAAGACCGACATCGTACAATGTCTGCAATTTGTTTGCAATGCGCGGGATGTTGGCAAAGAACGACAGACCTTCCTCAACCGACATGTCAAGCACATCAGAAATGCTCTTGCCCTTGTAGGTGCAGGAGAGGGTATCGCGGTTGTAGCGTTTGCCCTTACAGACATCGCAGGTGACATAAACGTCGGGGAGGAAGTGCATTTCGATGCATTTCACGCCGTCGCCCTCGCACGCTTCGCATCGACCGCCCTTGATGTTGAACGAGAAGCGGCCTGCGGAATATGCGCGCTTTTTTGCTTCGACCGTCTGTGCAAACAGATTGCGGATCTCGGTGAACAGACCCGTATACGTCGCGGGATTGGAACGCGGGGTACGTCCGATAGGACTCTGGTCAATGGAAATGACTTTGTCAAGCGCATCGATGCCTTCAATGCGGGTATGCTTGCCGGGATAGGTGACAGCACCGTTCAGTTCCTTTGCCAGTGCGCGGTGCAGAATCGCATTGACCAGCGACGATTTGCCGGAGCCCGAAACGCCGGTTACGCACAGAAACAGTCCGAGCGGGAAGTCTACCGTGACATTTTTGAGATTGTTTTCTTTTGCGCCGACAACACGCAGGAACTTTCCGTTGCCTGCACGGCGCACCTCGGGAACAGCAATACGTTTTCTGCCGGACAGATAATCACCCGTGATCGATGCGGTATTTGCCATGATTTCCTCGGGTGTGCCGACCGCGACAATCTGACCGCCGTGAATGCCCGCACCCGGACCGATGTCGACGATGTAGTCCGAGGACAGCATCGTTTCCTCGTCATGCTCAACGACGATGACCGAGTTGCCGACGTCGCGGAGATTCTGCAAGGTCTCGATCAGCTTATGGTTGTCGCGCTGGTGAAGACCGATCGACGGTTCATCGAGAATATAAAGGACACCCATCAGCGAGGAGCCGATCTGTGTTGCCAGTCGGATACGCTGTGCTTCACCGCCGGACAGTGTTCCCGCACGGCGCGAAAGGGTCAGATAGTCAAGACCGACGTTGACAAGGAAGCCGAGTCGTGCGCGGATTTCCTTGAGAATTTCCGCGGCGATCTGCGACTCCGTTTCGGTCAGGCGCAGGTCATTGACAAAAGACAGTGCTTCGAAAACGGACTGACAGCAGAAATCATCGATATTTTTGCCGCCGACGGTGACTGCAAGCACGGCGGGATTCAAACGCCTGCCCTTACATTTCGGACACGGTGTGTCGTCGACGAACTGATCATAATAATCCGATTTTTCCCAGTTCATGCGCTCGGTGACCTTGGCGATGACACCTTCCCATTTCATGTCCTTGCGCTGAACACGGGTGTCAAAGGAACGTGTGATGTCATAGGTTTCCGCACCCGTACCCCAGAGCAGGGCATTGAGCGCCGATTCCGAGTAGTCCTTGATCGGTGTTTTCAAGGTGAAACCGTATTTTGCACCGACCGCATCGAAAATCGGGCGCGACCAGGTGCTGTCCTCCAGCGACTTGAAGCCATTGACATTGATTGCACCGTCAGCGAGAGACAGATCGCGGTCGGGGATGACCTTGTCGGGATTGATGACGCGCATTTCGCCGATGCCGGCACAGTGCTCGCACGCGCCCATCGGATTGTTGAACGAGAACATGCGCGGAGCCAGCTCGCCGATGGAGAAATTATGCTCTTCACAGGCGTAGCTTTGTGAGAAAGATAATTCTTCCTCATAACCGTCGGGCGGCTCGGGAAGGGAAATGAGCAGATTGCCGTCGGTCAGATGCAGTGCCGCTTCCACGGAGTCGGACAGACGTGCACGGATATCATCCTTCATGATCAGACGGTCAACGACGATCTCTACGGTATGTTTTTTGTTTTTGTCAAGGGAAATTTCCTCGGACAGCTCGTACATCGATCCATCGACACGGACACGGACATAGCCTGCCTTTTTTGCATCCTCAAAAACCTTTTCGTGCATGCCCTTTTTGCCGCGGACGACGGGGGCGAGAACGATGAATTTTGTTCTTGCAGGAAGTTCGCAGATCTTGTCAAGGATCTGGTCGACGGTCTGCTGACGGATCTCCTTGCCGCAGACAGGGCAGTGCGGAATACCGACACGCGCATACAGCAGTCGCAGATAGTCGTAAATTTCCGTGACGGTACCGACGGTTGAACGCGGGTTTTTTGATGTGGTTTTCTGGTCGATGGAAATGGCGGGGGACAGCCCCTCGATGGAGTCCAGTTCCGGCTTGTCCAGCTGTCCTAAGAACATTCTTGCATAGGAGGACAGCGATTCGACGAAGCGGCGGTGACCCTCGGGGTAGATGGTATCAAACGCCAGCGACGATTTGCCCGATCCCGACATGCCCGTGAAGATGACGAGCTTGTCGCGCGGGATGGTTAAGTCGATGTTTTTTAAGTTGTTGACGCGGACACCTTTGACGGTGAGATGTTGTGATGCCAATGGTTATTTCTCCTTTTCGGCAAGCAGGGCATAAAAGGTGACCCACTTGCTTGGTTTTCCTTCTTTTTCTTTTGTTTTCGGCAGATACGATTTTGTCAGTGTACCGCCCAGATGGTATTTTCCGTCTGCATCACGGAATGAAAATAAATACTTCCATGCTTCTTCCAAACGAGGGTCATTTCCATATCCGAGCGCAGAAAAAGATTCAACAATATTCTGAACGCCGATACGCATGACTTCGTTTGGATAAAATGTATCAATGGGACGCCATCCGGGACGCGCATTCAGAACCAAGGTATCGGGTGCATCATGGCGATAAAAGATGCGGCGATTCAAAAAATAATCGATGATTGGCTGATGATCGGTGATATTGCCCCCCTGCTTTTTGCACGCAGCGAGGAAAAATAGAGCATGAATATTGGCTTTATAACAGCTTTTCGGTGTGTGCTCCAATTTGTTTCGGATGCGAGTGCAGACATGCCCACCATCCGGTAAAGCAATTTCTGTAAGTTTTTTCAGTATGGCTGTCATTCTTGCGTCTTTGCACATACCGAGTTTGGCAAGAGCGGTCAGCCGCAGAAAGGTTTCGCAGCTGGGATCAAGTATTTCGGAAGCAGTCAATGCAAATGCGTGATTAATTGCTGCGGTAGGAACATCATCTGCATGAAGACCGCATTCAGCAAATGCATTCAGATAGTAGGAAAACCACATGCCGCGGGTTTCTGTCCAGTCAGCGGGCTGCTTGGAAGTTAGCCAATTTATGACAGGAGTACGGTCGGAAGTTATTCCGAGTAATTCGGTATTGGTGCGATATTGTACAGCCGGGTTGTCATCACCGGTCAGCCATGTAATGAGATCTGATGTCATAACTGCTCCTTTATTGATATGACTTAATGGTTGAAAACTCCTTCCACCACCGCAGAACCCAAAGGATTCTTCGGTGGTCCACCTCCCTCGGTGAGGGAGGTTTACGATGACGCCATCTTGATTTCGTTGATACGGTCACGCAGGTATGCTGCACGCTCGAACTCGAGATTTTTGGCGGCGAGCTTCATTTCTGCGGTCAGCTCGGTGATGAGTGCATCGCGTTCAGCCTGCGATACGGGTACGGTATCCTTCTTCTTGCCGGCTTTCTTTCCTCTGCCGGAAGCCGCGGCGATTTCGTCCTTGGCACGAAGCTCGATGACATCGCGGACGGGCTTGATGATCGTCTGCGGGGTGATGCCGTTTTCTTCATTATATTTCATCTGAATCGCGCGGCGGCGGTTCGTTTCGTCAATTGCATAGCGCATCGACTTTGTCATCGTATCGGCGTACAGGATGACCTTGCCCTGTGCGTTTCGTGCGGCACGGCCGATGGTCTGGACAAGTGATGTTTCCGAGCGGAGCAGACCTTCCTTGTCGGCATCCAGCACGGCGACAAGCGAAACCTCCGGCAGGTCGATACCCTCGCGGAGCAGATTGATGCCGACGAGAACGTCAAACACACCAAGACGCAGATCGCGCAGGATCTCCGTACGCTCAATCGTTTCGACATTGTGGTGGATATAGCGTACCCGCACACGGTTGGATTCCAAATATTCGGTCAAGTCCTCCGCCATTTTCTTGGTCAGCGTGGTAATCAGCACGCGCTCACCGTTTTCGGCGCGAACACGGATTTCGCCGAGCAGATCGTCAATCTGTCCCTCAATCGGACGTACCTCAACCTCGGGGTCAAGCAGTCCCGTCGGACGGATGAGCTGTTCCACCTGCTGTGCGGAATGGGTTTTCTCATAGTCGGACGGCGTTGCGCTGACGAAAATCGACTGATTGAGCTTCGATTCGAACTCCTCAAAGTACAAGGGGCGATTGTCAAACGCCGAGGGAAGACGGAAGCCGTAGTCGACGAGGTTGGTCTTTCTTGCACGGTCACCGCCGCTCATACCGCGTACCTGCGGCAGGGTAACGTGCGATTCATCGACGAACAGCAGAAAATCGTCGGGGAAGAAGTCGAGCAGCGTGTACGGAGTCGAGCCGGGATCACGTCCGCTCATGACGCGGGAATAGTTTTCAACACCCGAGCAGAAACCGATTTCACGCAGCATTTCCAGATCATACCGTGTCCGCTCCTCAATGCGCTGTGCTTCGATGAGCTTATTCTGTGCGCGGAAAAATTCCACACGCTCCAACATTTCGTCCTCGATCATGCCGAGTGCTTTTTCGCGCATTTCATCAGACGTTGCATAGTGCGTTGCGGGGTAGATCGGATAGTAAGTCAGGTTTTCCGTGACCTCGCCTGTGATGACGTTGATGAGCGATACGCGGTCAATCTCATCGCCGAAAAACTCGACACGGACAGCCTTGTCGTGCATCGATGCGGGAAAGACGTCAACGGTATCGCCGCGCACACGGAATTTGTCTCGCGTGAACGAAAAGTCATTGCGGTCATAGCTGATGCGGATCAGCCGTTCAATGAATTCATCTCGCTCCATCTGAAGACCCGGTCTGACACCGAGCAGCTGGTTTTTATACTCCTGCGGATCACCGAGCGAGTAAATGCACGACACGGATGATACGATGATGACGTCGCGCCGCTCCAGAAGTGCAGAAGTCGCCGAGTGACGCAGCATATCGATCTCATCATTGATCATCGAGTCTTTTTCAATGTACATATCCTTGCCGGGGATGTACGCCTCCGGCTGATAGTATTCGTAATAGGAAACAAAGTATTCGACGGCGTTGTGCGGGAAGAATTCGCGGAACTCCGAGCACAGCTGTGCCGCCAGCGTTTTGTTGTGGGCAAGCACGAGCGTCGGACGGTTCATGCGTGCAATGACATTTGCCATCGTGAATGTTTTGCCGGAGCCGGTAACGCCGAGCAGTGTCTGATTTTTCATGCCCGCGTCAAGTCCTGCGCACAGCAGATCAATCGCCTGCGGCTGGTCGCCCGTCGGGGTATAATCGGAGACGAGATGGAATTTTCCGTCGCGCGGCGGGGTATTCGGTTTTTCCTGTTTTTTTGCCATGTCAGCCTCCTGTAATATCGGACTCAAATGTATGTTTGTCCTCTTATTATACCACGAAATCCCGCAATCCGCAAGGAATTTTGCGCAAAAATGGGCATGTTTTTGATAATGTTACAAAGTGTTCGGAGATATTGCGAAAACAAAGTTCCCATCCGCCGGGATGGTTGACGGATGGGAATCGATCGTATCTTATTCGATGTTCTGGTGCGCCTCGACGATCTGATTATAATACTTGATCGCCTGCTTTTCACGCTTGCTGTAATAGGATGTAAAGTCTGTGGATTTCTGTTTCATCAGATTGGTGAGCGTCCACTGCATGCCGGTGGAGCCTTCGTAGACATAACCGAAGTTCTGGGTTCTGCCATCGAGAATGAGGTCGAGCATCTTGACAGACATTTCATCGCGGGAGAACTTTTCGGTCAGAACGATGTCGTACATGGCGGGGACGCATGTGCGGTAGGATTCTGCATTCAGGCATTCGATGATGACACTTGTGCGTTCGGTGTCAACAACGGTTGCCGGAACACCCATCAGCGGTGCGTGACCGTCGACGTGTGTGTAATAGGTTTCCTGTGCTTCGTCAAATTTGGGGAACGGAATGATACCGAAGTTGGCTTCCATCGAGCGCAGATTGTCAATAACGTAGATACGCATGGCTGCAAACAGCGTCTTGCCTGCGGAGAACATATTGGCAACGCCGAGGTCGTGGGTGGTGTTCAGTGATTTGGTGTAGGTATCGGTGACGGTGAAGGTCTGATTGCCTTCGTGCAGGACACGGTCAACCTTTTCGACAATGGAAACCATGCGCTCGGTGTTCAGCACAAGCTCGGGGAGACCGTTGGCATCCATCTGCGTGACCTTTTGGCCGAGTGCGAACATCCAGTTGACGATGGCGGAATTGTCGTGCGTTGTGAAGCCGTACTGGTCCTGATCGTCATATTTCGAGTCACCGTTCAGATCAACCGAAGCCTGCGCCAGCATTTCGGTGAATACATCGATGGTCCATTTGCCGTCGATGACCATCTGATAAATATCGCCGATATCATAGTTTGCGGCAAGCTCCTTGTTGTAGACCATCGACCATGCGTAGTCGATGGCGGAAATGCAGAGATCGCCGACTGCCAGATAACACTGATCGCCGATCGTCAGTTCGTCGGAGACATTCTTGTTCCACCACGGCTTTGTAAAGTCGCAGTATTCGAGATCATACCAGTTGCGGAACAGACCGTCAGCGGCAACCTGACCACCGTAGATGGTATGCGTCAGCGCCAAATCGACGTAGTCATCCCCTGCGAGAATGCATTGACGGAGGATGTCGAGCGGATTGTTTTCGGGGGCTTCCGATTCATAGATCGGCTTGACCTTGATGTTCAGCTTTTCTTCCACAGCAGTATTGCGGCGATAAACTGCGTCGTTGATCGTTTCGCCGTTTTCCGCGTCCGCTGTCAGTTCCTTGTGGTGATGGTCGGCATCGCGCGACTGAATACGGAATTCATAGCCGTTGTAGTTTGCGTCTGCGGGGACTTCTTCGCGGATCTTTTCGCGTTCGTTGGTTTCTTCTGTAACGGCGACGGTGGTTTCATCGGCGTTGACCGTTGCCGTATCGGTGACATCGGATCCGCTTCCGCAGGATGCCGTGACAGCCGCAACGGTCAGCAGGGCAAGAAGCATGGAAAGGGTGCGTTTTGTACGGTTCATAGGGCAGATTCCTTTCTGTATTCGATCAGTTGTTGTTCTTTTTCAGGGCTTCGCGTGTGCCGTCGGGACGTTCGATGACGGTGTTATCGAGAATGCCGCGCAGGGAAGCACGGTAGGATATGATATATTCCTTGTGCAGTGCTTTCTGTTCTGCAAGCTCCTCGTCGGTCAAGCCAACGGTGCGCTTTTTCTTCGCAAGTTCGTTGATGCGGTCGATTTTTGCCTGTTCCATAATGATTTGATACCTCATCTTGTTATAATACTATTATTTTACCATAGAACGGTCTGTTTGGCAAGGGATATTCGAGACAATCCTGGAAATTTCCGTTAAATTTTTGAAATCCTCTTGCACAGTATCTGTTTTTGCAGTATAATGAAGAAAATATTATCATGTCAAAAGGAGATTATCATGCAAATCTGGACAAAATCTATTGCACATTCGGTTTTCCGTCATACGCGGCAAGCTGAAAATGATACCAAACGCATCGTTCTGCATACCGCACGAAATGCGACAATCGCCGCGCAGATTGTGATGCGCAACTACAGCGCGGCGTATACCGTCAACAGCTATCGCGTTTCCGATGTGCCGGCAGGTGTTTCGGCAACCGTCTGTGCACAAGGATATGAAATCTACAACGACGGTCTGCCGTATCCCGACAAGCTGATTGACGGTGTGGGTGTAACGGTGACACCGCATACAACACAGGGCTTTGTTGCCATCTTCCGCACAACAGAAGATGCGCCGGTCGGCGTCTATACAGTGCGGGTATCGCTGCAGCTGACACTCGATAACGGCACGGATGCGGAGCTGTCTGCAGATGTGACCCTGCATATCCACAAGCCGATTCTGCCCGCACCCTGCGATTCTGCATTTGGTCATGAATATTTCTTTGACATCAATGCGGACGAGGCAAAACTGATCTCTTATGCAAAGGCGATGAAGGTACTGCGCGTCAATACCCTGTATGTTAATGCAATACCGCTTCTTTGCCGCAGCGGCAGTAAGCGTATCGGTAAGACAGAATGGTTCTTTGACTATTCCGCGCTGGATGCATTCATCAAGCTCTTTTTGGAGCACGGTTCTTTCAAGTATTTGACGCTGACCAATATCATCATACCGGTTTCCGGCGAATGGATGACTTATATTGACGAAAACGGTCATCCTGCAGGACTGGAGCTTTTTGGTGAGGATCAGGAAACGGCGGACGCCTTTCTGCGTGCGGTTTACGGCGGAATTGCAGAGCACTTTGCGCAGATGGGATGGCGCGACATGCTGCGCATTCATCTGGAAGATGAGCCGCATGTATCGAAGGCATGGCTGTGGGGACGCGAAATTTGTCGCGAGGTTGCACCCGGTGTTCCGTGTACAGAGCCGCTCGATACCAAGGGGATGGGACGGACGCTTGGCGATGCATGCGATGTTCCCGTACCGCGTCTGGAGGTCTTTGACTACGATGCAGAGTATTATCAAAACCGCATTGCCGCAGGGGATGAGGTCTGGTGTTATTCGTGCTGTTTCCCGGAAGAGCCTTGGTGGCTGAACAAATTCCTCGATCTGCCGGCACGCTATGCGCG
The DNA here is from genome assembly GCA_045637265.1 of Eubacteriales bacterium. Taxonomy (GTDB): domain Bacteria; phylum Bacillota; class Clostridia; order Oscillospirales; family CAG-272; genus RGIG3925. The sequence goes on along the minus strand of JAZTZC010000283.1, from coordinate 1,256 downwards.
TATGATCAAGTGGGCATGCTATGCGCAGGGTATTACGGGCTTTCTGCATTGGGGCTTCAACTTCTGGTCGGGTGAATCGCAGTACGGTATGAATCCGAATGTCCGCTTCAAGGGGGATGGCTTCATTGTTTATCCGTCGGAGAACGGCGTTCTGATGTCCAACCGCGGTCTGTCCACAACGATCGGTATTGAGGAATGGGAGCTGCTCTCCATACTCGGTAAAAAAGATCCGAATGCAGCCAAAGCATTTGCGCGTCGTGTTGCGCGTACCTTCCGTGATTTCACCGACGATCCCGACATGCTCGATCATACCCGCGCAGAGCTGTTCATGCTTCTGGATGCATTATAAGACTGTTTTCCGCATACCATCTTCGGTATGCGGAAATTTTTTGAAAATAATGCAAAAAAAATTTTCGTAAAGCTATTGACGAAATGAAAAAGATGTGATATAATATAAATGTTCCGATGAAGAACAAACAAATTGCAGGCATAGCTCAGTTGGTTAGAGCATCCGCTTGACGTGCGGAAGGTCTAGAGTTCGAGTCTCTCTGCCTGCACCATAAAATTGCAGGTTTCAAAATCTGCAATATGCAGGCATAGCTCAGTTGGTTAGAGCATCCGCTTGACGTGCGGAAGGTCTAGAGTTCGAGTCTCTCTGCCTGCACCATGAAAAAGCCAAGTCAAACGACTTGGCTTTTTTCAGTGAAATTTGCGCGTTGGGCATACGAAACAGCTTCGCTGTGAAATGGTTGCTTGCGCGAATACGGTAAAATACAAATCCATGTCGCGTTTTGGCAAGACGGTCAATCTGCGCAAAACAGCACCCGGTATTCATGAAAAGATGCTTGCTCTGATGCCGCAAGAATCAGAGCAATAAATAAAACGAAAAAATCCGCGGTCATATCGATCGCGGATTTTTATATGGATCAAAATTATTTGTTCAGCTTTGCGCTGATTTCGCGGAGCAGTTCTGCCTGTGCGCGGACGTTTGCATAGTATTCGTCGAGAATTGCCTGCTGTTCAGCGGCCTTTGCAGCGTCTTCTTCCGCCTTCTTTGCGGCAGCAGCTTCTTCCTCTGCCTTCTTTGCAGCTTCAGCGGCTTCCTTTTCGGCGATTTCCTTGGCATTCAGCTTTGCTTCCATGCCCTTGCCGATGCGGACAACGAGGAAGATGGAGAATGCTATGATGATGAAGTCAATGAGCGTCTGCAGCCACAGACCGTACTGGATGGCGATCTTTTCAACTTCAACAACGCC
>JAZTZC010000282.1:0-3507 GCA_045637265.1 Eubacteriales bacterium | reverse complement strand
CTTCTCCCGCAAGGTAAGATTTAACGGCTGCTATTTTTAATTCCTCGCTGTATTTCTTGTTTTTTCGCATAAAATAACCCCCTTAGTGTAGTCTTGAACTTTTTGTTTTTCAAGTGTCTACTCTAAGGGGATTATATCAATGCGTCCGTGGATTTTCTATATTTTTTATTTGAGCGGAATCGTCATCCCGCCAATCGTAACCGAAACGATCCCGTCCACCGAAAGCGGTGCGGAGAACGTAAAAATATGATGTCCGTGGTAAAGTTCTCCCTCTCGAAGGTTGTAACCGCCGCCGCTGCCCGCAAGCTCGACATAAATATCATCAAGATCATCCCGGGCGATCTCCTCCCATGTCTGATCTTCTTCATGAAGCCGGATCAGCATCCCGTCCGTACCGACAACATAATCGCGGCGGGTAATCTCCGTCCCATCTTCCATCGTCAGATAGACATCCTCCACCATGTAGTCGGAGAAAAAGTCCTTGTACTGCATGTCCGCCGAGAAATAAATACCGACGCTGAGCGGGGAAATCCGCACCTCATCCACGGTGATCACAGCAGATGCCATATCATCGGCAGTCCGGTCAAGCGAAAATGCCGACCAGTGCGTGCCCTGCATCTCGCCCGTAACGGCAGGCGTTCTGATCTCGGTCAGATCGCTGTAGTTGAGCGCAAATGCCATGTTCCATTCACCCTCGACGAGAGTTTCGTAATCGCCCGATTCCGCATCCCAGCCGGCAATACCCTCGCAGGTCACGGCATACTTGCTCGCCATCACACCGTCCTCGGAGTGAAGAGACAGCATACAGGCGTAGGTCGTTGAGCCGTCGTCGTTCTGCGTTTTTGAGAGCACACGCGCGGACGTTCCGTATGCCGCAAGGTTCGTCTCCCACGGAAATCCCGTATCGGAAAGATCCATGATCGGGCGGAAGTTCTCACCCGGAACACCGCATTCCGCAGATACGGTAACGTCAACAAAGACATCAACCACCTGTCTGTCGCCGACAAGCCCTTTCATTTCGAGCTTGATCTCCTCCCCGGACGAACGGTACGCAACCGGCTCCGGCATCGAGGTCATCTCATCGAGCATTTCATAGCTGTCACCAAACGCCGCCGCAAGATAAAAGCCGAGATCGACGGGTGCCGCCGCGTTGACGACAAACATCGCCATGGCAAGCAGTGCCGCGGCAATCGGCATAACCGCCCATTTTTTTGTTTTGTGCACCGCGCGCTTTTCCGTCAGTGCCGCAGCTTCCATCAAATATCGGTCATCGATTTCCGTCAGCGCCGCGGTAAATTCGTTCTGTTTCATATCGTAATCCCTTCCTTTTCAAGATACGCTTTGAGTTTCTTTTTGCATCGGGTCAGTCTGACGCGCACGTAATTTTCGGAAATACCGAGCATATCGGCAATCCGTGCCGCATCATCCTCAAACCAATACCGTCTGACAAACAGTACCCGATCCTCACGCCGAAGTGTGCCGAGAAAACCGTTCAGCGCATCGCGGATCCGTTCGCTGTCTTCCTCACGGTCAGAAAACAATTCCAGTTCCGAAACAGTGTCCCAATCCTCGGGAGAGAGCAGTTCCCCGCCGTCCCGCTTCTGCGCTGTCATTGCACGACGTCGTTTGAGTGCAAGATTGCGTACCGCGCGCAGAAAATACGGAAGCAGCGGATCCGGTTTGTTCGGCGGAATCTGTCTCCACATCGCCTGCAGCGCATCGGATACACATTCCTCCGCGTCCGCATCGCATCCGAGGATATTCCGCGCAATCTGCATCGCCAGCCGTCCGTGCCGCGTCTGCAAACACGTAAGCCCCGCTTCGTTTCGTTCCAGCAGCTGCCGCAGAATATCCGCATCTCTGTCCTGCATGTCAGTCACCTCCTATGTCTGAAAACCGATCGATCGTCTTCATCCATTACCTACCGTTTTTTCCAAAAAAATTACAGGTATCCGAAAAATTTTTCAAAAAAAGTTTTCGTGATACCTGTATTTTCTTATTTGGATTCTTCGAGTCTGGGTGTCTGCTGATTGAAGCGGAATGCCAGCGCCGTCAGAGCCAGATCATAGCTGTCCGCGCCGAAGCCTGAAATCTGCCCGATGCATGCCGGTGCAATCACAGAGGTATGGCGGAATTCTTCGCGCGCGTGGATGTTTGACAGATGTACCTCGACAACCGGGATTTTGATTGCCGCAACCGCATCACGAATGGCGTAGGAATAATGCGTGTAGGCACCTGCATTGAGGATGACACCGTCACATTCCAGCCGTGCGGCATGGAGAATGTCGATCAGCTCACCCTCGTGGTTGGACTGCGCAAAGGCAAGCGTGATGCCCATGGCTTCCGCAGCAGCGCTCAGATGTGTACAGATATCGTCAAGGGTTGCAGAACCGTAAACACCTGGCTCACGCTCCCCAAGCAAATTCAGATTCGGTCCGTTCAGAACAAGAACTCTCATGAGATTTCCTTTCTTTTATCTTTCCATATATTGATATTTTTGATGATAATATGAATAGTATACACCATGTTTATGATATTTGCAAGTATATTTTATTAACAATCTGTTTTTTCATCGGATTATCGATGCACATCCTTTACAATTCACGACATAAAATGTTATTTTTCGCGTTTTTTATCATTTTCTTTTGTAACCCCCTTGACATTTTCACGAAAACAGAGTATAATAGTTCAGAACTTAATTATCAAGTTTTGAACTGTCAAGTCGTGAATTATTAACTATTTATCTATTAAAACATAAAGTGAACTATATAATTTATCATAAAGGAGACCCATCCCCATGAATTGTTCCAATGAAAAGAAACATCTCTGCTGCGTTGTTGCCTCTTTGATGAAAACAGAACGCATGCACAAGACGGTCGTCGATTCCCGCATTTCCGCACTTGGTATCCATCGAGGTCAACACTCCATTCTCCGTGAAATCGCACGCGCAGAGCGGAATCCCGAAGTCAAGGCACTTTCGCAGAAGGATATCGCACAGCGCTTCGGTGTCAGCGCCGCCGCTGTTGCCATGATGATGAAAAAGATGGAATCGGAAGGCTATATCACCCGCAACATGTCCTCCTCCGATAACCGCTTCAATGAACTGCATCTGACAGAGCTCGGTCACTCCATGCTCTCCCAGTCCCGTGATATCTTCCATGAGATCGATACCGCAACATACGAAGGCATCTCCGAAGAAGATCTGGAGATCTTCATGCGCTGTCTGGAAAAGATGCAGGAAAATCTGTCGGCAATGCCCGAGCTTGACGGCAGAGGCGATCTGCCCAAGGGCGGCTTCGGCGGAAGAACTTGATCGTTCAGATACGAAACTTTCACAAAGTCATCATTGATTTTTCACAAAAAACATGATATAATATACTTGTACCGTGCGTACAGCCAAAGGCAGAGGTCTTTGCGGTTGTATCGCACGGTATTGAAAATTACGAATTTTTTAATCTTTATTTGTCGATATAGGATGAGACTCCCCTTGAGCCGCTGGATGTTATA
>JAZTZC010000281.1:0-6843 GCA_045637265.1 Eubacteriales bacterium | reverse complement strand
GAGGAAGTTGTGCTTGTGCGGCGTGCGGTTGGAAACGGACACGCGCGTTTCAAAATAGCTTGCATCGGGGGTGAGCACGATACCGACCATACCTTTGGTGCGGTCGTTCGGCGCATGCTCGGACATCCAGACGATGACGGTGCCGTCTGCCTCATGGACGATCTCATAGTCAACGGGCATCAGCGTGGACGGACGGTGATGGAAGGGCCAGTTGAATTCGATACCGCCCGAAATCCACGAGCCGTATGCACCGATCAGCGCAGGCTTGATGACATGCTGACGGTACAGAAAATCGTAGCCGGTGACTTTGTCGTATGCTTCAAAGACACGGCCGCCGAGTGCCGGAATCATTGCAAGACGGATATAGTCGTTTTCGAGCCGGATGACGGTCCACGGCTTATCCTCGCGGTGTTCACCGTCTGCCGCAGAGACGACACGCATCGGATACGGATTACCGGTGGTACCCTGATGGTTGCTCGTTTCCGCAAACATCGGCATTTCTTCTGCCGCAGGAATCGGATAGGTCGGAATAACCCATTCCTCAACGGCGACCTGTACTGCATGGTTCAGTTCTTTCATGACAGGTAGTTCCTCGTTTCTTTGATATTCTTTATATTGATCCCGACACCAAGCGGGATGGATGTCAATGTCTGTAAGAGAATTATATCTGATTTTGTGCGATTTGTCAATGGGAATCGGAAAAGACGGAGCGGAAACTTGAAAATAGTCATCCAAAACAACGGACGGTTTGAAAAAACAACCAAAATACATCTTTGCGGTTCTTGTGCCAATGCAGATTTTATGTTATAATCATATCAGAATCGGCGCCGGTTACTTTTTATCACAGGAGAACTACATCATGGAAATTTGTCTGAAAAACACACTGCGCACCTTGCGTCAGCAGAAGAATGTCACGCAGGAAGCACTGGCACAGCATCTCGGCATTACACCGCAGTCCGTCGGAAAATGGGAGCGCGGAGAAGGGTATCCTGACATTACCTTGCTTCCCGCGATTGCCGCGTATTTTGACGTGACGATTGACGATCTGCTCGATGTCGGTACGGCGAGGAAAGAGGAGAAGTATAAGGCGTATCAGGCGGAAGTGCATCGGTACGCACATGACGGCTTGGTTGAGGAAATCATCGGTGTTTGGGAGCGTGCGTATCATGAGTTTCCCAACGACTACCGCATTATGAACAATCTAATGCGTTCCATCCACGCCCGCGGTATCTATCCGACACCCGACGCGGATGCAGAACGAATCTATTCACTGGGAGAGAAGATTCTGGAAAACTCGACCGATCAGAAAATCCGTGACAGCGCGATTTATACACTCTGTTGGGTACATTCCAGCCGCCGTGAAAAAGAAGAAGCCTTGAAGTACGCCGAAATGGGCGGCAGTTTGCTCACCACACGCGAGGATTTGCGTTCGGATGTGCTGGAGGGTGAGGAAGGCATCGAGGCATGTCAGGAGTATCTGATGGAGCTTTTGAGAACTGCCGGATGGACGGCAATCGAAATGATTACGAAAGACGGTGTTACCACCGAGGAAACTGTAGCGGCATATCAGCTTGGCATTGAGTTGTGGAAACTTCTGCATCCGGACGGTTGTCTGATCGGTCATGCGTGGAATCTTGCGATGGGCTATTCCGGGATTGCATCGGCTTATGCAAAGGTGCAGGATACCGAAAAAACGCTGGAAGCCTTGGAACAGGTCGTCGAATGGAGCATCCGGGATACGGAGTACACATCAAACGGTGAGCCAATCCGTTATCAAACGCCGCTTGTCAATCGTCTGACTTATGATCCGAGGGACTGCGAAAAAAACTACACCGGCAATACTTGTGACTGCTTTCTGGAGCATTTTTCGTGGGTCTGCTACGATTTTCTGCGCGAGGATGCAAGGTTCATTGCACTGCAGAACCAAATGCGGGAATATGCCGAGACAACCCAAAACAACAACTGAGCGGTGATTGCCAAACGCTGTCTGTTGTGATATAATAAAAGCAGGACGAGAGGAGATGACGTTCATGCAATATGATCTGCAAAGGTTCTGCATTATTATATCAGAGCTGCGCCGGCAAAACGGTTGGTCACAGACCATGCTTGCCGAAAAAATTGGGATTTCGCCGCAGTCTGTCAGTAAATGGGAGTGCGGCATCGGATACCCTGACGTTACCATGTTTCCCGTGCTTGCGGAGGTTTTTTCTGTTCCGATCGGTGTGCTGTTCGGTGAGAAGAAAGAGACGCACGGTGCGCTGAAAAAGGAATACCGATTTTCTGCCGATGACTGCAAAGTGATTTATGTCGAGCTTGGCAATGTCTGTCAGGGCGTGTTCATTGAGGACAGCGAACGTGCCGGGATGGTTACTATAGAAGGTGATCCTGTCTTTGTTCGGTACTTTGATGTGGAACAGGAAGACAACATGGTGACTGTCAAGATCAAAAATCCAAGCGGCTCGGATGTTCATTGGGAACCGTATTCTCGCGGAGGATATGACGGCGAAAATCTTGTGAAGATATTCGTCAAGCCTGCCGAGAGGGTCACCCTGCCGGATACAGGTCTCTGTAAATATATTATCAACTATCTTGATCTGGTTGTGTTCGACGGCATCAATGCACTCGGACAGGATACGTTTCAATGCTGTCCAATGGAATAAAGCAAAACAACAGGCTGATGTACCGTAATGATACATCAGCCTGAAATCTTTTATAGAAATTAGAACAGACGGGATTAGAACAAACCGGCTTAGAATAAGCCTACAATCTTACCGTCCTCGGTAACATCAATTGCTTCAGCCGCGGGAACCTTGGGCAGACCGGGCATGGTCATGATGTCGCCTGTCAGAACGACCACAAATCCGGCACCTGCGGAAACGCGGACATTCTTGATGGTGACGGTGAATCCTTCCGGTGCGCCGAGTTTGGTCGGGTCATCGGAGAAGGAATACTGCGTCTTTGCCATACAGATCGGCAGATTGCCAAAGCCAAGAGCAGCGAGCGTGTCAATCTGCTTCTTTGCGGCAGGCAGAATGGAGATGCCGTCGCCGCCGTAGATGCGCTTGACGATCGTTTCGATCTTTTCGGGGATGGAGAGGGAAGTATCGTAGCTGAATGCGAAGTTGTTTTCTTCTTCGCACAGGCGAACGACTTCTTCAGCCAGTGCAACGCCGCCATTGCCGCCTTCTGCCCAGACCGTGGACAGAACGGTGTTGACGCCGAGCTCCTTGCATTTTTCCATGACACATGCGATTTCCGCATCGGTGTCGGTCGGGAAACGGTTCAGTGCGACAACGCACGGCAGACCGTATACGTTCTTCATGTTGGAAACATGGCGGAGGAGGTTCGGCAGACCCTTTTCGAGTGCGCAGAGGTCTTCTGTACCGAGGGACTTCTTGTCAAGACCGCCGTGCATCTCCAGCGCACGGACGGTAGCGACAACGACAACTGCGGACGGCTTCAGACGAGCCATGCGGCACTTGATGTCAAGGAACTTTTCCGCACCGAGGTCCGCACCGAAGCCTGCTTCCGTGATCGCGTAATCGCCGAGCTTCATTGCCATGCGGGTTGCGATGACGGAGTGACAGCCGTGTGCGATGTTTGCAAACGGACCGCCGTGAACGATGGCGGGCGTGCCTTCAAGCGTCTGAACGAGGTTCGGCTTGATGGCATCCTTGAGCAGCGCGGTCATTGCGCCGACTGCCTTGATATCACCGGCAGTTACGGGCTTGTCATCGTAGGTGTATGCGATGACCATACGGGACAGGCGTGCCTTGAGGTCGGTAATGGAAGTAGCGAGACAGAAGACTGCCATGATTTCGGATGCGACGGTGATGTCAAATCCGTCTTCACGCGGCATACCGTTGACCTTGCCGCCAAGACCGTCGACAACATTACGAAGCTGACGGTCGTTCATATCGACACAGCGCTTCCAGGTGATCTTTCTGGGGTCAATGCCGAGGACGTTACCCTGCTGGATGTGGTTGTCAAGCATCGCTGCGAGCAGGTTGTTTGCCGCACCGATGGCATGGAAGTCACCGGTGAAGTGGAGGTTGATGTCCTCCATCGGAACGACCTGTGCCCAGCCGCCGCCTGCAGCACCGCCCTTAACACCGAAGACCGGACCGAGAGACGGTTCGCGCAGTGCGACAACGGTGTTCTTTCCGATCTTCTTCAGACCGTCCGCAAGACCGACGGTCGTGGTGGTTTTACCTTCACCTGCCGCGGTCGGAGTGATTGCGGTGACGAGGATGAGCTTGCCGTCCTTCTTGGATTCGTCAAGCAGATTCAGCGGGATCTTTGCCTTATACTTGCCGTAAAGCTCCAGATCTTCGGTCGGAATGCCTGCGTTTGTGGCAATTTCCAGAATCGGGCGCATTTCTACGGATTGTGCGATTTCAATATCAGTCATCATTGGTTGACACCTTCTTTTCCAGATTTCAGAAATTACCGGGATACGGGATCAGACCGCATCCCGGTATTGACATTTATTCGGTTGAATGGTTAGATCTTGAAATACTTCGCTGCCGCACGGAACATACCGAGGTCGAAGTTGCCCTCGACGTTCTTGTAAAGACCTTCGCCGATACGCTCGGAGTGCCCCATCTTGCCAAAGACTCTGCCGTCGGGAGAGGTGATACCTTCAATTGCACATGCGGAGTTGTTCGGGTTGAAGTGGATGTCAGCGGTGGGAACGCCTGCGAGATCGACGTACTGGGTTGCGATCTGACCGTTTGCGGCGAGTTCCTTGATGCAGTCCTCGGATGCGAAGAATCTGCCTTCACCATGGGAGATCGGAACGGAGATGACGTCGCCGACTTCGCGTTCTGCAAGCCACGGGGACTTGTTGGATGCGATTCTGGTGCGGACAATGCGGGACTGGTGGCGGCCGATGGTGTTGAACGTCAGGGTCGGGCAGGTTTCATCGGTGTCGATGATCTTGCCGTAGGGAACCAGACCCAGCTTGATGAGTGCCTGGAAGCCGTTGCAGATACCGGCCATCAGACCGTCGCGGTTGTCAAGCAGATCGGTGACTGCTTCCTTGACAGCACCCGCACGGAAGAATGCCGTGATGAACTTACCGGAGCCGTCGGGTTCGTCACCGCCGGAGAAACCGCCGGGAACGAAGATGATCTGGGACTCGCCAACCTTCTTTGCAAAGACGTTGACAGACTCTGCAATAGATGCGCCGGAGAGGTTGTTGATAACGAAGATTTCAGGTTCGATACCAGCATCGGCAAATGCCTTTGCGGAGTCGAATTCACAGTTGGTACCCGGGAAGACGGGGATCAGAACGCGCGGCTTTGCGACACCGATCTTCGGAGCGACGCGGGTTTCTGCGACATGGGAGAAGGTCGGAATTTCGATTTCTTCCTGATCGTGGTGAATGTTGCAGGAGAAGACGCCCTCGAGCTTGCCTTCATAGATTGCGAGCAGATCGTCGAGTGCAAGGGATTCCTTGCCGGAGGAGATCTTGCCGTCATCGGTGGTCGTACCGACAACAACCGCACCGCAAGGTGTTCTGCCGGTCAGCTCAAGCAGGAATGCGCCGTAGTTGTAGCCGAACATTTCTTCCATCGGGAACTTCTTGTCGTATGCGAAACCGATGCCGTTACCGAATGCCATCTTCATGACAGCTTCCGCAACACCGCCGTAGGTAGGCGTGTAAGCGGCTGCGACCTTGCCGTCGCGCATGAGCTTGGTGACGTTATCGTAGAGTGCCAGCAGGGATTCTGCGGTGGGCAGACCGTCTTCACCGAGTTGGGGCTTCATGAGGATGACCTTATGGCCGGCTTCCTTGAATTCGGGGGTGATGACTTCATCGGTATTACCGGTGGTAACAGCGAAGGAAACGAGTGTCGGCGGAACATCGAGGTGTTCGAAGGAACCGGACATGGAGTCCTTACCGCCGATTGCTGCGTAACCGAGGGACTTCTGCGCACGGAATGCACCGAGCAGTGCAGACAGCGGCTTGCCCCAGCGCTTGGGATCGCGGCCGGGCTTTTCAAAATATTCCTGGAAGGTCAGGTAAACGTCGGTCTTATCAGCACCTGCCGCGATCAGCTTGGAAACGGATTCGACGACTGCGAGGTAGGATGCATGATAGGGGCTCTTCATGGCGATATCGGGATTGTAACCCCACGCCATGTAGGAGCAAGCCTTGGTATGCTTCTTTTCAACGGAGATCAGGTTGACCATTGCCTGGTTCGGTGTCAGCTGATGCTTGCCGCCGAAGGGCATCATAACGGTACCTGCGCCGATGGTGGAGTCAAAGCGTTCGGACAGACCGCGCTTGGAGCAGACATTGAGATCGCCTGCAAGAGGGGTCATGTTGTCGGTGAAGGAGCCTTCAACCGTCTTTGCATAACATTCGGGCTTGACGGGTGCGATATCGATGTGCTTTTCCGCACCGTTGGAGTTGAGGAAGGTTCTGGACAGATCGACGATCGTCTTGCCGTTCCACTTCATGGTCAGACGCGGGGATTCGGTAACTTCCGCAACAACGGTAGCTTCGAGGTTTTCGGAGGTAGCGATTGCGCAGAATGCTTCGACATCTTCAGCCGCAACAACGACTGCCATACGTTCCTGGGATTCGGAGATTGCGAGTTCCGTACCGTCCAGACCGTCGTACTTCTTGGGAACAGCGTTGAGGTTGATCGCCAGACCGTCAGCAAGTTCACCGATGGCAACGGAGACACCGCCTGCACCGAAGTCGTTGCAGCGCTTGATCATCTTGGTTGCATCCGGGTTGCGGAACAGTCTCTGCAGCTTGCGTTCTTCCGGTGCGTTACCCTTCTGAACTTCTGCGCCGCAGGAGGTCAGGGATTCTTCGGTATGAGACTT
>JAZTZC010000280.1:0-2530 GCA_045637265.1 Eubacteriales bacterium | reverse complement strand
ACCTTCCCCCAGGGGAAGGTTTTGGTCAGTGCTCCCATCACGTTATACCACACCCGAAAATATCATCTTTTATTATAATCAATTACTAATTTCTCATATACCGAAAGGAATTTCACCATGACCCGTTATTTTGACTGTTATGCCATTCTTGAAAACGGCATCCTGACCCTCGGTAACGACAAAATCGAGATCGCCGTATCGATTGCCGACAACCGACCGATCACCGAATATGTTCTTGACAAGACCACAGGCAGAAAGTGGCAGGCAGCGGACGGACGCCGTCTCGTTCAGCCGACCCTGACTGTTCGTCCCGATCACGCACAGAGCGATGTTGTCATCTCCGAGGACGATTATTTCGGACGGATGCAGCGTCATTTGAAGGTCGAATGGACGCTTTGCGACGGTGACGGCATGTGGAAGACTGTCTGGCAGCTGTTCCCTGGTGTGCCGTTTATCCGCAAGAGCCTGTTTGCAAAGGGTGACTATCAGACCTACGACAAGCCCGGCTCCGGCGACAGCGGCGTCTGGTATGCCGACGATCTTGCAAGTGAAGCGCTTGCTTTTGACCGTCAGACATTTGTCATCGACTCCGTGGAGCTGCATGACCACAGCGACAAGTCCGATGACCTTGTCCGCAGCGTCCGCAATTACCCCTACTACGACGAATTCTACCAGCGTTATGCAGGTCACTTCTTCTTCATTCAGGACAGACAGTCCGCATGCCTGACGCTGTGCAAGCTCTCTCCCTGCACCGAGTCTGAAATTTGCACACCGCCCTACGGTCTGCGCACAACCCATCAGGGGTCTGCCGAGATCATCGGATTTGGTATTGATCTCTCCAAGCCTCTGCCCGAGGGTGAGATTGTTGAGCTTTACGGCTCTGCCATCGGTGTCGGCAAGACGAAGGCGGACTGCGAGGCGGGTCTGCGCGCGTTCGGTCGTGTGACCCATTACAATCCCGACCGTCTGACGGCGGTTTCCAACAACTGGGGCGGCGGCAACAAGGACCGTATGCTGTCCGATGCGTTTGTCCGCCGTGAAATTGAGATCGGTGCGGACATGCAGCTGGACTGCGTTCAGATCGACGACGGCTGGCAGAACAACGATTTCCCGATTCCCGAATACATGAAGCACCGCTGGGATCACATGTTTGAAGAAGGTCTTGATTTCTGGGCACCCCAGCCCGAGCGCTTCCCCTATGGTCTGGAACCGCTGGCACAGTACGCAATCGAAAAAGGTACGACGCTCGGTATCTGGTGCATGGACGACCCGTGGAATTTCCATGCTGACTTTGAAAAGACGGGCGATATGATCCTTTCTTACTGGAAGCAGGGCATCCGTCAGGTCAAGCTGGACGGCATTGAGTGCTACGACCCCATCGATGTCATTCGCCTGCGCAAGATGCTTGACCGCATCCATGAGGAGACCGGCAGAGAACTCGTCTTCCACACCGACATCACCACGGGCAAGCGTCCCGGTTGTCAGTACATGCCGCAGTCGGGTCTGATCTTCTTTGAAAACCGCTATGTTCAGCAGCCCGGTTCCTTCTTTGCACACAGAACGCTCGGCAACCTGTGGCGGCTCGGTCACTACATCCCGACCCAGCGCATGGTCATGGAGGTCCCCAATCCCCGCCAGACGAGCACCGGCTACATCGACGATGCGTTCAATCCCTCCCGTTTCCCGATGACAACGCTGTTCCTCGCCATCGCTGTGTCCAATCCCCTGCTCTGGGTGGATCTGCAAGAGCTTGCCGACGACGACCGCAAGGCAATGATCCGCATGATGGCAATCTGGAAACCGCTTGCAAAGGAACTGTTTGACTGCGATGTCATTCCCGTCGGCGACGATCCCGAAAACTACACCGTCACGGGCTTCCATGCCAAGGGCGACGGCTTCGGTCACTTGTTCATCACCAACTACGAGGGCATGACCGCTGATATCAAGGTCGACATCCCCGACGGCGCGAAGCTCGAAACGCTCTGGGCGGATACGGAATTTACCGCAGACATCAAGGGCGGTGTCCTGCACTTTGCAGCAGAGACCGCTTGCAGAGCCGTTTGGGTCAAGTATACGGTTTGAGGGTGATTCTTGATTTTGTCAGTTTCAGACGATCCTGACGGTTGAAAACCAAGGTGACGGTCGCACTTGCCAACACCTTCCCCCGGGGGAAGGTGTCACCGCAGGTGACGGATGAGGGTCGTTGCACGGAAAGTAACCATAGGAAACCCTCATCCGTCTTTTCTGCATTTTTGACGGGGCGAAAATACAGAAAATCCACCTTCCCCCAGGGGAGGGTTTGGGTTGGTGCTCCCATCATGTTATACCTCACCCGACAGCATTTTCCATCCTCTTTCAATTCAAAAAGGAGTTCCATATGTTCATCGATCAAGTAAAAATCTATATCAAAGCCGGTGACGGCGGCAACGGTGCCGTGGCGTTTCACCGCGAAAAATTTGTCTCCGAGGGCGGTCCCGACGGTGGTGACGGCGGTCGCGGCGGCAGTATCGTCTTCACCGTTGACGAGGGC
>JAZTZC010000279.1:0-2330 GCA_045637265.1 Eubacteriales bacterium | reverse complement strand
TCCAACAGCTGGTTGGGAGCGGGAATGGCGATGGCGCCCAGCTTATTCAGACCCAGCATGGCAAACCAGAACTGGTAATGACGCTTGAGAATCAGCATAACACGGTCGCCGCGTCCGATACCGAGCGACTTGAAGTAGTTCGCGGTCTGCGAGGACGCGCGCTTCATGTCGGCAAAGGTAAAGGTCTGTGCCGTCTTGTCCTTTGCAACGTGCACCATGGCAACCTTATCGGGCTTTTCTCTGCCCAGTCGGTCGATGACGTCAAAGGCGAGGTTGAAGTGATCGGTATTCTTGAAATCGATTGCCTTCAGCACGCCGCTTTCGTCCTCGGTCGGAATAACAAAATCTTCCCAGACGCGATAGGTGGTATCCTTCTGCTTGGGAGTCTGCTCTTTGACAACCGCTCTTGTCGCCGTACCGTGCGCGAAGACCTCATTGGGCATCGCCTCACTTGCGGGATTGAGAACGATTGCGTAGAAGCAGCAGTCCTGACCCTCAACGGCGATCATACCGTGCGGGACGGAGGAGTCATAGTAAATGGAATCGCCTGCATGCAGGACTTCAAAATGGTCACCGACCTGCACCTTGAGGGCACCCGAAATGACGATATCACATTCCTGACCGTCATGCGAGGTCAGCTCGATATCGGCATTCTGCGCTGCTTCGTTATAGTCGGAAACGACATACAGCGGTTCCGCGATTCTGTTCATGAAGGCAGACGCGAGGTTGTAATACGTCATGCCGTGTGCCTTCTGGATTTCCTGACCTTCTCCGCGGCGGGTAACGGTGTATCCTGCCAGACGCGGGCTGGTACCTTCGATGATATCGGTTACGTCAACATTGAGTGCCAGCGCACAGCGGTAAAGGAACGCGAAGTTCAGATCGGAAAGACCCGTTTCGCAGTCGATGTATTCCTGTTCGGAAATGCCCGTCTTTGCCGCCATTTCGGCAGTAGACAGACCGATGATTTCGCGGAGCGTATGAATACGCTGCGCCATTTCCCGGATTTTGAATTCCAGGCCGGTAGCATTCTGCATGGGTTAATACTCCTTATCATTTTATGGCAGGCGGGTCATACGGTTCTGAAAAAACACAGAGAAGCCCGCCTCAAAGATATGATTTCTTTGAGACGAGCTATCATCATTTCATCCTATCATAACCTCGGTGAAATGGAACATACCCGCGGTACCACTCAAATTGCACGGCAGTTTCCCACCGTACCACTCAGGCTCTTGTGAAGCCGTATGCATTCACGCAGCAATCACGGACGAGTTCTACTGAAACAGGAAAACACAACGTATCCTGTTCGTTCTTCTCATCGGCTCGGAGGCTACAAGCAGAGACGGACTTCAAGCGGCTTCCACCGAAGAATGATTTTTCTTCGCCGCATTCTCTGTGTAAAGTGATCGTCGGAGCTCTCCCCGTCAACGCCTTTATATGGTATATTATATCATACTCTGATCGTATTTGTCAATATATATGATAAAATTTTCGCTGATTTTCAGGATTTATGCGCATGTGTATGCACACACGGCACACGCTGATTTACAGCTTATTTCTCTGAATCTTGCCGGAAATGGTCTTGGGCAGCTCGTCGCGGAAGACGATGACACGCGGATATTTATACGGTGCGGTATGCGACTTGACGTATTCCTGGATTTCCTTTTTCAGCGCATCCGTACCCTCGGTACCCTTTGTCAGAACGATGCTCGCCTTGACGACCTGTCCGCGAACTGCATCGCGAACCGCGGAAACACCGCATTCGAGAACATACGGCACCTCCATGATGACCGATTCGATCTCGAACGGACCGATGCGGTAGCCGGAGGACTTGATGACGTCGTCGATACGGGAGACATACCAGAAGTAACCGTCTTCGTCTCTCCACGCGGTATCGCCCGTGTGATACATGCCGTCATGCCATGCCTCATCGGTCTTTTCCGTATCCTGATAGTATTCTCTGAACAGACCGACGGGAACTTCTTTATCCGTGTGAATGACGATTTCACCGACTTCACCCGCAGGCAGAGAATTGCCGTCGGGATCGACGATATCGACATCAAATTGCGGAGACGGCAGACCCATCGAGCCGACCTTCGGCGTGGTACCGAGCAGATTGGCAATGATCAGCGTGGTTTCCGTCTGACCGAAGCCTTCCATGATTTCAAGACCCGTTGCCTGCTTGAACTGGTTGAAGACCTCGGGATTGAGTGCTTCGCCTGCCGTTGTCATGTGATGGATGGAGGACAGATCGTACTTGGACAGATCCTCCTTGACCAGCATACGGAGCATGGTCGGCGGAGCGCAGAACGTGGTGATCTGATACTTTG
>JAZTZC010000278.1:0-1891 GCA_045637265.1 Eubacteriales bacterium | reverse complement strand
TTGACCGCGGACTTGACCCGATGACGACCAATCTGGTGGTTGCAGACCTACGGCGCACCGAGAAGACCATCTGCCTTGCAGTCACTCCGCCGCTCAAAGCACACGGCATTTCCGGGCGAGCACGGTTGTTTGAAGTAATCCAGCGGCTGAAGACCGTCAATGCAGACCGTCAGCGCAAAGCTCCCGGACGGAAGCTGACAGGTACATCCTCCAACGACCTTGAACTGAAAGAAAATCCTGCACTTGCGGTTGATTATATCGTCGCACCGCCGCGGATGGCACATTATATCGAGGTCAGTACTCAGATCTATGACGTATATCTGAAGCACGTCGCACCCGAGGACATTCACGTCTACTCTATCGACGAGGTGTTCATCGATCTAACGGCATATCTCAAACCAAGCGGCAAAACGGCACGGGAATTCACGTCGATGCTGATCGCAGATGTCATGAAGACCACGGGTATCACAGCAGCCGCTGGCATTGGAACGAATCTCTACCTTGCCAAAATTGCAATGGACATCGAAGCCAAGCACGCCCAGCCCGATGAAAACGGTGTCCGCATTGCGGAGCTGGATGAGATGTCCTACCGGCAAAAACTGTGGAATCACCGACCGTTGACCGATTTCTGGCGTGTGGGCGGCGGATATGCTAGCAAACTGGAACAGTATCGCATATTCACAATGGGAGACATTGCAAGATGCTCGCTCGGCAAATCGGGCGACTTCTACAGCGAAGATCTCTTGTATAAGCTGTTCGGTGTCAACGCGGAGCTTTTGATCGATCACGCATGGGGATGGGAACCCTGCACGATTGCAGACATCAAGGCGTACAAGCCGGAATCGAACAGCATGGGTTCGGGACAGGTTCTGCAGGTGCCGTACACCTTTGAAAAGGCAAAGCTCGTTGTCCGTGAAATGACCGATCTTCTGGTACTCGATCTTGTGGACAAACATCTCGTCACCGATCAGATGGTGCTGACAATCGGCTATGATATCGAAAATCTGCAAGACAAAAGCGATTACCGGGGCGAGATCGTCGTGGACCGCTACGGCAGAAAAACACCGAAACACGCGCACGGAACAGCGAACCTTACCCGTCAGACCTCCTCCGCCCGTCTGATCACGGAGGCGGTAATGGAGCTGTATGACCGCATCGTCGATCCGGATCTGCTCATCCGCCGCATCAATCTGACCGCATGCAAGGTCGTCGATGAAAATGACACCGCACCCGTCGGTACGGTCGGTGAACAGCTCGACCTTTTCACCGATTATGAGGAATTGGAGCGTAAACAGGCAGAAGAACAGGCGGCGCTGGAAAAAGAACGGCACAAGCAGCTGACGGTGCTCGAACTGAAAAAACGCTACGGGAAAAACATCATTCTCAAAGGGATGAATTTAGAGGAAGATGCCACCGCGCGTGACCGCAATGTGCAGATCGGCGGGCATAAGGCTTAAAAAGAAACAGAGAGGAGATACGACATGACCGAATCGGAAACCAAATATGCAGACATTATCGGCTTGCCGCATTATACCTCCCGAACCCGACTGCGCATGTCCGTATCCGCCCGCGCCGCGCAGTTTGCTCCGTTTGCTGCTTTGACCGGTTACGGCGCGGCCGTCGATGAAACGGCACGTCTGACCGATGACAGGATCGTGCTTGACAAAAATGCAAAAGCGATGCTTGACGGCAAGCTGCTGATCATCGCCGATCACATCGCAGAGCATCCCGAGATCACCGTCACCTATTTTGAACCGGATAAAAAGAAATCCGGCGGCGCGTATGTCAGCGTCACCGGACAGGTGACAGAGCTGATTTGTCAAATTGCATTAGAAGCTGCCGCAGCTGGTCGTTACGATAAGCTTCCGCGCACATGGAAGTGGGTCGGTGA
>JAZTZC010000277.1:0-6165 GCA_045637265.1 Eubacteriales bacterium | reverse complement strand
GCTGACAAATCGCCGCTTGTCATTCCGATTCACCCGACCTTTTCAAAAATTAAAGCATAAAGGAACGCCGTCCTCCCGGAACTGCAATGGGTTCCTCGGAGGACGTCGTATCTGTTAGGATTATCAGTGCCGCATTGTGGTCAGCGCAATGATCAGACGCAGATCGTCTGGCTGCACTTTTGCATCATGTGCGGAACGGTTGCGGCGGATTTCTCCGCATTTGTCGCATTTTTGCAGAATTACATACCCTTTTTTCGGATCGGGCTCTGCCGCAATCGGACGCAGAATGCCGCGGCAGGGATTGGCACGGTCACCCGGATTGATGTCCACATGCAGTGAGCAAAGGCACTTGGGACAGTGATTGCGCGAGGATGTCCCCAGCGGAAGGACTTCAAACCCACAGTTGGCACAGGTAAAGCCAGCGTCGTTTTTCTGAAACCGTTTCTCCTTCAATTCCATCATAATCTCCGTTTCTATCATAATTCAAATTTTTCCATTCAAAAATCCGTATACTTGTCCCATCTTTGCCGCATACTGTACTTGCTCACAGATAGACGTTATCCCGTTTCTCTGCTTGAGCAGATCCTTTTCGGAGAGGATAAACCCACTTATGAGAACGATCAAAAGACACACACGTCCCCAAAAGACTGTTTTCTGTCTGCTTCTGGTCGCCGTGCTTTTTTGTCTGACAGTGTTTGCGGCAATCCCCGAAAACGGTGTCAATACACCGATGTTCGGTGCGGGCGACACAAACAGTCACGGCAACACACGGAACCGATCCGGTGACAATGGCGTCGCCAATGCTGTTACAGACGCGGCTGATGCCATTGGCGGAGCCGTATCCGATGCGGGTGATGCCGCCGGTGAGGTCATCGGCGATATCGGTCATGCCGCGGGAGAGGTCGTATCCGACGCAGGCAATGCGATCGGAAATGCGGCTGATGCCATCGGCGGCACCAACGGTGGAGCTGTCACAGACAGAAACACCGTCGGAGGTCAGAGCAATGCCTCTGATAACAAAGCGGATACCGCAATGCCGTTTGACACACATGCTGTCGACGCACCCGGAAACGCGACAACCTCCGGGACAGTCACAAATGAAGATGCACCCGCAGGTGCCGGATGGATCTGGATTCTGATCCTCGTCGCAGCAGCCGCGGCAGTCTTCTTTCTGATTCTGATGCCGAAGCGCAGTCGGGAAATGTAATATTGGGACACAGATATCTCCTGCCGTTATCATACGGTGGGAGATATTTGTTTATCGCTGACGGAAGACAAACAGCTTGGAAAACAGATAATTCAAAACAATCACAAGCACCGAAACAACAGGCTTCATCCAACCGTCAGACAAATGGCAGATGCTGACAAGGAAAAACAACAATCCCTCACCGATCAGAAGTGTCGCAATACGGGAAGAAACAAATTCCCCAAACTGTCGGACAATGCCTTCCCTGCCTTTTTGACCGAATACCAGACTTCGGTTCGGGAAAAACGCAAACAGCACCGCCACTGCCCATGCAATCCAATAAATGACGAGGTAATGAAGCGGTGTGACGGCAGACAGCAGATAGTACACAACAAAGTCGACCGCCGTTGTCAGTCCACCAACCACAAGATACCAAAACTGCTCACGGAAACGCGTATAGTAACGCTTGATTCGTTCAATCATGATTGTCACCCTCTCCGTTAATGGATCGAAGCGCATCGACATAGGCTTCCTTGGAATACAGAAGATTGATCGCCTCAAGCAGCGCATTTGCCGACATATGCGGAGGCAGCCGTAATATCTGTGCAAGACGCGCACGTCTCTCGGCACTTCCCTCACCGCCCGACAATCCAGCTTCATAAAAATCGGCTTTCGTCACAGCGTTTTTGGGTGTCAATGCTGTACCGTCACCACCCACGGCAAACGGCGCGAAGATACGGGAAAGCGTTTCTTCATCAATCCCTTCGACACCGAGCAGACCTTCCTTGGACGGTGCCGATTTTCTGCGCTCTTTGCCTGCGACAGCGGGAATATACAGATGTGTGATCTTCTCCTTCGGTACACAGCCGCGCAGGAGGTTGCGGATGACAAGACCCGCACCGTCTGCATCGGTCAGCACAAAAATTCCGTTTTTCTCGGCAAGACGGCGAATCAGCGCACGCTTTTCGCCGTCATTGAAAATGCGAAAGCCGTTTGTCGTTATGATCGTAGTATTCAGAATGGATGACAGCTTCTGCTTGTCGTATTTGCCCTCAACAATTACAGGGCGATCCAGTGTGATCATCGTCTGATCCTCTCAATATAGTAGTCAAGGCTTTTTCTGCCGCCATCCTCGTCCGCAAGCACCATATCCACCTTGCGCGTAATGCGGTCGGCACCGTTGATCTCGACGCGGACACGCTGACCGAGTTTGTACTGTATCGATCCGCAGGACAGCGTCAGATTCTTTTCATCGTAATTAAAATAACCGTTCAGTGTACCGATCGGAACGAGGCCTTCACACAGGTTGTCAAGCTCCACAAAGAATCCAAACGACGTGACCGAGGAAATGATACCGTCGAAAATCTGTCCGACTTTATCTTCCAGATACAGAACCTTATAAAGGTCTTCAATGTCACGCTCCGCCGTCATTGCACGGATTTCACATTCGGTGGACTGCAGTGCCGCCTTTTCGGCAAAGACCTCTGTTTTGGAAAGTGCCATAGCATCCGACTTGCCGTGCAGAATATCTTTGATAAAACGGTGGACACACAGATCGGGATAGCGGCGGATCGGAGAGGTGAAATGACAGTAGAACTCCGTCGCAAGCCCAAAGTGAATACCCTGTGTCCGTGCATACCGCGCCTTGGACAAAGAACGCAGCATCACAACCGACAACACCCCGTCAAGGTCTTTTTCTTTTGCTTCGTTCATCACCGCCTGAAGATCGGCAGGACGCAGCTGGCGCTTTTTCAGCGGACGGATATCCAGTCCGAGATTATACGCAAAGGACGCAAATGTCTGCATTTTATCAGACGGCGGTTCTTCATGGATGCGATAGATACACGGCATCTGCATCGAGTACAGCCACGATGCCACAGCTTCGTTTGCACACAGCATGAATTGCTCAATCAGGCACTCGGAAATCCCGCGTTCGCGCCGTACAATGTCGATGGGAAAGCCGCTTTCATCGAGGACAAACTTCGGCTCTGCCGTTTCCAGCTCCAGTGCACCTTTTGCGCGATTCTTTTTATACAGAATTTCGTAAAGACGTACCATCTCGGGGTAAACATCGGGAAACAGCATCGCATATTTTTCGTAATATACAGAGGATTCGCCGTATTCCAAAATATCATTGAGCTCCGCATAAACGCCGCGCACCTTTGAGCGGATTACCGTTTCGCGGCAGTCACAGGAGAGGATATTGCCTGCTTTATCAAGGGAGATAAGTGCCGACAGCGCATAGCGGTCTTCCCCGCCGTTCAGTGAGCAAATACCGTTGGACAGGGCTTTGGGCAGCATCGGAATGACCTTATCGACAAAATAGACGCTGGTACCACGCTGGTAGGCTTCTACGTCAATGACGTTGTTCTGTCTGACATATTCCCCAACATCGGCAATGTGCACACCAAGCAGCCAGCCATCCGCGGTTTTCTCAAGCGAAATCGCATCGTCAAGGTCTTTGGCATCTGCCGAGTCGATCGTAAAAATCATGTTGTCACGCAGATCCAGCCGCCCCTCACAGGATATCTGCCGTTCTGCCAGCTTGTCCGCCATTGCGAGAACCTCGGCGGGAAATTCACATCGGATGCCGTGTTCACGGAGTACCGCTTCATAATTGGCTTCCTTTGATTCCGTATCGCCGAACACATACGTAATTTTACCCTGTGCGACCGGGTAGTCGGGCTTGGGATATTTGACAAGCTCCACCTCTACCTTATCGCCCGGACGTGCATCGCCAAGATCCATCGGACGGATCTGAATCTCCGCGGTAATGCGGTCGTTGTCAGGCTCCACAAAATAGCGCGGAGACCCCTTTTTGTATCGCGGCAACTCCTTATACAACGTCCCCGTCACATGTGTCAGCGCACGCGTGATGATGCGGATGACTGCTGCTTCCGTACGTTTGGCGGTACGGTCGTTGCCGGAATCCAAATGCTTGCCGCGCGAACCTTTCGTCTTGATCGGCTGCGTATATCTTCCTTTTCCGCTCTTCTGCGGCTCTGTAATGCGCACCATGACCGTATCGCCCATCATGGCACCGCCCGTTTTATCTCCGCCGATGAACAAATCCTCGGGATACAGGTGGGTATACCGCGCATCCGGTGTCACAAAGCCAAATCCTTTTGCATTGGCGCGGAAGGTACCCGTGACATAACCGAGCTGTGCTCCACAGACGAGGTTTCCGCGTCCGCTCCGTCCCAGCTCCTTCTGATTGATCATATCCTCAACGGTCTGATAAAATTCTGTTTCAAAATCACCGATTTCCTCCGCTGTATCGCCCATAGCATCCCGTACAGCATCGCAGAGCTCCTCGGGCATACAGGCATTATAGGATTTTGCGGCGGTCAGATCGGTAATCGTTTCTCTGATGATTTCGTTTGCTTTCAATCTGCGGCTCCTTATTGTTTGATCTTTCTTGATAGGATTCCCCGAATTGGATGAAGAAAACCGCTTCGGATGATCCAAAGCGGTTTGATTTGTTTTATTCTGCAGCCTCGGTGCCAGCTTCCGTAACAGCTGCGGTATCAGCCGTGGTATCAGCCGTGGTATCGGCAGTATCGGAAACGGTAGGCGTATTGAGTGCATCCTCAAAGCTCTTGTATTCTTCTACTGCGGTATCCTGCATGATATAGACAACAACGACAATGATAACAAAGATGATTGCAACAACCGTCGTGATCTTGGAGAGCATCTTATCGATGGTGGAACCCTTGGTCTTACCAAAGAAGGTTTCTGCACCGCCGGCAATTGCACCGGAGATGTTCTTTGCCTTACCGTGCTGCATGAGAACGGAAACGATCAGGAAAAGCGCAAATACAAGTAAAATAACACCGAGAACTGTTAACATGAATATTCCTCCAAAAAGTTCGTAAATACGTAGTAATTTTTTCGCGGCAAATTGACGGTATACATACCATGCCGCATATGATATCTTATTATATCATGTTTTCAAAAAAATTGCAATAGTTAAACAGAAATTTTTTCAGAAATTTTCAATATTTTGGAAATCAGAATTCCACATCGCCTTCAAACAGACTGTCATCGACCTCAGCAAGCGAGAAAATCGTCTTCGGTGCGGGATCGCGCTTGATCCACATACCGTCGGTGAAGTCGGGAATGGACTTCGGTGCGGAACCCTCTGCAATCGATTCCTCAGAGAGAATACCGACTGCCATCAGCGTTGCGGAGTCATAGACATCAATCGGCGTCTGCGTCTTGTTGCGGACAGCATCGAGGAACGCACGCATGACGAGCCAGTCCATACCGCCGTGACCGCCGGTATATTCGGTCGCCTTTGTCTTTTTCCACAGCGGATGCTCAAATTCTTCCCAATATTCGGACATCGGCTGCCAGCTCTCACCCTGCGATCTGCCCTCAATATGAAGCGCACGCAGGTCTTCCATCCAAAGCCCCTTGGTACCCTGTACTCTGCCGCCGCGGGAATAAGGACGCGGGCTGGAGGTATCATGCGTCAGGACGATGGTTTCGCCGTTTGCACAACGGATGGTTGTTGTGATGATGTCACCGAGCTTGAAATCGGCATTGGACATCGGGTGCTCATCGCCGTATTTGTCTTTCAGGTACTTGTTGAGACCGCGCGACTTGGTCGCCATCGCGTTGAGGCTCATCAGACGGTTGCCGCGGTTGATGTCAAGATAGGTCATAATCGGACCGAGCTCATGCGTCGGATACAGCTCGGCATTGCGGTGCAGATAATGCCATGCACGTTCATGGTCGCGCTTGAAGCAATCGGCAACCGCGCGCAGATCATGCTCATATCCGCCCTGACAATGGAGCACTTCACCGAACAGACCTTTTTTAATCATGTTCAGAACCGTCATTTCCTCACGCCCGTAGCAGCAGTTTTCCATCAGCATCGCGGGAACACCTGTCTCCTCATAGGTACGGACGTGATCCCAGCACTGGTGGATCGACTGTGCGGGGCCGACCTCGCATGCGGCATACTTTCCCTGCTT
>JAZTZC010000276.1:0-12997 GCA_045637265.1 Eubacteriales bacterium | reverse complement strand
TCCTTTCTTTGGATCGTTCAAGGCATTGGTATGGATAAAACATCAGAGCAGGATATAATCGAGCAGATAGGTCACGGCACAGAAGATCAGCGCCGCGATACCGAAGACGGAAACGATTTTGATTTCGTTCCAGCCGCACATCTCGAAATGATGGTGAATCGGCGACATCTTGAAAATACGTCTGCCCTCACCGAAGCGGATGCGCGTGAATTTGAAATAGGTGGTCTGCAGCATGACAGATGCGGTTTCGATGATGTACATCAGACCCGCAAACAGGATGATGAGCGGATTGTCCGCCATGAAAGCACAGCCGACGACGAGCGCACCGAGGAACAGTGAGCCGGTATCACCCATAAAGACACGTGCCGGATAGAAGTTGTAGACAAGGAATCCGAGCGATGCACCGATGGCAGCTGCCGCACCGAGTGCTAAAGAGAGGTTATAACCGCCCTGTGCGGTGAAGAAGCTCGTTTCCGCAAAGAATGCAACGATGGCAAAGAAGGCACCGACAACAAAGGTTTCCGTTGCGGCGAGTCCGTCAATGCCGTCGGTTAAGTTGACGGAGTTGACGACACCCGTGAGCAGGATGACAGCGATGACATAATAGAAAATGCCAAGCTCCCATTCCCAGCCAAAGAACGGAATCCGCAGAACCGTATCAATGAAGCCGCAGGCGTGCATCGCAAAGACGTACAGTACTGCCGAGCCAACCTGTAAAAGGAATTTCTGCGCGGCTGTCAGACCGCCGTTCTGCTTTTTGCGGATTTTAACGGAGTCGTCAATGACACCGATCAAGCCCGATACCACGGCGAAGAGCAGGGTGATCAGAAATTCCGCGGCGCGGAGAATGGCAAGCGGAGAACCTTCGACCATCCACAAAACAAGCCACAGGACAACGACACCGATGATCGATGCCGCGATGAACGCAAGACCGCCCATCGTCGGCGTTCCTTCTTTGTTTTTATGCCAGCGCGGACCGATATCGAGAATCTTCTGTCCCATTTTCAGGGATTTTAACTTCGGAATGAGAAAGCGGGAGATGACCACCGTGAACAGAAAGACGGCGGCGAGCATGATCAGAAATGCATGGGAGACTTGAAAGTCCATTTGGCAGCTCCTTTGTTTTTGGAAATCGTAATTTTATTCTGCGGTCAGTGCATCGACAATGCGTTCCAGCGCCATCGCACGGCTGGCTTTGAACAGAACCGTGTCGCCGGGTTCAAGCAGAGAACGGAGTGCGTCTGCAATCGCGGGAATATCGGCATTTTCGGCAACGGGGAACTTTAAGATGTGTTCCTCGGGCATCCCGCCGATGACTGCACCTGCGGCAATATCGTCCGCTTCCGCACCAACGGTGACGAGACATTCGATGCCGAGCTCGCCCAAAAACCGTCCGACGCGCTTGTGAAGCCGCGGTGCGTAAGTGCCAAGCTCCTTCATATCGCCAAGAACTGCGACGGATCTGCCGCCGTTCTTTTCTTTTGACAGTGTGTAAAGCACGCGCAGTGCGGCTTCCATCGATTCGGGACTTGCGTTGTAGCAGTCCTCAATGACGGTGATGCCCCTCCAGTCAAAAATCTTCTGGCGCATACCGGTGTTTTCAAAAGCATCCAGACCGCGTCGGATATCGGTATCGGTCATGTTCTGTGCCATACCGCACAGGTATGCCGCCATGGCGTTTCCGACGTTGTGCTCACCCGTAACGGGAATGTGCAGATCGCGCACGACGGTGTGATCCTTCGTACAGCGCATATCGAACGTACAGTCCTGCGTGGTCATGCGGATATTTTCCGCAAGATAATCGGCGTTTTGGTTTTCCTTTGCGATATAAATGACGTTCAGACCGCGGGAGATGATCTCGTCCTTTTTCTCGGTCAGAAGCGGCTCGTCACCGTTGAGAATGACCGTACCGCCTGTTTTCATGCCGTCGAGCATTTCGAGCTTGGCGTCACGGATGCCCTCGCGCGAACCGAGATTTTCAATATGAGACGTACCGATGTTGGTGATGACAACGGTATCGGGCGTGCAGATATGAGAAAGTCTGTGAAGCTCGGTCGGATAGCTCATACCGGCTTCCAGCACGGCAATGCGGTCTTCTTCCTTTAACTGCATCAAGGTCAGCGGCAGACCGATTTCGTTGTTGTAGTTGCCCTCGGTACGCATCGTCGGATGAGCGGCGGACAGCACGGCGTGAATCATCTGCTTGGTGGTTGTTTTGCCGACAGAGCCTGTAACCGCGATGACGTAGGGGTTTGTGCGCAGCATGTGCCAGCGTCCGAGTGCGCCGAGTGCATAAAGGGTGTTGGGTACGAGAATGACGGCACAGTCAGCAGGCATGGCGCGCATCGTTTCCTCCGCAACGCGTTCAGCAATAACACAAGTGGCACCGCGTGTGACGGCACCGCCGATGAAGTTGTGTCCGTCAGCGTTTTCACCGCGCAGGGCGAGGAAAATATTGCCGGGTTCTGCAATGCGGGAGTCGGTAATCAGTCCGCTGTGCGAGGATGCGCTTTCGCGAATGACGGTTCCACCGACAATCGCGGCGAGACTGCTTGTTGTATGGGATAAGGTATCGAATTGTGTTTTCATAGGAGTGTTTTATTCCTTTCAGAAATCACGGATTTTCACGTTCATGGTTAAAGATGAACATTCATAGGCACGGATGATCTCACGCTCGGAGAATGGATGCGTGCCGGTTCTGTCGGTCTGATATGTTTCGTGTCCTTTGCCGGCAAGAAGCACGGTATCGCCGTTTTGCGCGGTATTCAGCGCATACAGAATTGCGGCGCGGCGGTCGATGATGACGGTGACCTTGTGTCGATCACTTTGCACAATCCCGCCGAGAATCTCTGCGAGGATATCACGGACATCTTCAGTTCGACTGTTGTCGGCGGTCAGAATGATACGGTCGGCAAGCGATGCCGCAATCGCGCCCATCATCGGACGCTTTTGCCGTTCTCTGTCACCGCCGCAGCCGAACAGGACGCAGAGTGCGCCTGTCGTTTGACTGCGCAGACCTTCGAGTACACGCTTGAGTGCATCGGGCGTATGGGCATAATCAAGATAAACGGAATACGGGGCATCAAGGACACGTTCCATTCTGCCGGGTGTCGGCTTCATGGAACGGATGGCGGTACAGATAACCTCCGTCGGGACGCCTGCCATCGATGCACATGCAGCGGCAGCAAGACGGTTGGCGGCGATGAAATCACACGGCGCATTGATGAGATCATCGGGCAGAAATGATGCGGAAACTTCTGCCAAAGGATGGTTCAGTGCATACGTGTGATGAGCCGCAGGAATGGCGGAATCCCGGAACAGCCGTATGCCGTGGGGATCATCGATGTTGTACAGTGCCCGCTGACAGGAGAAGAACAATTTGCGTTTTGCAAGGAAGTAGTCTTCCATCGTTGGATGGTAGTCAAGATGATCTTCGCTTAAATTGGTGAAAATACCGCAGTCAAAGGTCAGTCCCGACAGGCGGTTCTGTTCCAGCGCATGGGAGGATGCTTCCATGATGACGGTTTTTACACCCGCATCCCGTGCCCGTGCCAGCAGCTCTGCCGTGATCTCAGGCGCCGGCGTGGTGTTTTCGGTGCGGAACGAAACCCCGGCAATGCGGTTTTCGACGGTGCCGAATACCGCGCAGGGGGACGATGGCGGATACGCGGAGAAGATTGCTTCTAAAAGATAGGTGACGGAGGTCTTTCCGTTGGTGCCTGTCACGGCAAAGAGATGCAGATTGCGCTCCGGGTGTCCGTAATAGGCAAGACATGCGGGCAGAAAGACGGCGGCGGTGTCGCGGACGAGAATCCACGGAAGGGAAAGCTCCTCGGCTTGGACAATCGCATCCGATCGGTCAATCACGGCACAGACCGCACCGTATGATGCGGCGGCAAGATCGGTATGCCCGTCGTGATGGCGTCCGCGGATGCAGAAGAACACATCGCCTGCGCAAATTTTACGCGAATCACGCTTTGGTGCGGCACAGGGAATGGTCAGCACTTCGGGGGCGCTGACACCGAGAATGTCGGATAGGGGAATCGTATCAAAGAGGGTACGGATCGTCATGGCAATACTCCTATCATTTGAGGTGTTCGGGGAATTGTTGGACGTCCGTTTCTTTTTTATTTTCGAATATACGGTATATCAGCCGTCACGCGCGTCGGTGAATCGGAATTCGACCGTGACGACGGTGCCGGGGGTGACCTTGGTATACGGCGGGAGCGACTGGCTGATGGCAACGGCGTAAGAGCCGGTGGTATAAGCCTGGGTTGCACCCTCGAGGATGATGTTCAGACCGCGGTCGACGAGGATCTTGGTCGCACCTGTGATGGTCATACCGGTCAGATCGGGAACGGAGACGTTTTCGCGCGGAGTTTCGGTGCCGGTGTACAGAACCACCTGACCGGAGCCCTGAATGACGACGGTACCGCTTTTGGGAACCTGCTGGGTGACCGTATTGCCGTCGCCGCGAACGGTGTAGGAAAGTCCCTTTTCGTTCAGAAGCGCGATGGCTTCGGTGAGCGGCAGACCGGTGTAGCCGCCGACAGTGACTTCCATTTCGGCAAGCTCTTCCTCGGAGTAGACAGGGTCGATGTTCATATAACGGAGCACCTGATCCATCGTTTTTGCGACGTAGGGGGCAGCCGTGACGGAACCGAAGACGTTTTCGACGTTCGGTTCATCGCAGATGATGATGCATGCAACCTGCGGATCATCGGCAGGCGCATATGCAACACAGGAACCGATACGCAGATAGGTGTTGCCTTCTTCGTCTCGGATATCCGTTTTTTCGGAGGTACCCGTCTTTGCGGCGACCTTGTAGC
Organism: Eubacteriales bacterium; assembly: GCA_045637265.1. GTDB lineage: Bacteria > Bacillota > Clostridia > Oscillospirales > CAG-272 > RGIG3925. Next base: position 8,168 of record JAZTZC010000276.1, on the reverse strand, counting down.
CCTTGACATAGGCGTTCTTTGCCGCGCCGCCTGTGGAAACACCTTCTTCGAGAATATCGTTGATGAGTGCGGCGGTTGCTTCGCTGATGACAACGCGCTTGGGTTCGGGCGTGACATCCATGATCGTATTGCCTTCATCATCGACGAGACGTGTGACGACGTGCGGCGTGATCAGTGTACCGCCGTTGGCGACGGAGGCGATGGCGGTCAGTTCCTGTATCGGTGTTGTTTTGAAGGTCTGACCGAACGAAGAGGTAGAAAGCTCGAGCTTATTCAGATTGGCAAGCGTATGGAAGATACCCTTCGATTCGCCGGGCAGGTCGATGCCTGTCACCGCGGTAAAGCCGAATGCCTGCAGATATTTATAGAAGGTTTCCGCACCGATGAGCCACGATGCCTGCATCAGCGTCGGGTTGCAGGACTGCTGGAGTCCCGAGCGGAATGTGACCGTGCCGTGACCGCCGTAGTGCCAGCAGCTGACCTTCTTACGTGCCGTCTCAGACAGCTGGACATAGAACGGGTCGGTACAGGTAAACAGCGTGGTGTCCTCAAAGCTGTTTTCTTCAAGACCCATGGCTGCTGTGATGATTTTGAACGTGGAGCCCGGCTCATACAGCGTGGAAATCGGCTTGTTGTTCCACATCTGCAGACGGAGGGAGGACTGTGCCATGTTGTATTCCGCAGAACCGGGAACGTACGCCATCAGCTGGGAGGTCGACCAGTCGTCGAGCTGAGAGGGGTTGTTCAGGTCATACGTCGGATAGGTTGCCATGGCGAGAATTGCGCCGGTATTGACATCCATGACGATGCCGCAGCAGCGGTTCATGGAGTTGTTATCGTAGAACGTATCCATAACCTGCTGTTCGAGCATTGCCTGAATTTTATAGTCGATGGTGGTCACGACATTGTATCCGGATTCTGCCTCGGTATAGCTTTCGTACTTGGCGGGAATGGAGCCGCCGCGCGCGTTGGTCGAGGTGATGATTCTGCCGGAAACGCCGGTCAGAAAGTTGTTGTATTCCAGTTCCAGACCGTAAAGACCAGTTCCGTCCGTACCGGTGAAGCCGATGACGTGGGATGCAAGCGAACCGAACGGGTAATAGCGCTTGGTCTGATCCTGCAGATGGATGAAATCAAGGTCATTTTCGTCGATGAAGACACGGATCTGGTCGGCGGTTTCCTTGGGAACGTAGTTCTTGATTGTTTCGTCGGCACGCCAGTTCTTGTCTGCCTTTTCCATGATCGTGTTGTAGTCGACATCCAGAAGTGCGGACAGGAAGTTCGCGGCCATCACCTTCTGTTCTTCCGCTGTGACGGTATAGGTTTCGCCGTCCTCGTCCTTTTCCTCACGGTCCTTGATTTCGTTGGGCGCGATGAAGATACGCTGAACGGTGGTGTTGATGGCAAGCTCTGTCATGTTGCAGTCGTAGATGACACCGCGGGGAGCGGAAATGTTGGACTGCGATGTAATGTTTTCAATGACCACGCGGTGGTATTCGTCGTAGCTGACAATCTGCAGCCAGAACAGACGGACAATGAGCAGCGCCCAGAGCAGGACTGCACCGCCGAGCACATATGCGCCGCGTTTCATGATAATCGGATCGGGTTTGATAAACATGCGCTTTGACCTCTCCTTTCTGTTTTCAGTCTTCCATGCATCAAGTATATCGGGGAGCGCGGAAAATTATGAGTTCTCTTCTGTGTTCACGACAGATTCGGTTTCTTCTGTCGGTTCCTCGGAAACCTCTGCGGATGTCTCCGCTGTCGGTTCTGCGGGTGCGTCCGTTTCGGCACTCGGCGGGAAATAGCCGCTGCCCATGTTCTGTTTGCCGATGGGTTTTCCTGTATCAAGGTCGATTTCGACCGATGTGCGTTTTCTCGCCTCTTCTTCCAGCTTGGATACGACCTCGGTTTTGTCTTCGTTTTCAATGGTGACGTATTTTTTCGTCAGGACGTCAACCTTGACCATGCCGAGCACCTCGGATGCGGTCTGCTCAATGGACAGAAGGTCTTCGCGTCGGACAAGCTCCGCCTGCAAAGCACTTGCCTCCGAGCGGTACTGGCTCAGCCGATAAGTGAGCAGGGACAGGTCGTTGGTGTACTCATTGAGCCGCATGAATGCAAACAGAACTGCCATGACAAGGGCGGTGCAGAACACAACCGTGAGCACGATCTTGAAGGGGAACGGCTTTGCGTCGGTATCGGCAAGGGTTTCTACGCGAACACGGCGCGGCGCACGATAGACGGGTTCGGCATCGGGAACAAATTCCGATCTCTGAATGACAGCAGCACTGCCGGATGACGATGCATCGCGGTAGATCGGACGACCTGCGGCATCAAATCCGTCGAGAATACGTCCGTCCGCGGTACGGTAGCTGGAGTGATAGCCATAGCGGTAAGCATCGTCCGTATCGTTTTGTACACGGGTGCCCCATCCCTGTGCATCCGTTTTTTGGCGGCGTTTCGGTGTTTCTCCGGGAAGAGGTACCTCGGTTTTGATGCGCGGGCGGCTTTGATTGGACAGTCCCTGCCCGTAGGTGATGCGGTTCTGTCCGCTGTTTGGCGTGCCGGATGCCGTGGTCCGCGCGGAATTGCGGCGCTGCTCATCGGCGTATGTCTGCATCTGACGGCGGCGCGCTTCCTTCTGTGCACGCTGTTCTTCCTCGGCACGGTGCGCATAGGCATCAAAGTACGAGGACTTCTGTGTCTGACGCTGTTGTCTGCGTTCCTCACCGCGTTCTTTGGTTCGGAAGGCGGAGTACATGTCGTAATCGCGCGGATCCGGGGGACGTTTGCTGTTTGGGTTGTTCATGACACGGTACTCCTTTCCATGGTGTATGGTCGCTTAAATTCTCTGTGCAATCCGCAGCTTTGCGCTGTGGGAGCGGTTGTTTTCGGCAAGCTCTTCTTCCGTTGCGGTCAGCGGCTTGCGGGTGATGATCTCAATTTTCGGTTTCTTGCCGCAGATGCAGACAGGGAAGTCGGGCGGGCAGGTACAGCCCTTTGCCGCTGCCTGATATGCTTGCTTGACGATGCGGTCCTCAAGAGAGTGGAACGTGATGACGCACAGCCGTCCGCCGGGCGCGAGGACGTCGATCAACGACTTGACCGTCGGTTCAATGATCGCAAGCTCATCGTTGACCGCAATGCGGATGGCCTGGAATGTGCGCTTGGCAGGATGACCGCCGTCCTGACGGTTTTTCGGCGGAATTGATTTTTTGATCAGATCCACAAGCTCAAATGTGGTTTCGACAGGCTTTTCCTCACGTGCACGGACGATGTTTTTGGCAATCTGATGCGCAAAGCGTTCCTCGCCATATTCCGTGATGATGCGGCGCAGTTCCTCAAAGGGTGTTTCGTTGACAATATGATACGCCGAGGTTGGAGCATCGGGATTCATGCGCATATCGAGCGGTGCATCGTAGTTGTAAGAAAAGCCGCGCTCGGGCGTGTCCAGCTGATAAGAGGAAACACCGAGGTCGATCAGCGCGCCGTTGACAGCATCAATGCCGTTTCGGTCGAGAATGGCGCGGATATTGGAAAAATTGTCGTGTTCGAAGATGACGCGGTCTGCGACCTCCGAAAGACGTGCGGTTGCGGCACGGATGGCGGCATCGTCCTGATCGATGCAGATGAGCTTGCCCGTCGTCAGTCTGCGTGCGATTTCCAGTGAATGACCGCCGCCGCCGAGCGTACAGTCGACATAAATGCCGGCGGGATCAATCGCCAGTCCGTCGACACACTCGGAGAGCATGACGGAATAATGGGAAAATGCGGGTGTGTTTTCATTTTGCAGATCGGTCATGATGAATTCCTCCGATGGGTATGATTTGCGACGGTTGGATGAAAAAATACATTGATACTATATTATACCGCAATTTCCGTAATATTTCAAGTGCAAATCACCCCGAGAAGCACATTTTCCAAAAAAGTTTACATCTTGTTATAATACTGCATCCCGGCGCGGATACGGAAAATCACCCATCTTCGAAAAAAATTCAAAAACTTTGCGAAAAATCTATCAAAAATTCGCAATTCTTCAAACCTTGTTCATAAATTGAGCGTATACTATATAAGATATCTGCAATATTACCTCAACGAAAGGAATCAATAAATATGGCACAGTTAAAGAAACTCGCAAATTTTGAAGGTGTTCGTGGTCCTGTCCTGACCATCGTCATGGACGGCGTCGGCATCGCTCCCGCAACAGCAGGCAACGCTGTTTACCACGCATACACCCCCACCCTCGACATGCTGATGGAAAAGTACCCGATGGTCACGCTCCGTGCACACGGTACCGCTGTCGGTCTGCCCTCCGACGACGACATGGGTAACTCCGAGGTCGGTCACAATGCACTCGGCTCCGGACAGGTCTTCTCCCAGGGCGCAAAGCTCGTCTCCGAATCCATCGAATCCGGCAAGATGTTCACCTCCGACACCTGGAAGAACCTCACCGCAGACTGCAAGACTCTGCACTTCCTGGGTCTTTTCTCCGACGGTAATGTCCACTCCCACATCGATCATCTGAAGGCAATGATCGCACACGCAAAGGAAGACGGTGTCAAGTGTGTCCGCGTCCACATTCTGCTCGACGGCCGTGATGTCGGCGAAACTTCTGCTCTCGAATACGTTGAACCGTTCGAAGCATTCATCGCAGATCTGCGCGATGATAACTTCGACATCAAGATCGCATCCGGCGGCGGCCGTATGAAGATCACGATGGACCGTTATGAAGCAAACTGGGCAATGGTTGAGGAAGGCTGGAAGACCCACGTTCTCGGTCTGGGCCGTCAGTTCGCATCCGCAAAGGAAGCAATCGAAACCTACCGTGCAGAAACCAAGGTCATCGACCAGGGTCTGCCGCCCTTCGTCATCGCTGAAAACGGCGCTCCCGTCGGTACCATCGAAGATGGCGACTCTGTGATCTTCTTCAACTTCCGCGGCGACCGTGCAATTGAAATCTCCAAGGCATTTGACGACGCTGACTTTGACAAGTTCGACCGCGTCCGCCGTCCCAACGTCAAGTATGCAGGTATGCTCGAGTACGACGGTGACCTGCACATCCCGTCCGCATATCTGGTCAACCCGCCGGAAATCACCAACACGATGGGCGAATACCTCGCTGACACCGGTGTTGCACAGCTGGCAATCTCCGAAACACAGAAGTACGGTCACGTTACTTATTTCTGGAACGGCAACCGCTCCGGCAAGTTCGACGATGCATCCGAAACGTATGTTGAAGTTCCCTCTGATGTTGTTCCGTTTGAAGAACGCCCGTGGATGCAGTGCGCGCTGATCGCTGACAAGCTGATCGCGGCTCTGGAAGCAGGCGAATACCGCTACTACCGCGTCAACTTCCCCAACGGTGACATGGTCGGTCACACCGGCAACATGCTCGCTACCCGCTGCTCTATGGAAGCACTCGACCTGCAGCTGGGCAGAATCCTGAAGGTTCTGGACAAGCTCGGCGGTGTTGCGCTGATTACTGCTGACCACGGCAACGCAGACGAAATGTATGAGCTGGACAAGAAGGGTGAAGCAAAGCTCAATAAGGACGGCACGCCCAAGGCGAAGACCTCCCATACCCTCAATCCCGTTCCCTGCATCATCTACGATAACTTCTATTCCGACAAGTATACCGTCAAGGAACAGAAGCCGACCTTCGGTCTGTCCGACGTTGCAGCTACCACCGTCAACCTGCTCGGCTACGAAGCACCCGAGATGTGGGATGAATCCCTGATCGAAATCAAATAAGCAAAGATAAGTCACTTTGAAACAGGGCTGCTGTACATACGGTATGGCAGCCTGTTTTCACAAACGGAGAACCACAATGAAATTACAAACACTTGGTGCGGCGGCGCTTCTTTGGTGTATGCTTTCCGTATCGCTTCTTGGCTGTCAGACGGCAGTTGACACGGGTGCGGATACACAGACACAGGCGATGACCGCTGCACCGACACAAATACAGACCGAAACCGCACCGATCACGGAGACCGAAGCTGTCACGGAGCCTGTGACCGAAATCGTGACCGAAACCGAGATTATTACGGAAGCGGTCACCGAACCGATTGTCATCGAACCCCTGCGTGCATCGTTCGGGGCTGTCGGTGACGCGATTGTCCATGAGGGCATCTGGATGGAGGCGCAGAAGACGGCACGCAATGCGGGAAACGGTGATGAGTACGATTTCTCGCACCTGTTCCGTGAGATTGCAGACGATATTGCCGCGTATGACCTGACCTTCATCAATCAGGAAACGCTGATGGCTGGTGCGGAATACGGCTATTCTGCTTATCCGCGCTTCAATACGCCGCGTGAGCTTGCCGATGCCATCATTGATACGGGATTTGACGTGGTCAACATCGCCAACAACCACATGATGGACATGCTGCCCGAGGGTCTTGCCGCAACCATCAACTACTGGGATACCCGTCCGGTCACGCTGATCGGCGGCTACAAAAATGAGGCGGACTACAACACACCGCGCGTGGTCAACGTCAACGGCATCGACATTGCGTTCCTTTCCTACTGTTATGGGACAAACGGACTTTCGATGCCGGCGGGATACGATATGATCATTCCGTATCTTGATGAGGAGGTTATCCGTGCGCAGACAGCGGCGGCAGATGCGCTTGCGGACTTCACCGTTGTGTCGGTGCACTGGGGAGAGGACAGCTATCAGCCCCTGACTGAGCAGCAGAAGACGTTTGCGAAGGTCTTTGCCGACTGCGGCGTTGACGTGGTTGTCGGTCACCATCCGCATCTGATTCAGCCTATGGAATGGATCGAGGGAAATGACGGACACCGTATGCTGTGTGCCTATTCGCTTGGCAATTTCTTTTCGCTGATGGCAAAGGCGGAAAACATGGTCGGCGGTCTGCTGTCGCTTGATTTTGTCGTGGAAGGCGAGGACAAACGGCTGGAAAATGTGCAGTTTATCCCGACGTTTTTCTATTATAACATGGGCTTTTTCGGACAGACGATCCTGTATCAGCGTGATTATACAGAGGCGCTTGCAAAAGTTCACGGCGTACGCAATTATGCGGAAACGAACAACAAAACGGCGGCAGAGCTGATTGCGTATACCAGATCGCTGATCGCCGAAGAGTTTCTGCCGGCTGATTTTCCGACGATCCCATCATGACGGCAGAAGCACTTCTTTTTTCGGATGAATGTATGCGGCACGGTGTGGATCCGACAGCCGTGAAAAACGCCTTTGTGTTTGCGGACAAGGACGAATCCCCGCGGATGCGGCATCTCAATGCTATCGTTCCTGTGTCGTTTGCCTGCGTCGGAGATGCTGTGATTGCCTCTGCATATCCGAGTATGCGTTCTATTGTTCTGCCGCATTTTGAGAAATACCGTTCTGCGGATACGCTGTTTTCTGAAAATGCATTTGTGTCTCTTGACTGCATGCTTCGACCGTATTTGACGGAATGGGGTTACAAGCCTGCGATGTTTCCATCACGTTTTGGCATCTCACTTGTACAGGACGATGCATCGGCGGTGAGAAGCGGCTGTATTCTGTCCGATACGGTATGTGTGACGGATGCGCTGTGCCGTATGAAAAATCTGACATCGATGAAAACCGCGGATTGTGCCGCACGCGGTGCGTATGCGCAGATTGCTGATGGGCAGATTGTCTGCATCGCGTCGGTCAACCGTGTTTCCGATCTGGAGCGATGTATTGAAATCGGCGTGGAATGTGCGCCCGATTACCGGCGTCGTGGATATGCCGCTTCCTGCGTCTGTGCGCTGACACGCGACCTTTGTGAGGGCGGAAATGTCGTGCTGTACCGCCATTATCACACGAATATCGGCTCGGCGGCTGTGGCACGGACGGCGGGATTCCGACCTGTCGGACGCTTTTTTTCGTATACTTCCTTTGCAATCTGACAAAAGCACTTGCAAAACGGGCGCGGATGCTGTATAATATTATTATCTAAAGTAGACAATGTCGGTGAGAGGAGGGATGATCTGTGGATTACCGCATGACAGAAAAAGAACACGGAATGACCGTCAAAACGTATCTGCATACCGTTCTGCATCTGTGCGGCGCACAGGTCACCGCACTCAAAAAAGATCCTGTCGGAATTCTTGCAAACGGTACGCATGTCACGGTGCGGTATGTCTTGCAGGCTGGCGACACGCTTTCTCTGGCTGTCGAT
>JAZTZC010000275.1:0-42131 GCA_045637265.1 Eubacteriales bacterium | reverse complement strand
TTTTCGAGAAATGAAGGAGGAAATACATATGCCTGTTTGCAGAATTATGAAAGAAAACAACTATACTCGCGTCTCTAACTACTATCTCCGCGACAATTCTCTGTCCTTCAAGGCAAAGGCACTTCTGACTTTGATGTTGTCCCTGCCCGAGGATTGGGATTATACGATCACCGGACTTGCGCAGTTTACCGCCGATGGTCGTGTCAGCATTGGAAATACTATCCGCGAACTGGAAGAACGTGGATATATCCGCCGCAATCAGACTCGCGGCGAAAACGGTGCGTTTGCACAGAACGAATATTGGATTTATGAGGTTCCGCAGATCGATGAAATGCCGTGCGCAGAAAATGTGGGAACCGCAGATGATCATGTCATAACCGATGAAAATTCAGAAATAAATGATGTTGAACCGATGGCAGATATTGAATCAACGGCTGAAAATGGAAGTGTTCTACCCGTACCGCATCTGAACCTGCCATTACCGCTGACAGAAACCCCGTCGACGGAATTTATGCCGACAGAAAACTGCGCACAACAAATAAAAGAATTACAAAAGACTGAAAAACCAAATTTGATACGATACGATCTGATGCGGGCGCGCGCGGGGCAGCGGGTGGAGTATGCCGTTTTGCGGGAGGAATTTCCGAAAGAGCGGCTTGACGAGTTGGTCGATCTGATTGTCGAAATGGAGTCCTGTCAGAGTGTAACCATGCTCATTGCAGGAGCAGTCTATCCCCGTGAGTTAGTCGTGTCTCGGATGCAATCACTCAACGCCGAGTGCATCCGGTATGTCCTGGATTGCCTGCGGGAGGTGAAGCCGCAGATCAAGAACATGAAAAAGTACCTGATGGCATCACTGTTCAACGCGCCGGCAACGATGGAGAACTTTATGGAGGCGCAGGTACAACGGGAAGTATTTGCCAAAATGGACATGAAAAACACAGAAACGGGAGGAACAAACGCATGAGCAATTCAAAGAAAAACGACGATGAAAAGCTGATGCACGACACGGAGGTGCTTCTGCAAAAGTACCGTCAGGTCAAGTGGGCGCTGGACGTCGCGGCGAACAAGGAAATGCGGGAACTGAAGCATGAAACGGGCATCACCGAGGAATATCTTCATGCTGCGGTATTCGCCGGTGCGGATATCAGCAACACAAGACTGGAGCGTCGCGCACAGAGCATGGAGCGTAGCCGGCAGATGTTGGCACTTGTCAATGAAAGTGTGGAACTGATGCGGCAGTTTCACCCGATGGGCGAGATCTATTACGAGATTATTTCGCGGTACTATTTGAGCAAGCAGCAGAAGTCTCAGTCACAGGTGCTGGAGGAAATGGAGCAGCAGGAAATTTACCTCTGCGAGAACACATTCCGCAAGTACAAAAAGGCGGCGATCAAGGTCATCGGTGAAATCCTTTGGGGTTATGAAGACCGGGAAAGTGTCGGAATCCTCAAACAATTTGCCGCAAAAAATTACGGTGAGGATTGAAATTCAAAGGCAACGACTCTTGCTTCTGCGTGTGAAAAGGCTTATAATTAGAGCAGAGAGAAAAACTTGAATACGAAAGGATGGCACATATGAATACAAACATGAATCAGAGCACAAATGAACTTCCCGCATACACGGAGGTGAACGGAATTACCTATCAGCTTGTCGGGGATGTCTATCTCCCTCTGATCGCGGTAGATGACAAGCCTAGAAAACCGCTTGGATATTGGGGCAGACAGCGCAGGAATTATCTTATGCGTGAGCAGTCCGGAATCTATGCGGAGCTTCTTCTGACAGGTACGATTTCAGATTACCTTGAAGAAATCGAAGAAGCAGCGGAACGCCGATCTGAGGAATTGATTGCTTACATGAAAAAAGAAATGGGTATCACAGAGCAAATGAAAGCTCAGTCACCGATGAAATGGGCTGCGACGATGAATGGCATTGCACAGGCGGTGCGGGAGGTTGTCGGAAACGAATTGATTTACACATAATGTGGGTGTGATCGGGTACGGAATTCTGTGCCCGATCAGCCATTTCCTCTGATAATAACGTAAAAATTGAATGGAATCTTTCTTGCATTTGGCGTGTGAGGTATGATAGAATATTGTTGTAAATAAAACCATCAACAAAGGAGATAACAAAATGAAACGAATTGCAAAGTTTGGTCGGATGATTGTATGCGTTACAATGCTGCTTATCACAATGGCTGTAGGAGTATCTGCGAAATCGGCGGGTATTTCGGTCGTGGTAAACGGAACGGCGGTGAAATTTCCCGATCAGAAACCTGTTGTTCAGAATGAGCGGACGTTGGTGCCGGTGCGATTTGTCGCGGAAGCACTTGGGCATAAGGTGTCGTGGGATTCAGATACCAATAGTGTGAACATCGACGGCGGGATGATTGTTCTATACATAGGAACAACGAAAGCAACGATCAACGGAAAGTCTGTCACTTTGGACATCGCAAGCACTGTTATCAACAACCGCACGATGGTTCCGCTGCGGGTGATTGCCGAAACACTCGACTGCTCGGTGGATTGGATTTCAGAAACCAAAACGGTGCTTGTCAATGCAAAGAAAAATGGTCGGGAATTATCCATCTATGAACGGATGAAGCAAACCGGCTTATATTACGATCTGAAGGATAACCGTGACAGCGAGCATACACGGTTTCTGGTAAAGAAAACGCTTGTGAAAGCCGGTGCCGATCTTACGAATACCGATCCAATCAAGCTCGGTGTTGGCTGGTGGATCGAAGCGCCGAATATCTTCGATCCGACGCAGTACCCCGATTTCGATTGCGGTATTGTCGTCGCGGATTACGGTAAAGCAACGCGCGATCAAGTGGCGGATGTGCTTGAAACTCTGTATCCGACAGGGTATCAGGAGGTGTCTGCACTCATGCTGAAAACGCTGCGCGGTGAGATTTGGGAAACGTATATGGAATGGTTTCCAGCGGGTGTCGGTATCAATCCCGGAACAGCAGGCTGCCGGTACATCGACGGTCGTGAGGTTAATATGCGGGCGGTGGGGAATCTGCATCGGTTGTATATGCAGGTGAATACCGTCGGGCATGTTAATCCGGATAAGGCAAAGGTGTTGGATGAGGAAACCGTAAAAGGGCTGACGCGGGATTATCAGCTGGGGTTATGGGGTGATGATTTTGCTGATCTTGAACTGAAATGAGGTGACGGGATGGCTTCTGTGTTGGATGATTTGTATTTTGGGCGGATTCACCCGTGTGATCGGTGCAGCACACCGAAGGAACAGCAGCTGACCGGAGAATTGGCGGAGCATTATGAGCGGCTTCTGGAAATGATGAACGAGGATCAGCGGGAACATTTTGAGAAGTTCAAGGATGGTTTGCAGGAGATCGGGATGATGGCTGAACGGGATATGTTTAAGTATGGGTTTCGGCTGGGGATGAGGTTGATGGTGGAGGTATTGACTGCAAAGAGTATATCCAAATAAGTTATGAGAAAGCAAATGGCTGAACAGGAGAATTTTTGTTAAGCTGTTTGCTTTCTGATTTTTTGATATCACCGATAGGACTTGAAAGTGTGGAGTTCATCAAAAAATTGAAGGCAGCGTTTTGAATCAAGTAAAGTCAAATTAGATACACGATCCAAATTAAAAGCGGCGGAAAATCTGTCACCATGTTCATATATTATGGTTGAAAAAGGATGAGATTTTTGGTATAATTTTTCTGCAATGGATGGTTGTACAGCCAATGAGATCGTATGAAAATCATCATGCGTTTTTGTCTCTATAAATCAGAACAGAAAGGTTTTTCAACATGGGAACATACAAACACTTAAATAAGTTTACCAAGCGCCAAAAGGATGAACAGGAGATCTCTTCCGTAGAAGTGCCAGATGAACGTTTACGAGTATTTATTAGTTCGGCACAAAGCAACGAAGGTGGATTTGCATGGAGTGCAGTTAGGCGCAAAATAAAAGATTATCTGAAAGAATGCCCATATCTTAACCCATTCATCATTGAGGACGATGCTTCACCTATGCAGTCTGAACAGCGTTATCAAAGACAACTATTGCATGCAGATATTGTTGTTTTGTTGGTAAAGGGAGAGGTTAGACAGGGTACGGCAACAGAATACGCATTGGCAACTAAACATAAAAAACCGATGTTGATTTATTTTTTGGATGATGGTTCCATGCCAGAATTGAGTGCTGTTGAACTTAAAAGGAATGTGCAGATCAATGACTATTGTACATACTGTTCAATGTCGAGTTTTGACGGTATTGAAAAAATTATCCGAAAAAATATTATTGAAAGCGTGATTTGTTATTTTCAAGATCGTTCATTGCATTTAGAAGAAACAAATGCTGATACGGAAATGATGTCGTTGCCTAATGAAGCATCACAATTAAGGCATAGTATTCCAACCAAGACAGATATTGGGTTGTTTAGTAGCAGTTATTCCCATATTTTTGAATTATTGAATATTCCGCAAGTAAAAAGAGAGGAGTCCTCTGAAAAGTCAATATTACATGATTTGGGTGTGGCGGCGTTAGATTGGATGGTTACAGGTAACGATGTTATTGCTGATGACGATGTGTTAAAATTAATTGATAGCGTTTCGAGTTTATATACCAATACTGAATGGTTGGTTCGACGGTGGGATGCAATTCGTCACGAAATTGCCGGAGATGTTGATGGAGCACTAAAAGCAGAGAGTCAGGCACTTTCTTTGGCCAGGGCATCGGAGATGCCGCCATGGATTATAGCTAATATTTTGATTGATTGCCGAAATATCGAGAGTGATATTTTCAATAGAAACGGCAAGATGTTTGCTGAAGGCGATGGTCAAAAAGGACTTAATGAACTTGATACGATCGTTTACTTGCCGGTTCTTGATCGTTATCTTGGCAATGTTTATAATGGACTTGCGAAAGAAATAGAAAAGTTTAAAACAGCCAAGCCAGGGACCATGTTCTATGGCACGAATATTGGTAGCATCATATACGATGTGGAAAATTATTTCTTTACTGCACTGTTATATGGTTCTCATACTCATATGCATATTGCTCGAGAATTGCTTTTTAGAGTGTTGTATCAGTATGATGAATTAACGAGCAACGAACCTCTTCTTTTTGAGTCTATAAAACTCTTAGTTCTGCAAGGAAATGCAAAATTGTTCAAAAATCTTCTCGATTATAAGTGGGATGATGCATATCTCTCTGTTGTAACTAGTGCCGATGAACTTTGGCGATTAAGTAGTCGAGCACCATGTTCTTCTGCGGATAGCATGAAAAGAGCGGTGCTTACCAAACTTGGAATGTACATGACAGATTCATGCTTTACCGAGGGAGAAACATACTTAAAGAGCAGTAGTAGTTCTATTTATTGGGGAACATCTGAAGATTATTTCGATTGTATTTTACAAAATATCAATCGTTTGAATGCAGCTGCTGTAGTTGAGATGCTGACAGAAATTATGCAAGAAAGGCATTTTCATATGGGAGGAACACTGGCAAATATATTGCTGTATCTTAACATTAAAGATGTTCCTCATGCTATGCAAGAAGAATTTTGTAAAGTGCTCGGAGAAAATTTGACGTTTATAGTTAGAAATGGGGGTCATCCTCAGTTTATTGCAGCTCTCGTTATGCAAAACAAGGAGGTATTCGAAGTTCTTGCTTTAGCTCCTGATAATGGACTAATTGGTACACAGAAGCTTTTTTATAACATTAATACGGGTTGCGGTGATTGGAATCGTATTTTTACCGATCAGATTGATACTGCTAGGCAACAGTTTGAAGTTAATAACAATCCGAGTTCTTTCACGGGATTTTCAGAAAAACCGTATGCCACAATCAAGAGCATAGTACGGGAACACTATACGTCAGAAATGAAAGGGATAATTAATGAAAAGTTGTTACCTCTTTGTATTGATGTCTTGAATAGCAAGGCACCTGCAGATGTTAAAGAAGATTGTATCGATTGTCTTTGTGATGTGTTGGTATATCCGAATCAAGGCGATATTATTTTATCTGTAGAACTGGTAAATGCAATCGTAAATATTGATATCTCGGAAACTTATTCTTTCATGGGCAGTTCTAAAAGCGTTTTAGCTGGTAGAGTGCTTATGTTGAGAATTGTCACGGGTGCTGCAGACAAGGATGAAATGTTAGAATGGTGCTTCGATTTTTCGAAGAAGGATCGATCAACAAAGGTGGCTCTTGCCGAATGTGTAGAGCAATATTTATGTCGTTATGCAGATGATCCCGAAAAAATTGATGCAATGATTCTTTCTATTGTTCTGCAATGCTTTGAGGATGATTATTGGCCAGTACGAAGAATGGCTTGTAACTGCTTGGTAAAAATGCTTGTCACAAAGTATAGAGACAGAATTGAGTGTAAACTCTATGAAGGTGCAATTGATCCATCACATTTTGTTAGAAATCATTTGCTACGTGTGTGCCGTAGTGGGGTGATCAAGGATGCTTCGATTTCGGAGCGTATCATTGATATTCTGAAGAAGGATGCAAATTATGCCATACGAGAGTTTGCAAACAGTTAATTAAGCAATAACTTGAGGCGTTAATCACAGTGAGCGGCTACTGCCTTGAGTATATTCAGAACGGCACCCAATTTAGTTCAAAAATCAGCATTATAAGGTCATCATCGAAATAACAGGTACATTCTACCCGATAAGTAGGAAAATATTGCCTGTAATCAATAACAGAAAAACGCGAATTAATATGCTTTGTCAATGCGAATAATGCAAACAGCACCTGTTACGGAACTTGTATGTTTCCGATAAAAGGTGCTGTTTTCGTTTCTCTGTCGTTTTCGGGGGATTGGGGCACTCCTCAACAAGCCAGACAGCCTTGCGCTCGCTTTGCGGGCGAATTGCGGCTGTCGTGTGGCTCAAGATAGTTTGAGACCCCGCTTGCCGTTATTCTATCCATTACATATCTTTTTAATATCACATGTGTGGAATAAGGATCTATTTCTTTAAGTTATATACCCAATGCCCGCCTTCACGGTATTTTGTAAGTTGTTCTTCTGCAACCAGCCCAGCAAGAATTCGGTTTGCTGTAGCAGCAGACACACCACATAGAGACCGAACATCGGCATTCATAATATACTCATGTGTTTCAAGGAATTTCACGATCTGATTCCAACGTATCGTTTCCTTATCCATCTTTTTATCGCTCATTTCATCATTCGTATTGATTGCATCAATGAGTGATGCCTTGATCGTTGAGAGCATAAACTCGATAAATACCGTGGACTCACCGGTATCGTTGGAGGCGTTGATGGCCGCATAATATTCTGCCTGTCGAGCATGAATCATAGATTCTACAGGCAACCAGGCAAACGCTGGATTCCATTTGGAAAGAAGCAAAGTATGCCATAGACGTCCTATACGTCCGTTGCCGTCGGAGAAGGGGTGAATCAGTTCCAGTTCATAGTGGAACACGCAACTGCGGATCAGCATGTGTATATCGCTGGTTTTTGCCCAGTCCAACAGTTCCATTACCAGATCCGGAACATATTGGGGCAGGGTGCCGAAATGGAGAACGTGTCCTGCCTGATCGACAACACCAACCGGACGGGAACGAAATGCACCGGCTTCCTCAACCAATCCTTGCGTCATGATGCCATGCGCAGTCAGTAAATCATCTACAGAGTAGGGATCCAACTCGTCCAGCCGCTCGTAGATTTCATAAGCATTCTTGATCTCTGCGATATCTTTAGGCGGAGCCAGAACCTGTTTTCCGCTGAGAACTGCTGTGACCTGTTCCAGACTCAATGTGTTCTGTTCAATCGCAAGAGAAGCGTGTATTGTGCGGATACGATTTGTACGCCGCAATGTTGGGTTAGCAGACAATTGATTTGTACTTGTCAGTTTGCCGATCAACTCTGCAATTTCAGCCACCTCATGGATCATTGCATTCGTTATTTGAAAAGGGGGCTTTTTGTTTTGCATCATAAATACCATGACTTTCGTTCACGAAAGTATCCTTTCTTCCGGGAATTGGGTTGGGGTTTTAATGCGATCTTATCGCAGGCAAAATCGTTGCCCAAAAACAACGAAAGCCACAAAACCCGCGTGAAAAAGTCTTTTTCACGCTATCACCTTCCTGAACCTGTTACGTTTACATAATTTATTATACCAGATTTTGTGACAAAAATCAATACATCACTCATATCATCGCTCAAAATGATGGATGTAATTTAACAAGATAGAAAAAACAGGCCTTTTTCGTGTGCGGCTTGCTATTTTCTTGTGGGGAATATTGACATAACAACCGAGTTTTGAGTCCGATATGCCTGCTTATGTGTCATGGTATAAAAGTGTTTCGCAGTGTTTGATCCCAACAGGATTGGCAGGCTCCTATGATTTCGGAGACATTTGAACCCGACAGAATTACATGAAATTGATCATCAACAAGAGTGACGATAAAAAACGGCGATAAAAACCGACGGGAAAAAAGCGGCTGCAAAAAAGCGACGGCTAAAACCCTTGCACATAAGCAGATGATTCTCATATGTCTCACAGAAAGCATTTCGGTAAAGCGTTCCGATATTGCGGATTTGCGTGGGGTAAAGCTATCAGCACGGAATTTCGATAATAATGTTTAGCTGTGCACATATAATCTGAAGACAGATTGGTAAATAACATAACAAAAATTTATTCAGTATATCTTGACAAATTTATGCAAATGTGTTAGAATAAAAACATGAAAACGTTTACTTCCAAGGAGAGACCTAAAATAGCAACGCAAAAAAAAGTGACCATTCGGGATATCGTCCGTGCAACAGGATACTCAACTGCTACGGTTTCTCGTGTTCTCAATCACACCAATCAATATTACAGCAGTGAAACCAGAACGAAAATCGAGCAAGCGGCAAAAGATTTGGGATATGTCCCCAATATGTACGCCAAGGTTCTGAAGACGAACAAAACCAATAACATTGCTCTGCTTGTTCCGCAGATGAGCGGTTTTTACGCCGAGGTCTTCAGCGGATTGCAGGTGAAAGCCAATCTATCCGGCTACTCGGTCAGTATCTATTCGGCAAACAGCCAGATCGAGCAGGAGGAAATGAACATTCGCAGTCTTTGCAGTTTGCCGTGTGACGGCATTGTTGTCGCCAGCGGCTTTCTGAATCCGAAGCATTTGCAAACCTTGCAAGCGACGAATCTGCCCATGGTTTCTGTGGAATATATTCTCGGTGCAGATGATATTCCGTTCATTGGTATTCCCGACCGGGATGTAACAGCCAAAGCTGTGGGGAATCTTTTGGATATTGGACATCGGAAAATAGCGTGTTTTACCGCTCCAATGCAGTATTCTGTTTTGAAAGAGCGTTATGCAGGCTATCTATCCGCATTTGAAGTGCGCGGTTTTGCACCGGATCTTTCGCTGGTATTTTCTGACCCGCTTTATGAACGATCAGGTGATGTGGAGCAGTATCTTGCAATCAAAAAGGTACTGGAATCGCATACATTTACGGCAGCCATGACATTTTCTGATGATACAGCCGGTATGATACTGAGAGCAGCGCATGATCTTGGAATAGCGGTTCCGGACGATCTCTCCGTAATCGGCTTTGACGACAGTTCCGTTTCGGCGTATTTTGTTCCATCTTTGACCACCGTAAGGCAAGATGCGTATGCGCTTGGAGTTGGTGCTGCGGAAATGATACTCGAATTGATTTCCAATGGACAGACATCCTCAAGACTTCTTTCTGCCGATTTGATTCATAGGGAATCTGTATCGGTACCAAAGGTTCTCTGAATAGGCTTGTTTCAGATACAGACAGCACATTCTTGTGTGCTGTCTGGTATCTTTTCCAGAAAAAGTAAACGTTTACTGTGTTCGTTTTATCTTTTGAAATGGCATATTAGCCGATGAATGACTTATCCTATGTTGTCTCGTGCTTTTCAAAAAGTAAACGATTACTGTCCTGCAATCTATATGAAATCTGAAAATTGAGAGGTTCGTATGATGTGTCGCAATGAGAAAGCATTTAAACCCGAAGCATTTCTGTCCCCGGATAGAAACTATGCGCCAATCTATGCATGGGTATGGAATGGGGTGTTAAGTGAAGAAAAAATCAATGCACAAATCGAGGAAATGCGCCGTCTCGGCATCAGGGCATTCTATATGATTCCGGAACCGCAAAACTTCCGTCCCACAGCGATGCCGACGCAGCTGGATCCCAATTATCTGACACCGGCATATTTTCAGTATTTCCGTTATGCAACGGAGCGTGCGCGGGAATACGGTATGGAATGCTGGCTGTATGATGAAGGTGGTTGGCCATCCGGCGGCGCTTGCGGTCGTGTACTGTATGAATACCCGGAATATGCCAAACGCAATTTACAGCAATGCACACGCCGATACAGACAAGGAGAGCAGTACCACAGATCGGGAACCACGGAAGCAGTGTTTTTGGATGGCAGTATGATCGATGACGGGTATCTATTTGATGCAGATGCTGAGGTGTCTGTATATGATTCTGTTGCCTCTGCATGGGAAGGACCGGGAGTTCCGGACTATCCCGATATCACTGTCAAAGAAGCTACACAGGCTTTTCTGCGGATCACACATGAACAGTATAAGGAACATCTTGGTGAGCACTTCGGACAAACGATAACCGCTGTTTTTACCGATGAACCGAAAGCGCCATATCTTCCTTTCCGTGAAGACCTGTGCCGGATGTACGAGGAACAGTATGGGGAGTCCATTCTGCCCCATGTGCCTGTTCTTTTGGGGAAAGAACCCTTGAATGAAAATAATATCGAGTACAAACGGCGCTGGTATGATTTGTGCAGCCGCGTATATTGCGAAAACTTTCTCATGGAATGTAAGAGATGGGCAAATGCCAACGGGATGCAATTCACAGGACATCTTGATAGAGACGATATTCCAATGGGATGCATATACGGTTCTCATTTTCATCAGATGCGCGGTTTGCGCTGTATGGATCTGCCCGGCGTGGATGTAATCTGGAGACAGATTTTCCCGGGAGAGCAAAAGGATGTCACCATTGGCGGAAATGTTGCAGGGAAAACCGCGGAAAATCGATTTTTCCCGAGATACGCATCTTCTGCAGCTGCACAGATCGGCAATGATCGAGCCATGACCGAGAGCTTCGGTGTATACGGATATGGAATGACTTATGAACAGATGCGGTTCATGCTCGGTTTTCAGGCGATCCGCGGTGTAACAGTCATGAATCTTATGGTCGTGTCATATGCACGCGAAGGTTATAATATGTCGCAGGAAGCCCCCGGTTTTTCAGAAATACAGGCCTGTCACTGTGATCTTCCGATATTCAACCGTTATGTAGAGCGGCTTTCTTATGTATGTTCGTGCGGAGAAAGAATTTGTGATACTGCGCTTTATTATCCAGTGAATGACTTCTGGGGAGGATTGCATGCGGGTGAAGTCGCAGATGAATATGAATCGCTCGGATGGAGACTGGAGGCACGCGGCATAGATTTTGATATTGTGGATGATGATGTGATTCTGCAGTCCAAAGAGCTCCGAAACGGTGTTATTTCCATGGGCAACGCAAAGTATCGAAAAATTATCATACCGCACAATGCGTATCTTACGCCTTCTGTCAAAGATGCTTTATCTGTTTTTCAGGTAAACGGCGGTATGGTTTTATCGGAAACCGATTCCCTTGTCCCGGATATCTGCATCCGCGGAGGAAATGAAAAGATTCGTGTCATGCACCGTATATGTGATGACAATGATTTGATTTGTCTGTACAATGAAGCGGAAGAACGGAATACATTTTCTGTAAACCTGAATGGACACGACGGATATTTTGTGGATATCACATCCGGATGTTTCAGATCTATAAATGATTCTGAAGATGGTTATGCAATTGTTACGCTGGAATCAGGAGAGAGCTGTGCTCTGTATCTCACAGAAGATGTATTTCCGATCTCCAGGATCATTCGAGAGGATGTTGTGAAGACGCTTGATGGTCCGTATATGTTCCGGCGTGTCAATCAGTTTGTGATCGGAGAACGATATCCCGAATACTATGAACTTGAGGACACCTCTGTTCCTGCACAGCTTGGGGAATGGTCTTTGATGACCGGACGCGATTTTTCGGGCAGCGGTGTATACGAAACGGAATTTACGTATGCGGGAGGTGATGTGATATTCGATCTTGGCGAGGTTCGTCATACCTGTGAAGTATTCTTGAATGGAAAATCGCTTGGTATCCGTGTGATGAAGCCCTATCGGTATGAAATTCCGGCAGAATTGCTTTTGGAAAACAATCAGCTTCAGATTCGTGTATCGAACACACCCGGCAATCAGCATCAATATACAAAGAGCTTTGATAAGTATCAGCCGTGGCAGTTATCTGTTTATAAAGCGGCGCAGGATATCTTTGACCGCGATTCTCTGGATAGTGGTCTTTGGGGTCCGATTACCATACGGTGTGCCAATCATGTCTGATTGACAGAATCTCCGCTTTGCTCGTTTCGACCAATGATGGTACGACAGGATTCTGTTGTTATTTGGATTCTTACATAGCGTTTTCCGTAACTCTATTGCTCTGAATTTTCTTTGAAAATAAATAAATTTATAGGAGGATTTTCTATGAAACGCACACTATCTTTTCTCATTCTTGCTGCTCTGCTTGCAGCAACGGCATCCTGCGGCGATACGGCATCCGAAAGCACGGATACGACTGCAACCGCTGCAGTCGAAACCACCATTTCTGAAGAAGAGGCTTTGAAGCCCGGTATCGTGAAAGATTTCGGCGGTGATGAATTCCACATTATCGGTATGAACGATAATGTCTATGTCTGTTCGGAGGAAATGACCGGCTCTCCTATCAACGATGCGCTGTATACCCGTGACCTGGAGGCTGAAAACAAGCTGAACGTCGACATCACCTATGAACTTTATGCCAGCAATGAAATCTACGGAATGGTACAGAAATCGGTTATGTCCGGCGACCATGCCTATGACCTTATCATTAATCATGTCAATCTGAATCTGATCAATTATGCATCCGAAAATATTGCGGTTGACTGGAAGAGCGTTCCGTATGTGGATTTCACAAAGCCTTACTGGCACGGAGATATCATTGATTCTCTGTCTCTCAACGGCAAATCTCCCTATGCATCCAGTGATATTACGATTACGGAAGTCGTTATCATGCTGTTCAACAAGGAACTCGCAGCAGCGCATAATCTGGGCAGCCTGTATGACTATGTTTACGACGGTACATGGACATGGGATAAGCTGTCAGAAATTTCCTCAGCGATTACGGGTGACATCAACGGTGATATGACATTTGATGAAGAAGATCTTTATGGTATTGCCATCTACTGTGCGGGCTCGTCATGGAGACTCCGCAGTATCCCCTCATCGTGCAATCAGTTTATCTATAAGAATACAGACAACGGAATTGAGTTGGTTGTCAACAATGAAAAGACGCAGGTGGTTCTTGATAAAATTGTGAATCTGTTCGATGGCGGTGGCGGATATATCATCAGAGGAAGCAAGGCAGACCTTCAGGAAGCTGTTGCCATGTTCTCCAAGGGTAACTATCTTACGTTTTTTGTAAACAGCGCATCCGCACCTTCTCTATATAACAATCTTCCCTTTGATTATGGCTTCCTGCCTCTGCCGAAGTATGACGAAGCACAGGAAAATTACAGCTCACTCAGCTGGAGTGCAAACCTGCTGATCCCATCTACCGCAGACATTGACCAGTCCGGTCTTGTTTCGGAATGGCTGTCCTATTATGGCTATACGTATGTCCGTCCGGAATTCTACGATTCCATGTTCAGTGCACGATTTGCACAGGATGAAGATTCCCCCAAAATGCTTGATATTATCTTCAATAACATGGTATTTGATCCCGGTATGAACTTTCTGTCCAAAAACTACTACGGTTATTTTGATAACATGGTCATGAGCAAAGACACCAATTTTGCTTCGTATTATGCAAATCGTGAGAAAAGCGAGAATAAATATATCGAATCTCTCAATGAATCTTTTGTAAACTTCGGAAGCTAAACCCATAAATCAGTCATGCACGGACAGTTACTGCCGATGTGTGACAGATATTTCAAGGTGTATATCACTCAATAACACTGTAGATCGCGCACAGATGCACACTGCAATGCATCTGTGCTGCGATAAGAAAAGGAGAAGCATAGTCTCCTTTTCTTGCGATTTCGATTATTTCTATGCAGGACAGTTAAATGCACAAGGCTGACATTTTACTATCTTCCTGTTTTCAGCCAATTTAGGTAAATAAAAATATGTTTCTTCTTGTTATTATTTATATTGCTTTTATCGGACTTGGCGTACCGGATTCTCTCATCGGGTCTGCATGGCCTGCTATATACCGCGATTGGAGTATGCCTGAATATGCGGTAAGTCTTATCACTTTTACCATTTCAGGCTGTACGGTACTTTCAAGTATCTTCAGTACCGGTGTTATCAATCGTTTCGGTACCCATAAGGTATCGGCAATCAGCACCGCTATGACGGCGCTTGCACTTCTTGGTTTTTCGCTTTCTCCTAATATTGTGGTCATGTGGCTTTGTGCTATTCCACTTGGTGTGGGTGCAGGTGCCATTGATGCAGGTCTTAACAACTTTATTGCTCTTCATTATGGTGCAAACCATATGAACTATCTGCATTGTTTCTACGGAATAGGCGTTTCCTGCAGTCCCTATCTGATGTCTGTTGCTCTGTCAGGAACCGGTTGGCGCGGTGGTTATCGTTATGCCTGTATTGTACAAGGTATCATTGCGGTGATTGTCATTCTTTCTTTCCCACTGTGGAAGAAAAAAGCATCTGCGGAAGCAGACGGGGAAGAGCCAGCCAAAACGCTTTCCGTAAAACAGCTGATCTCTATCGCAAAGCTGCGTTGCGCATGGGTTATCATGCTGGCAACCAATGCCATTGAGTATGTATGCGGTGTATGGGGAAGTTATTATTTGGTTGAAAGCAAAGGACTGACACCTGCTGACGGAGCCTTGGCGCTGACCCTTTATTATGCCGGAATGGCACTCGGAAGATTTACCTCCGGTCTGCTTGCAAACAAGATTTCTACGTGGAAGCGCATTTATATAGGCTGCGGACTTTTACTTGCGGCGATTGTGATGCTGCTGATTCCGGGTTCTGCCGTTTTGTCCATCGCAGGACTGTTTATGGTTGGTTTCGGAAACGGTTCCATTTACCCGAACTTCATCCATCTGACACCGTATAATTTCGGAAAAGACATTTCGCAGGCGGTCATGGGCTCTCTGATTGCCATGGCATATGTTGGGGTTATGATTGCGCCTCCGCTGTTCGGTCTTGTAAATTTCCTATTTCAGGCAAGCAGTTTTCCGATTTTCACATCTGTGCTTTACGGAATTATGATTGTGTCAATTTTCGTTTTTGTCAGCCAAGTCAAGGCAGAAGGAAAATATGACAAGGAGATGTAGATATGAGAAATTTTAATTTTGATGATTTCTGCAATCCTGCAAATGAGTTTTATCCTGTTTACGGTTGGACATGGAATGATGTGATAACACGAGAGGGGATCAGAAAACAGATCGATGAAATGTACAGCCAAAATATTCTTGGAGTGTATATTATTTCGACATCGAAGGAATTCAGACCGCATACGATGGTTACAAATCTTCAGCCGGATTACCTCTCGGATGAATATCTTGAATTGGTTACCTATGCCGTCGATTACGCATATGAAAAGGGTATCAAGTTCTGGATCTACGATGAGGCAGGATGGCCTTCGGGAAACGCTAACTTCCTTGTAACTGCAGACGATCCATCGTTATGTCTTGAGGTAGCATGGGATCCGTTTGTGAGCAGCACGGAAAGCTCTTTCATCATACAAAATTATTCTGATCTTACCAATATTAAGGCGACCGAAAAATTCATCAAGCTGACCCATCAGGCGCACAAGGAGAAAATGGGGGAAAGCTTCAACAAACTTGCACCATTGGTATTTACGGACGAGCCCTCCATTCGTCCCGGTCCTTATTCAAAGACAATAAGGGAAATGTATCAACAGCGTACGGGCAAGGAGCTGTCCTGTGAAAAGATCACGGCTCGTGATGATCCTGCGTTCAACATTATTTATCACGATATCTGTGCCGATGCGTTTGCTGAAAATTATTTCATACCGATCAGAACATGGTGTCATGAGAATGGCATGCTTCATACGGGGCATCTTGCAGGAGAGGATGAACTCCTGTCGTATCACTACGGTGGTTATCACCAGCCGATGCGTCTTCTGAGACTTCTTGATGTCCCCGGTGTGGATACGATTTGGGGACAGATTGATCCCGGTATCGAATGCAATTTCTTCCCGAGACTTGCATCCTCCGCAGCAGAGCAGAACGGTTCCGGGCTTTCCATGACGGAATCCATGTCGGTGTATGGTACATCCCCTTATGAAAGATTTCGATATGTCATCGGCTATCAGATGGTCAGAGGGATCAATATCCTCAATCCGTTGCTTTTGATGTATGATAACAGCAGTTATTATTCTATCCGTCAAAGACCTTCCTATAATCAGCCGCAGCCGGGTCTTGAATATCTTGCAGAATTCAATCAGTATCTTGCCAGCCTGACCTATCTGATGCAATGCGGAAAACCGGATACAAGCTGTGCTCTGTATATGCCGATGTGCGACTTCTGGGCAAGTGATGAAAACACGGATGATGCTGTCAGAGCTTATACGACAATGGGCGCACAGATAGAACGGCATCACAGTCAGTTTGACATTGTTGATGATGATTTGATTCTGGCTTGTGATACCGATGTATTGAAACAAGGCAGAATTGAAATGGGTCGAGCATGCTATACAAAGCTTTACATTCCGGCAGAAAAATATATGCCGGAAGAAGTAAAGACTCGGTTGGAGCTTTTCGTTCGCGGCGGCGGTGAAATTTACCGTGAGAATAATGCGTGCTATTTCCCGGTTCTTGAAATTACGGGAGATGATAAAAAACTTCGAGTGCATAAGCGAATTTGTGAAGGCTGTGAAATTTACCTTATTTTCAACGAGGCGAATGAACAGGTGACGGCAAATATCCGTCTTCCCGAAGATTCCTGTGAGATCAGAACAACAGGTGAAACATATGCGGTTGCAGATGAATATACCTTTGAATGTGGCGAAATGAAAATTTTTGTTACAGGAAAAGAGGATGGTTTATCGGTTCGGTACCAACCGGGCGATGCACTTTTACAGATCAAGGACTTTGAAATGAAACCTCTGCGCAGATTCACAATCGCCGGAGACGCTGCTGTTTATGAACCTGTTTCCGCAGACGAAATGACGGTAAGCTGCGGTGATTGGGTATCGCAGTTGGGTGCAGAGTTCTCGGGTGAATGTGAATACTGTGCAGTATTTGATTTGACGGATACTGCAGATGACGTAATTCTTTCGCTTGGCGATGTAAAATACAGCTGTGAGGCTTATATTAACGGAAAATTCGTAGGTACAGCTCTTATGCCGCCGTATACCTTTGTTGTAGATAAAACCCTGCTGAAACTCCACAATGAGCTTGTGATCAAAGTTTCCAACACTGCGGCAAACGCATTTGTACATTTTGAATTGCCGGAAGAATGGGAACCGAAGCACATCGGTCCGTATCACGGTAAAGCCACGAATCAGGAAAAGAACTATGTACACGGGGGACTTATCGGACCTGTTGTATTCTTTGAGAAAAGGTCGGTGTGAATATGCTTTTGTCTACTGAAACGAATAGTATCGTAAGAAGATTTGGTCAGGAAAAAGCATTTGCACTGCTGAAAAAAGCAGGATTTGATGCGTGTGATTTTTCGTTCTACAACAACGGTGTCGCGCTGCTGGGGAACGATTATATGGAAAATGCCCGGAAAACAAAGGTGATGCTTGATAATGCAGAGCTTTTGTGTAACCAGGCACACGCGCCCTTTGATCTTGCGGAAGGAGAGTCTTTTGATATTTCCTGCTGTAATTACGAAACCATTGTCCGCTCCATAGAATATGCTGCGTATCTTGGAGCGAAGAATATCGTTGTTCATCTGATATGCACTGAAAACCGTGATGATTTATATCAGTACAATCAGAAGTATTACAAATCCTTGGAACCTTACGGGAAAAAATTCGGCATAAAAATTGCGGTCGAAAACGATTTTGAACGCCGCAACGGAAAAATCCTGCCGGTTTTGAATGATCCGTTGGAGTTCAGTACATTTATTGAGCAGCTTCATTCGGAGTGGCTTGTAGGATGTATAGATATTGGTCATGCGGCGATGTTTCGTGATCCGGCAGAGTTCATTTCAAAAACAAATGCCTCTCTGATCCGAGCATTGCACATTCACGACAATAATTTGCATGAGGATTTGCATATGTTTCCGTTGATGGGACATATGAACTGGAATCGCCTGTGCGACGCACTGAAACAGGCAAACTATAAAGGAGATTTTACTCTGGAGGCAATCAAGAGCTTTGACAGAATTCCCGATGCACTCATGGAAGACACCCTTATTTACCTTGTGAAAATGGGTAGATATTTCATAAATCAGATAGGAGCGTAAGATTATGGAAATTTTAAGAAAAATCGCGACAAACAAACACAATCCGCCGACAACCATTGCGTTTTTGGGTGACAGCGTTACGCAGGGATGTTTTCGCACCCATTATGATGGCGATGCGGCATATCATCATTTGCTGAAGAAAAAGCTGGAGATGATTTGCCCGGGTGCGGTCATCAACATCATCAATGCCGGAATCCGAGGAACGGCAGCATCGTTCGGTGTTGAGAGACTTCATCGCGATGTCATTTCCAAGAGCCCCGACTTGTGTGTTGTGTGCTTTGGTCTTAACGATGTGAGTGGTCTTGAAAAAGGTTTACAGCTTTACATTGATTCTCTTTCTACCATCTTTGAGAAATTGAAGGATTTTGGTTGCGAAGTCATTTTTATGACACCCAACATGATCAATACCTATGTCAATCCGAATGTTCTTGAACGGTATATCGAATTTTCCGGAAAATCCATGAAATGGCAAAATGATGGTATGATGGATAAATACATGGAAACTGCCATTGCGGTTGCGAAGAAATACGATGTTCCCGTATGCGATGTTTATTCGAAATGGAAGAAGCTCCATGATCACGGAGTTGATACAGATTTGCTGCTTGCGGAAGGTGTAAATCATCCAATCCGTGAAATGCATGAGCTTTTTGCATCTTCTCTTTTAGATACAATGATGGAATAAAAAGGTTCTTCACGGAAATTTGTGGAGAAGCCCAGCATTTATTCCACGTTCTGCTTTACAACGAGCCTCTGGCGGCGTGGATTGACACAGGCACGGGCAAATGCACATGAGATGCCCTTTGCCTGTTTGGCAAAGCCTACCACGCCGTCCCTTATTGTAAAGCGGCTTTAGCGGCATAAACGCTGAACAACGTCTCTTATAAATACCACAAAAATCCGTGAAGCGGCTCTTTTTTATAGCGATTATCACGGAAAGCGCACCAGCAAATGACGCGGAGAAAGCACTGAATCTTATCAGTTACCCAAAAAGGAAATCAACCTTGAAAAGCAGTATCCAATCATCCAAACCAGATAAGAAGGTATCATCATGCAGTTCAGCCGGAATGTGAAAAATGCCATTATGATCGGAGCACTATGCTCTGTATCGTACTTTGCTGTATATATCGCCCGCAATATTTTGAGCGCCGTTACCCCGCAGATGGTTGCACTCGGTTATACCGAGGAATACATCGGCAGCATTTCCTCATTGTATTTCATCTTTTACGCTGTCGGTCAGCTTATCAACGGTGCCATCGGTGATAAGATCAAGGCAAAATGGATGATCTCCACGGGTCTGTTCGGCGCCGCTATAACAAACTTTATCTTCTCACGAATGACGGTGTATCCGACCATCGCTATGATCATTTACAGTCTGACGGGATTCTTCCTGTCGATGATCTACGGTCCGATGACCAAGGTCGTTTCCGAGAATACAGAGCCGCATCACGCGACGCGCTGCAGTCTCGGATACACGTTTGCATCGTTCTTCGGCTCGCCTACCGCAGGTCTTCTGGCATCGTTCCTTGCATGGCAAACTGTTTTTGCGGTCAGTAGCGGTGTTCTGGTGCTGATGTCGGTCACAGGCTTCTGCTTCTTCACCGCATTTGAGCGCAAAAAGATCGTCCAGTACGGAAAATACAAAGCGCAGGAAAAGGGCAGCGGCAATATCAGTGTTCTGATCGAGCATGAGATCATCCGCTTCTCGGTCATTTCGATCATCACAGGCGTTGTGCGTACATCGGTCGTCTTCTGGCTTCCGACGTACATTGCCCAGTATCTCGGCTTCTCACCGCAAACCTCGGCGGCGATCTTCACGGCGGCGACCCTTGTCATTTCGATGACGGCGTTTTTGGCGGTATTTGTCTATGAGCGGCTGAACCGCAACATGCACAAGACAATTCTGATGATGTTCTCCTCCGCGTCGCTGTTCTTTGCGCTGACCTATTTTGTGAAGTATCCCGTGCTCAATATCATCTTCATGATCGTCGCGATCATGTCCTCCAACGCATCCGCATCGATGTTGTGGAGCCGCTACTGCCCGAGTTTGCGCGACACGGGTATGGTGTCCTCGGCAACCGGATTTCTGGACTTCCTCAGTTATATGGCTGCCGCCGCGGCAAATCTGATTTTCGCAAACGCTGCGCCGACCATCGGATGGGGCAATCTGATTCTGGTATGGCTCGGGCTGATGATCGTCGGTGTGCTTCTGATGATTCCGTATTGTCGGCTTCTGAAATAAAAAGCCCAATATCCTGAAAAGATATGCACCTCACAAGTTTAACACTTATGGAGGTGCATATCTTTATATATCAGGCTCAACTTGGAGAATATACAACTATTCTTGCTATATATCACATCCCGGTGAATAAAATAAATATTTCAAATAAGTGGGTAAAATGGCACCCCTGCAACGTGTATATATAATAGAGGCACAAAAACATAAACGCAATTCTTTTTAGGAGGATTGTGTTTATGGAAAAAGAAGACCTGGTTGTACTGCAATTTAAGAAATTAGTACGAACTGCGTTAAGAAATGCGCGGATCGATTTTCTGCGTAAGTATTGCCGGACAGCGGAGAAAGAGAGTAATCTCGATGATGCTCTTATGATTGAGTTCGATATGGAAGATGAATTATCGTTTTTAGAAAATCATGTACCGATTCTGGGGCGTCAAATTCCGTTCAAAAATGATTTGCTGTACGAAATTCTGCATTCCATGACACAGCGGGAGAGGGATATTCTATTCCTCGGTTACTGCTGCGGATGGAGTGATCAGAAAATAGCAGATTATATGCATATGTCACGGTCTGCTGTTCAGCGTATGCGAACAAAGTCTTTTGCGGAAATGCAGAATAAACTGACCGGTGGGAGGTGAGATAATGACTTGTACAACAATTACATATCGGATGTTATTTGAAGCAGTACATGGAGATTCAAGTGCTGAAAATCTAATTCAGGCATATTTTGATCCGTATATCAGAAATCTATCCAGAATCTATATTCAGACGCCCAATGGTGTGATACACCGTGCGTTGGATGAGGATGTTTATATCAGTCTGAAACTGAAATTACACGAATTAATTCTTGGTTTTGAACTTTGATTACTGCCGTTTTGTTCTTTGACAACCTCATATCCCCCGACAGACAACGGGCGCTCCGGCATCTGTACGTGCGCCAAGACCTATGATACTCATTATAGCGAGCGATTCAATATACAGATATCGGAGAAACTGCGTTATGCAGCAGTCTGATCGGGAGAGTAACTTAGTGAAAATAAATACTTATTATAGAAGGAAGGGAACGTGATTGAAAATAGAGAAACCGAAAATAGAATCCGTACCGGAGGAAGGTGTACGGCACAGAGGTCTGACCGTCGAACGCACCTTTGGTTCAAAGGATTTAATCGAGCTGGTCGCGGATTACATCGCTGAAAAGATTGAGATAGAACATCCTGCAGAACACGAAAAATGTAAGCGGACGGACTGTTGACATTCTGACACCGACTGTGTTATAATGAGAATACCAACCGCTTTGCATGGATTTTAGGAGGAAAACAATGCAAAGCAAGAAAATCATAGCAGCCTGCTACTGCCGTCTGAGTGACGACGATGAGCAGGACGGCACAAGCGTATCGATTGAAACACAAAAGAAAATCCTTGGAGATTACTGCCGCGACTTTGGAATCAAAGATTATACTTTTTTCTGCGATGATGGATGGACGGGAACCAATTTTGATCGACCGGATTTCATTCGTATGATGAAAGAAGTGGAGCAGGGAAACATCAATACAGTCATCGTAAAAGACCTTTCACGGTTCGGCAGAAATTATGTCAAGATCGGTTACTATATCAGCAATTATTTTCCGGAACATGATATCCGATTCATTGCTGTTACGGAAAATGTTGATTCTGCGCGAAGCAATCTTGATTATGATCTGATGATTCCGATTAAGAACGTGTTCAACGAATTTTATCCTGCAGACTGTTCCCATAAGGTGAAGCTAGCATTTGTTGCAAAAGCCAAGAACGGCGAGTTTATCGGATCACAAGCTGCGTATGGCTTGAAGAAATGCGACTCCGATAAACATATGCTGGAGTTCGATGAAGAAACTGCGCCGACCGTTCGTTGGATGTTTGAGATGGCAGCATATCATGGCTACGGTTATAACAAAATCGCACGGACGCTGACACAGCAGAAAGTACTCACTCCGGCAGCCTATCAGGCATTCAAGGCCGGTCGTGAGTACAAAAAAGATCCGTATGAATGGAACATGGTGACGGTGCTTCGTATGATGGACAATGAAACATACCTTGGACATCTGATCAGCGGTAAGCGCAGGAAATTGTCATATAAGAGCCAAAAGATCATCCATCAGGATGAAAGTGAATGGATCGTAGTCAAAAATCAATTCCCCGCACTGATTTCCGAACAACTCTGGGAAGATGCGCACAAAGCTCTCGGCAACCGAAAACGTGAAAGCAAATCAGGCTCGGTCAATATCTTTGCGGGCCTGATCAAATGTGAGAGATGCGGGTATGCCCTTGGTATCTGTAATGCAAGCGACCGGGATAACTATTATGTCTGCAATACCTACAAGAAAAAGGGACCCGAATACTGTTCTGCACATTATATCCGGTATGATGAATTGTATACTGCGGTTCTTCAGGATATTCAGAAGATTATCGCTTCTGTTCATCAAAATAAAGACGCATGTATCCGACGGATTGCGAAGAAGCTTGGTGTGGACAATATCTCCCGTGTCAGGACGGCACACGCTGAAATCGAAACCATACAGATGCGGCTTACCGAACTGGATCGTCGATTTGATATGATGTATGAGGATCGATTAAGCGGTACCATTTCCGAAACGAAGTTCCGTGAAATCACCAAGCGATGGGATACGGAACAGGAAGAATTGCAGTGCAGGCTGGAATCCCTGCAGAAACAGGTTTCCGATGTACGGGATGTTGAGGAGGGAACGCGCCAATTTGCCGACATGCTTGACAGATATACGCAGGTTGAGAACTTGGACACCGAGCTTCTGAACCGTCTGATCGATAAAATCATCATCGGCGACAGAACCCGCGAAAACGGGGAGATAAATCAAAAAATTACCATTCAGTATAAGTTTGTTGGTGCGTTATGAGCGCTAACTTAAACCTGGCGATGTTCACTAAGTTAATCAACGGGTCACTGGTTCAAGTCCAGTTGGGGGAGCCATAAAAAGCCATTCAAGCAATATGCACCTTTAGCTCAGTTGGTAGAGCAACTGACTCTTAATCAGTGGGTCCCGGGTTCGAATCCCTGAAGGTGCACCACAGCCTTGAATGGCTTTTTATTTTATTCATTTTGATTTACGCATTGAGCATGAACTTCACAATCATCCGGAGTCCTCGATTGAAGAGGGCTTTTCGTATTTTAGGAGTAAACCCTCTTTCACCATTGCACCTTTTCATGAACCTCATGGATGTTCGCCTGAGATTTATTTTTTCTCTTTTTGTCACGTTCTGCGTGACAAATTTCCGCGTTCGGTTGGTAGACATCATGTTCAAAATATGTTATAATGATACTGAACAAACGGGCAGAGAGGTAATCAGGATGACACTTGGGCAGAGAATACAACAAATACGAATCGAACATAGTCTTTCACAAGAAGAGTTTGCAAATAAGCTTGGCACAACGCGGCAAACCGTTTCTCGTTGGGAGCTGGATCAGACATTTCCCGAGATTGCAAAAATCGTACTCATCAGCAGAATTTTTTCTGTGAGTACCGATTCGATCATAAAGGACGGTATCAGCACCTTTGATGCGGATGTTGATCATTTTACCTGCGGCGTTTATCGCAGCTCAAATTGTGAAATTGTAGAGACTGAGAAGTTTGCACTTGTGCTGTATTGTTCGTCAGACAAAAAACGGCTGGGAGCCAAGCTTTATAAAGGCTATGAGAACAAAAAACATCTTGTAGCAATCTGCGAACGAGATCAAATACTTGAAAAAACAGAATATGCATATTTTGTGGAAGACAGTGATCCGCATACCGCAATTTGTAATAGTGAATTGGCATCGGGTTTGGGAGCTGCCTATGACCCAAATTTGAAGAAGTCAATGCGCCGTTTGGAATCCTTTGTGGTGGATCATAGCGGTACTCCTCTGCCAACGGTGAAGGAAGCCGGAATCCCCAAATGCCTTACCTTGTGGAGAATGGCTGACGGCTACCATGCAGCACATGATGATTTTCGGTTTTACCTGTGCACAGGGAAGACGGAATACATTTTTTCGATAAAGTCGGAGAATACCAACATTTATTGCGGAGCGTCATACAATATCGTTTTCGATCTTGGGTTGTTCAGCGGCGGTCAGTTTTTCAGAATTCGGAATTATAAAGACAATACGGAGAAATGGTGTCGCTTCCATTGCGATTTCTCTTATGAGTCAAAGGACATAACGATTCCGACCGAACAATGTGAGCTTGGAAAGTGCCTTATGACAACCAAAGGTCTGATGTGGTGTATCAAGCGGTATACGGATGATGAGATCGTTTTGCAGGGATGCGGCGACGATGAATACACTTATCGTCGAACCGACCGAAGAACAGAGCAGTTCATAACAGAATGAAATCACTCACAGGTGTGGGGCATCACGCGGTCGGGAGATACTTGGATGGTTTCTCTTGTTTTTTCTCAAAGTGTCTTGCAAGAAGTTCAGCTGTATGATATAATGTAGGCAATAACATGCTTTGACAGTTGATTGGGAGGGCATTCGAGATGAAAACGGAAAACCTGCATGATGGGCATCGGGATCGTTTACGGAGACGGTTTCTTGCGGCAGATGAAACCTATACACTTGACAGCAATTTCAGTGAACATGAGCTTTTGGAACTGCTTCTCTTTTATTCCCAGCAGCGTGTTAACACGAACGAGACGGCACATCGCCTTCTGAAACGGTTCGGCAATATCCGAGGAGTTCTGGAGGCTCCCGCTGCCGCACTTCAGCAGGTTCATGGCATCGGACCGAGTACGGCGTTGCTGATTCGATTGGTCTGTGCGCTGATGCGTGTGCATATTCAGTCAGATATCCCCGCGCGCTCGGGTTACCGTTTGACAGGACTTGCGGAGCTGGTTCCGATGATCCGACGGATGTACTTTGCGGAGACGGCGGTAGAGCATGTATTTTTGATGCTCTTCAATGCGGAAGGTTACCATACCAAGACGGTTCGTATCTCCGACGGCACCCAAACGGGCGTTGTACTGGACATTCCGCGCTGTGTCAGAATGGCGGTTATGTACGAAGCGAGCATCGCAGTTCTTGTCCACAACCATCCGACCATCCCACAGCCGTCAGAAGAAGACCGTGTATTGACAGAAAAGCTGAAGACTGCCTTTGCTTGTGTGGATGTGGAACTGCGTGAGCATCTTGTGCTTTCGGAAAACAGCTGTTACGCGATTCTGGAAGACCGTTTCCTGTGATTTCTCGGCGATAGACTGTATCATATGCCGCAAACTGTGAGACAATAGCGAATTCCTCATTTTATATCTTATATCATATCGGAAAAAACCTTTCCAATTTGATTTTGTGTTCCTGCCGAACGCAAAGCCAGAGTACAATAAATTTGAATTTTGGGAGATAACGGTATGTTAGTGTACTCTATTATTATGTTTTTAGCTGCAATGATTTTCATGGGAATGGGAATTGCAATATACAGAGGCAAAACAGATTTGATTCACGATTACCACCAAATGAAAGTTACGAATAAAGCAGCATACGGAACAGCCTTTGGGAAAGCCATGTTTGTTATCGCAATCGCGTTGCTGCTCAGCGGTATTATCGGTTTGTTTGGTAGCTTTGCTGTATTTGCTGTTGCAGTGCTGATGATCGGATTGGTTATTGGTATAGGCTGTATTGTTGCGGTACAAAGAAAATTCAATAAGGGCGTATTCTGAATCATAATTGATCTGAACATCGGGAACACTGAAAATCAATAAGAAATCTCCTGTCGGGGTTGCGGCATTACGGTGCTGCGATCCCTGTTTTTATGTGAAAACAATAGCAGCATCTTGACTCACAGACCAAAACTTGTTATAATATAATAAGATAAAAAATACAGATCAACAGGAGGATCAGCATGAAGCATATTCCTTTTTATTACACACACCTGGACGGCGCATTCTGGGGCGAAAAACAGCGCGTCTCCAAGGATGTCACCATCGATGCGGTCTATGACCGTTTTGCGGAAACCAAGCGATTTGAGGCTTTGAAGTGTGATCTGGAACAGCAGCAGCGCGAGGGCTGGCATGCACACTTCTTCTGGGATTCCGATATCGCAAAGTGGATTGAAGGTGCGGCATATGTTCTCGAACGCGGACGCGATGCAGCACTGGAGGCCAAGGTTGACGCGATCATTGATGATATGTGTGCCAACCAGATGGAAGACGGCTATTACAACTGCTACTTCAAGATTTACGAAACGGACGACCGTTTTCAGACCCGTGACCATCATGAGCTGTACTGTCTCGGACATCTGACCGAAGCTGCCATTGCCTATCAGCATGCGACGGGCAAGGACAAGCTGATGGGACTTGTCAAGCGTTATATTGATCTTGTTATCCGAGCATTTACCGTTGAAAAAACAGCGAAATTCATGACGCCCGGTCATGAGGAAATCGAGCTGGCACTCGTCAGAATGTACCATGCGACAGGAGAGCGCAAGTATCTCGAGCTGTCCAAGTTCTTCATTGACAACCGCGGTGCAAACGATCTTGACCCCAATGGTTACTGCGGTTTTGCAACGGCAAACTACGCGCAGGACCATCTGCCTGTCCGCGAAATGACGACCGCAGAAGGACATTCCGTCCGTGCGATGTATCTGTACATTGCCATGGCAGACCATGCGCTGGAATACGGCGATGAAGCACTGCTCCATGCCTGCGAAGCCATTCTGAAGAATGTCGCATACAAGCGTATGTATATCACGGGCGGTATTGGCTCCTCCCATATCGGCGAGGCGTTTACCGTCGACTATGACCTCAAAAACGAGCCTGCTTACACCGAAACCTGCGCAACGCTGGCACTGGCGCTGTTCTGCCAGAGAATGACGAAGATCAAGCCGATGGGCTGGTATGCGGACACGGCGGAGCTTGCGATGTACAACGGCTCCATTTCCGGCGTTTCGATGGCGGGTGATGAATTCTTCTACGAAAATCCGCTGACCATCGACCTGTCTGACCACAACAAGAACCCCGCAACCAAGGATAAGGAACGCTATCCGATCACCCAGCGACTCAAGGTCTTCGGCTGCTCCTGCTGCCCGCCCAACATCCTGCGCTTCATCAATGCCATCGGGGATTTCCTTTACACCGAAGATGGTGATACCTTGTATGTCCACCACTACATGAACGGTACGACCGCATATGAAGGCAAGACCATCCGTCAGACAACGGCATATCCGGCATGCGGCAAGGTCAGACTGGAGGTCGGCGGCTACGGTAAGATTGCGGTCCGCGTTCCCGGCTGGTGTACCGCGTTTGAAGCATCCGCACCGTATGAACTGCGCGACGGCTACGCGTATTTTGATGCAGTCGATGTACTCGAGCTTGACTTCCACATTCAGCCGCGCCTTGTCGTTGCCGCACCCGGTGTCCATGACAATGCAGGACGCGCGGCACTTCTGTACGGTCCCGTTGTCTACTGCATGGAAGGCGTTGACAATGAGGGTGATATCTTTGCACTTTCCATTGATCCAAAGACCGCGTTTGACTTGACAGCCAATGACTACTTCGGTATGCCCGTCATCACAGCTGATGGTTATGTCAAGGTCGACAACGGTCAGCTTTATACGGCTATCGATGCAGCCGCATATGAAGCACAGCGTCTGCACTTCATTCCGTATTACGCCATGGAAAACCGCGGTGAGACCGATATGCAGGTCTGGACACCGCTGAAGTACTGATTCCAAAAAATAGGGAGAAAAGAAACATGAAAAACACAACCTTAACCTCGCTTCTTCTTTTGCTGTGCGCAGGACTGATTTCCTGCGGAGAAGCAGCATCAACCCCTGTTGAAACCTCGGCGGATACCGCGGCGGCGACTGAGGCTGTTACCGAAACGGAAACCGAATTTCTGTATAAGGATGATCTCGGTGACATCACCTTCGGCGGCGTGGAATTCCGTATCCGTACCATTGAAAATGCCAATGTCCACAGCTATGTCGACGTTGCCGAGGAGTCCGGAGAAGTATATGATGACTCCCTTTATAAGCGCAACCGCAAGATCGAGGAACGCTTTGACATCAAAATCGTGGAAACGATTGCAGAGGATAAAAGTGCTCCTGTCCGCACGCTGATCCAGGCAGGTGATGATGCGTTTGAGCTTGGCGTTCTCCGCTGTGACGATGCGATGTTTTTCTATACAGACGGTCTGACCCACAGCATTTCGGATATTCCGAACATCGATCTCACCAAGCCCTATTGGGCAAGCAAACTCAACGAATCGCTGACCATTGACGGAAAGCAGTACGTTGCGATCGGTGACTACGATATCAACGTGCTTGACCTGACCTATGCGCTTGCGTTCAACAAGCAGATGGTTTCCGATTATGATATGGAAAGTCCGTATCAGCTGGTGGGCGATGGCAAATGGACGATGGATGCCATGCTGTCAATGATGACAGAGGTTCTCTCCGATATCAACGGCGACGGAGTCATGGATGTGAATGACCGCTGGGGCTTTTTGTCACATTCCAAGCAGGTTTCCCCGAACTTCTGGATCGGTGCCGGCGAGATGAGCATTCTCAAGGATGAAAACGATATTCCTTATATCAATATGACAAGCGAGCGCTTTGTCAATGTCTTCAACAAGTTCTATACAATTACATGGGACGCTGAAACATGGTTTTCCAAGACCATCGGTGATTACGATGTTCCCACGGATAATATTCAGATTTTCTCTGAGGGAAGATCGATGTTTATGGACGTTTCATTCTTCCATATCAACAATCTGCGTGATATGGAAACCGATTTCGGTATTCTGCCGTATCCGAAATACGATGAGGCGCAGAGCGAATACTACTCCCGCGTATCGTATTATTGGGCGAATATTATTCCTGTCACCAATTCCAAGCTCGATATGACCGGCGCGATTCTGGAAGCACTCAACTGCGAATCGGCAAATTACGTCGTTCCTGCATACTACGAGATCGCACTGAAGACCAAGTATTCCCGCGACGAGGAATCTGCGGCAATGCTCGATCTGATTTTTGAAAATCGCGTTGTTGACCTCGGTGATACCGTTCTGTGTGCGTCTATCCGTGACGGTTTTATCGCGCAGATGTTCAAGAGCAATAAGCGTGATATTGCTTCCCAGGTTGCAAAAAAAGAAAAGACGATTCAACGGCAGTTTGATAAAATGCCGCTTGGCGACTGATCGGAACACAACGCAGATTGACAGCAAGGTGATGCTCACAGTGGGTATCACCTTGGTCTGCTTTTTCCTGAAAAACACTGCATTTCCATTGACAATCATGTGAAATCGTGCTATACTTGCTAACAATGATAGTAACGGAAGCGATTCCGAAAAAACATAACATCCAAAGGAGACCTGATTATGATGAACGCCAAACATACGGCAGCGATCCTTGCGTCCCTGCTTCTGGTGTCATCGCTTGCGGCATGCTCCGACAGCACCGATGCTGTGGATACATCGTCCGTAACCGATGCACAAACACAGACAGAAGCAGTAACAGAACCGACAGAGCTGCTTTATTCCGCGCAGCTGACGCCGGTGGACTATCGGGGTGCTGAATTCAAAATCCAGACATCCAACAATGTCAACGGTATGGACTACAACATTCTGCACAACCATGCAGATGCGGAGAACGGTGAAGTCATCAATGACGCGCTGTACCGCCGTGATCGGTTCATGGAAGAAACCTTCAACATCACCATGAAGTATACCTGTGACGAGACTTCGTCCGCACCGCAGATGGCAACGCAGCTGACCAAAAATGTCATGGCAGGCGATGACGCTTATCACCTGATCATTCAGGACCATGCAACCGTCACAAAGGCTCTTGCACAGCAGGGTGCGATTTATCCGCTCAATTATATTGATACCATCAATCTGGATGCTGAATACTGGATGCCGGAACTCAACGAATCCAGCTATATCGGCAACAGCCTTTACTATCCGTCCTGCATGATTTCTCCGCGCTATTTCGGTTCGCTGTACATCATGATGTTCAACCGTGATATCGCGCGGGATCTCGATCTTGAGGATCCGTATCAGCTTGTCAATGACGGTAAGTGGACGTTTGACAAGATGATCGAGCTCGGACGGCTTGCCATCAAGGATATGGACGGCGACTCCAAGATCACAGGCGACGGCGTTGACCGCGTCGGTGTCGCGTTTGAATCTCACGAGGGCTTTGTGCTTGCGGCGGGTTTCCGTTTTGTTGAAAACAAGGATAATCAATTGGTCTGCGGTCTTGAAAATCCGCGGCTGATCGAATTTATTCAGCATTTCACCGATGTGTTCACCGAAACCGGTATGTATAACAGCGGTAATTCCAACTGTGACGGTGCGGCTATCACCAACAATGGTGTGGCACTGTTTGACAACCCGTGTACCTTCTCTCTGGAAGAATACCGTGATCTGCCGTATGACTACGGTCTGCTGCCGATGCCCAAGCTGGATGAATCGCAGGAGGAGTACACAGGATTTGCACAGCCGTGGATCAATGCCGCTCCCGCAATTCCGGTAACGGTACAGGGCGAGACACTCAACATGGTCGGTACGCTGACCGATGCGATGGTTGCTTATGGTTATGACTATGTCAAGCCTGCTGTTTACGATAATGTCATCCGCCTGAAGGGTACACGCGATGAGCAGTCTGCGCTGATCGTTGATAAGATTTTCTCCAATGTCGCAGTAGAGCTTTCCTGCACACTGTGGCTCTCCTCTTACAGCAGCATCAATCAGGTCTTTACGACAAACCTCGGCAAAGCGGAAATTACCTCTGTCTATGCAAAGCAGCAGAAGGCAATCGAAGCTGAACTTTCCAAAATCATGGCAACGTATGCCGAATGGGAACAGCAGTTGGGCATGAACTGATCTGCCGCGCATACAGAACCCAATATTCCAAAATCCGATTGCCGCAGCTGGCAGTCGGATTTTTTTGCACATGCAGACGAAAAATCCGCCTTTCTTTGAAATCGGGCGGAAACATCTTGACGATACGGCGAAAAGTTGATATAATAGTATTATCACATTTTATATAGAAGGAAAGGATATGCTGCAATGTTGTTTGATCCTGCTCTGTATACAAAACCGTTCCGCCTGCTCGCCTTTGATCTGGACGGAACACTGACCCAGCATAAAAGCCCCTTGGAAGAGCATGCACGCAGAACGCTCGATGCGCTTGGGAAAAAATACAAGCTTCTGATGGTCGGTGCGGGACGGTGCGAGCGCATTTTTACGCAGATGGGCGGCTATCCGATCGATATCATCGGCAATTACGGCATGGAATTTTCCGGGTATGATCCGACAATCGGCGGATTGCGAGAGGTGTTTTCGCATATTGCGCCGTGTGAGAGGGAAACCATGGAGGCACGGATCACGGCATTGCGGGCGCAGTTCGGCTTTACCGAATTTGCCGGGGATAACGTCGAATTTCACGCATCGGGATGTGTGACATTCCCGATACTCGGTACCAAAGCACAGCTTGCCGACAAGCTTGCATTTGACCCCGACCGCAGCCGCCGCAGACCGCTTCTGCCGATCGTGCAGGCTGCAAATCCCGAATACAATGTCTTTGTCGGCGGTACGTCGTCCTTTGATATGACCCCGAGGGAATATGACAAGTATCAGGCGCTCGACCGTTACTGTGCCGAATACGGATATGCGCATGATGAGGTACTGTTTGTCGGCGACGATTTCGGTGCGGGCGGCAATGACGAGGCGGTATATGTCTCCGATATTGCATTCCTGCCAATCACCGATTACCGCACCTTCCCTGCAATGATGGAACAATTTTTAGTATAATATAAACGAACAACGGAAAGGAACTGAATCTTATGAAACACAATGTTCTGACATGTGCACTGACGCTTCTGCTCGCAGCATCTGCGTTTGCTGCTGTCGGTTGCGGTGACGCGTCTGTCGATACCGGTACTGTGCCCGATGCCGGCACCGATGCCATCGCTGACACCACTGCCGCCGTCACCGAAAACATCTACGCGCATGACCTCAGCTCCTATGACTTTGGCGGGGAAACCTTTACCATTTATGCCCGTCAGCTGATGCACCTGAACAGCGCAATGCATGCGGAGGCTGCCGACGGCTCCACGCTGAACGATGCCATTTATGAGCGCAATGTTCGTCTGATGGAGCAGTACAACTTCAAGTTTGAAGAGTTCTTTGAGGAAAATGACACCAAGCAGGCGCGTCTTTCCGTTATGGCGGGAGAAGATACCTACGATATCATCAACACCCGCTGTGTCTATGCGTTCAACTATGCGATGGAGGGTCTGCTCCGTCCCATAGCCGATCTGCCTGAGATCGATCTGACAAAGCCCTATTGGGACAAGGAACTGACCGATGCGATGTCCATCGGTAATGTC
This sequence comes from Eubacteriales bacterium, assembly GCA_045637265.1. Lineage (GTDB taxonomy): Bacteria > Bacillota > Clostridia > Oscillospirales > CAG-272 > RGIG3925. The sequence continues at coordinate 8,966 of JAZTZC010000275.1, read as the reverse complement.
CCGTTCTTCGCAGTCGGTGCGTTCAATACCTCCGGCTATGAATACACGCATCTGCTTGCGTTCAACAAAGAGCTTGCCGCAAACAACGACTTCGATGTCTACGGTGCGGTCAAGGATGGCAGCTGGACCTTTGCATCCATGCGCGAAATGATGAAGGCTGTCGTTGCCGATATCAACGGTGACGGCGCAATGGACAGACAGGACAGTTACGGTCTTCTCTCCACTGCGAAGCAGATTCTGCCTTGCTTCTGGATCGCCGCAGGACAGGAATCCATGAAGATGGATGCCAATGACTATCCGACCTATTCTCTGTTGGCGGATGAATCATTCCAGACGGTCTTTGTGGAAATTTTCGATTTGGTTTATGACAGCAATGTTTGGCATCATTTCACGGATGAAGAGAATGTCCATCCGGAAGAAGTCAATATGTTTATCAACGGTCAGGGGCTTTTCATCGACATGCCGGTCTTCTATTTGGAAACACTTCGTTCCATGGACAGCGACTTCGGTCTGATTCCGTACCCCAAGTATGATGAAGCACAGAAAGAATATTATTCCCGTATTGAAGGCTGTGAGCAGACCTGTATTCCTGTGACCAATGTCAAGGACCTTGAGATGACCGGTGTTATTCTCGAGGCGATGGCATCCGACTCCGCACAGAATCTCGTTCCTGCGTTCTACGATGTCCTGCTGAAATCCAAGCATACACGCGACAATGACTCCGAAGAAATGCTGGAAATCGTCTTCGGAAACCGTGTCTTCGACTGGGGCGATACCGTATACTGTCCCGAACTGCGTGACGGTCAGTTCTCTGCGATGATGAAGAACAACAAGCGGGATATCGCATCGGTTGCCGCAAAACAGGAAAAGACCATGAACAAGAAGATTGCCGATGCCATTGCGGCATTCGAGGAACTGAACAATTAAGGAACAAACATCATGAACGAATCACAGGTATCTGAATTTTTAGCATCCCTGCCGCCAAAGCCCGGCGCGGTTGTCAAACCCGGGGAATTTCCCGTCGGTGTCATCGGTCTTGACCACGGACATATCGGCGGGATGTGTTCGGGACTGCGTGCGGCAGGTGCCGAAATCCGTCTGGTCTATGACCGCGACAGAAAGAAAGCCGAGGACTTTGCCGCAAAGCACGGTGCTGCCGTCGCTGACAGCGCAGAAGAAATTTTAGAGCACCCCGAAATCCGTATGATCGCCTCTGCCATTGTTCCGTGGGAGCGCGGACCGCTCGGCATTTCTGCGATGCGCCACGGCAAGGATTATTTTGTTGATAAAACGCCGTTTACACAGGTTGAACAGATCGCAGAAGCGCGTCAGGTATGCAAAGAAACCGGGCGTCGGTATTTCTGTTATTTTTCCGAGCGTCTGCATACGGAATCCGGTATTATGGCAGGCTATCTGATTGATACCGGTGCGATTGGCCGCGTCATTGCTGTCGAAGGATTTGGTCCGCACCGCATCGGTGATCCGGCATCCCGTCCCGACTGGTTCTGGAAAAAGAAGGAATCGGGCGGTATTCTCTGCGACATCGGCTCGCATCAGATCGAGCAGTTTTTATACTACACAGGCGCAAAATCCGCACGGGTCGATTATGCCCGCATTGCCAATTACGCGCATCCCGAAGCACCCGAATTTGAGGACTTCGGCGATGCATGTCTGACTGCCGACAACGGTGCGACCAACTATTACCGCGTCGACTGGTTCACAACGCCCGGTCTTTCCAACTGGGGAGACGGCAGAACGCTGATCGTCGGCACCAAGGGACATATTGAGCTGCGTAAGTTCGTCAATCTTGCGTCAAACGGAACCGCTCCCAACAGTGAAATGGTGCTGTGGGCAGATGAGGATGGAGAACATGCTGTCTGTGCCCGCGGTCTTGTCGGTGCGCCGTTCTTTGGGCAGATGATTTCAGACTGTCTTGAGAGAACCGAGCGCGCAATGACGCAGGAGCATATTTTCATGGCGGCGGAGCTTTGTATCGCGTGTGAGGCGCAGGCGCAGGTGGTGGCAGGAAACGGTATTCTGCCGCTGTATCATCCGATTCTGTAATCACGGAGGAGTCTTTTGATGAATTCCTATACCTTATATCTTGCAAATGAAGCGGTCAACTGGGAAAACGCAACGCCTGTCGGCTGCGGCACGCTCGGTGCGATGCTGTGGGGCGGTGTGGATAACGACTGCTTACAGCTCAATGAAGAAAAGCTGTGGGCGGGCGGTCCCATAGAACTTCACGCAGAAGGATTTGCCCAAAAGCTCGAACAGGTACGCGCTCTTCTGCGAGAGGGCAAAAACGCAGATGCGCTGGCAGGGGAACTGCTGGATCCGTACTTTTTCCGCATCAAATCCTATGAATCGGCAGGCAATCTGCGGCTTGCAATGAACGCAGAGGGTGAGGTTTCCGATTATCGTCGGGAGCTTGACCTTGTCAACGGCATTGCATCGGTGACCTACAAGCGCGGCGGCATCGGTTATACCCGCACGCTGTTTGCCTCTTACCCGGCGCAGGTCATTGCCATGCGTCTGACCTCCGATACCGCGGGTGCGATCTCCTTTACGGCATCCTACGATCGCGAAAACGATCTTTCCGTCGAGGTCGGCGGCAATGTCATACACGTCCGCGGCGAAACGGAAACGGGCGGACACCGCTTTGACGGAAAAATCCGTTTTGATGTGACGGGCGGCGACTGTTCCTCCGACGGTAAAACCCTCACGATCAGCGGCGCGGATACGGTCTGCATCTACATTGCGCTGAAGACCGAGGGAGAAGCTGTTCTTCCCGAAATTGGGTCGTTTGACGATTTGATGGCGGAGCACATCGCCGACTTTTCTGCAATCATGGGTCGCGCCGACATTGCATACGATTACGATGAAGCCATCGATGCACTTCCCGTCAATGAGCGTCTGGCGCGTGTCAAGGCAGGTCGGACCGACGTGGGACTGGTCAATCTGTACTTCCAGTTCGGACGCTATCTGCTTCTGTCCTCCAGCCGCGGCAAGTCTCTTCCCGCGAATCTGCAGGGTGTGTGGAGCGGATATCTGCATGCACCGTGGAATGCCGACTATCATACCAACATCAATCTGCAAATGAACTACTGGCATGCGGAGGTCGCAAACCTCGCCGAGTGTGCCGATCCGCTGTTTGACTACATCAACAACTATCTGCTGGAAGGCGGCAAAACCGTCGCAAGGGAATATTACCACTGCCGCGGTGCGGTCCTCCACCATCTTTCCGACATCTACGGCTTTGCGGCACCTGCTGACGGACTCTGGGGTCTGTGGCCGATGGGCGGTGCATGGCTGTGTTATGCGATGTGGGAGCACTATCTGTTCGCACCGGACACGGATTTCCTGCGCGAAACGGCGTATCCGTATATCGCAGAATGTACGCGCTTCTTCCTTGACTACATGTTTGAGGATGAGGACGGATATCTGTGCTCAGGTCCTTCCACGTCTCCCGAAAACCGCTATTTCATCGACAACAACGGTCAGCGCGAGGCGGCATATCTGTGCCTGTCGCCGACCATGGATATTGAGATCATCCGCGGTCTGTTTGAAATGTACATCAAGACCGAGGGAATCCTCGGCATCAATGAAGAACAGATGGCGGAAGCCAAAGCTGCTTACAAAAAACTGCCGCCTCTGAAGATCGGTTCCCGCGGTCAGCTGCAGGAATGGCAGGAGGATTATGATGAACCGGAACCCGGTCACCGTCATATTTCCCATGCGTTTGCGCTGTATCCCGGCTGGGAAATCAACCGCAATACCCCGGAGCTGATGCATGCCATCGATACGACGCTCAAGCTGCGTCTGGCATCCGGCGGCGGTCATACCGGATGGAGCTGTGCATGGCTCATCAACCTGTACGCACGTCTCGGTCAGGGCAAAAATGCCGGTGATATGATTGCAAAGCTCCTCTCCAATTCCACGCTTGACAACCTCTTTGACAACCATCCGCCGTTCCAGATCGACGGCAACTTCGGTGCGTCTGCTGCCATGGCGGAAATGTTATTGCAGAGCCATACCGATGTCATTGAGCTGCTTCCCGCACTTCCCGACGATCCCGCATATCAGAGTGGTGCGTTTGAAGGTCTGCGTGCGCGCGGCGGCATCACCGTTTCCGCGGACTGGATGAACGGACGTGTTGTCTGCTGCCGTCTGACAGCGGACAAAAACAAGAAGGTCAGACTGCTTGTCAATGGAGAAATCTATGAGGATTACCTTGCAGCAGGCGTGACAAAGGAACTTCTGTTTACATGATAGGAGATGACAGCTATGTTGAATCAGTTTATTGAAACCGCAAAAGAATATCAGGTTCCCGCATATGCCGTGACGGTCATCCGTGACGGTGCGTCGGAAACGACACGCATCAATCCCGCCAACGACTGCAACGACATTTACTCGATTTCCAAGAATTTCACGGCGACCGCCATCGGTATGCTGTGTGACCGCGGGATGCTTTCCGTGGATGACTCCATTTACGATATCCTCTCACCGCTGTATCCCGATATGCCGACGGTATGGAAGGACTGTACCGTTGCGCACGTGCTGACACAGACGACCGGCATTGAGCACGGATTCCTCGACATCGACTGCGAGGATGCGCGGAATTTCGGCGCGGATTGGCTGCACTATACGCTCTTTGACCGTGCGCCGACCGTCAAGCCCGGTACGCTCTACCGCTATTCCGACTCCAACTTCTATCTGTTGTCGCGCGTGTTTGCACAGGCGGCAGGAGAAAAGATGATGGACTTCATGCAGCGTGAATTTTTCGTTCCGCTGGAATTTCAGGGTCAGGCGTGGGCGGTTTGTCCTGCGGGTCACGCAATGGGCGGCACGGGTCTGTTCATCCGCGTTCCCGATATGGCAAAGCTCGGACAGCTGTATCTGCAGGGCGGTGTCTGGGAAGGAAAACGGATTCTCTCCGAGGACTGGTGTTCGGAAGCGACTAAATTCCGTGTTTCTGTGGAAGGAACGCGCGGCTACGGCTACAGCTTCTGGAAGGAAATGGTATATCCCAATGAGTTCCATTGCGGCGGCATGAACGGACAGGCGATCCGTGTTTATCCCGAAAAGAACCTTGTCATTGCATGGCAGGGACACGACTACAATGATATGATCGGAAAATTCTTTGCACTTGCCGACAAATTCGGTCGGGATGCATGATGAACACGCATGAGATTCTGAACCTTGTCACCGAACAAGCCCGCTCCATCGATGCGCCGCTGTATGCGGTTACCGTGATTTTTGACGGTGTATCGGAAACGGCGGAAATACGGCTTGGCAATCGCGTCAATGCATTGTACTCGGTGACAAAGGGCTTTGTGTCGACTGCCATCGGATGGGCATGCGACAGGGGACTGCTGACAACCGAAACCACGGTTTATGACCTCTTTGCCGATGCGTATCCCGATCTTTGCGGCGACGCATGGAAAGCGTGCACCGTCGCGCATGTCCTGTCACAGACCACGGGCATTGAACACGGCTTTCTCGACGCGGACTCTGACGATGTTCAGTCGTTTGGCGCGGATTGGATGATCCCCGTGCTTTCCCATGCACCTGTTCATACACCCGGTGCGCATTTCTGCTATTCCGACTCCAATTTCTATCTGCTGTCCCGCATCTTTGCACGTGTAACGGGCGAGCCGATCGGTGCTTTCTGGGAGCGGGAGCTGTTCCGTCCGATGGGCTTTTCTCTGCATGCATCCGCTGTCTGCCCGCTCGGTCACAGCCCCGGCGGAACCGGTCTGTTTCTGTGCTGTGAGGATATGGCAAAGCTCGGTCAGCTGTATCTGCAGGGCGGCATCTGGCAGGGAAAACGGATTCTCTCCGAGGACTGGTGCCGCCGCGCAACGGCTTTGCAGGCGGTCATTTCGGATACCGACGGCTATGCATTCGGATTCCGTAAATATGTCAATGCGCCGGAGGATGAATTTTTCATCTCGGGTGCCAAAAACCAAGGGGTACATGTGTATCCTGGGAACAACCTTGTCATTGCATGGCAGGGTCACGACCGGCAGAACAACCGACTCGGTCCGGTCATCGAATACGCAAATACGCTCGGAAGAACAAAGCTCTGATCTCCCGGTGTGCATCCGCGTTCCAAAGAAAGGAAGCGAATCATTCGCATCATGACAAAAAAATACGAAATCAATATGTGTGAGGGACCGCTGTTTTCCAAGCTCATTCTCTTTGCGGTTCCGCTCATGCTTTCCAGCATTTTACAGCTTCTCTACAATGCCGCCGACGTCATCGTGGTCGGTCGATTTGCTGGAAGCTCTGCCCTTGCCGCTGTCAGCTCGACCGGCTCGCTCATCAATCTGATCGTCAATCTGTTCATCGGACTGTCGGTCGGTGCCAATGTCGCGGCGGCACGGTTTTTCGGTGCCAAGGACGATCAGGGCGTCCATGAGGTCGTTCACACCTCGATGCTGCTGTCGGTCATCGGTGGTATCGGTGTCGGTATTGTCGGTTTTACCTGCTCGAAAACATTCCTCGGCTGGATGGACTCTCCGCCCGATGTTATCGATCAGGCGGCGCTGTACATGAAAATTTACTTCTGCGGCATGCCGGCACAAATGATCTACAACTTCGGCTCGTCGATTCTGCGTGCGATCGGGGATACCCGCCGTCCGCTGATCTTTCTGACAATTTCCGGTGCCGTCAATGTCGTTTTGAATCTGATTCTCGTCATCGTCTTTCACATGGGCGTTGCCGGTGTTGCGATTGCGACCATTGTATCGCAGATTCTGTCGGCGACCTTTGTTGTCATCTGTCTGATCCGTGCCAAGGGTTCGTCGTTCTGCCTTGATTTGAAGAAGCTGCGCATTTACCGTTCCAAGCTGATGCTTATCATGCAGACGGGTGTCCCGGCAGGAATTCAAGGTTCGCTGTTCTCCATTTCCAATGTCTTAATCCAGTCGTCGATCAACTCCTTCGGCTCGACCGCGATGGCAGGCAACGGTGCGGCGGGCAATATCGAAGGCTTTATCTATGTTGCGATGAATGCGTTCCATCATGCGGCGTTGACGTTTACCTCGCAGAACCTCGGTGCGCACAATCTTGCCCGCATCAAGCGTGTCGCCGGGCAGTGTGTGCTGATCGTTACATTCGTTGGGCTTGTAATCGGCGGCGGCGCGATGCTTGCGGCAGAACCGCTTCTGTCGATCTATGACAGTGATCCCGAGGTCATCTCTTACGGTGTCCTGCGTATGCAGATCATCTGTCTGACGTATTTCGGATGCGGCATCATGGATGTCATGGGCGGTCTGATGCGCGGACTCGGCTACTCGATCACGCCGATGATCGTATCGCTGGTCGGTGCCTGCGGATTCCGTATTTTCTGGATTTACACGTTCTTTGCGTGGAATCCGACGCTGACGTGCCTTTATACGTCGTACCCGATTTCATGGGCGCTGACGGCGGCGGCACATGCGGTCTGCTTTGTCATTGCCATGCGGCAGATGAAGCGGAAGCTGATGCCGGCACGATAAGCATATCCTGTTTGCTTTTGTTGATACGCAGACGGTTCTCTGTATATACGGAGTGCCGTCTGCTTGATTTTTCGGGAATTTCAGCGGATTTGCGCATTTTTATGCATCAATTGCGATTTCTTTTCTGTTATCTATTGACAACACGAACATCTTGTGCTATACTATTATCCATAGTAAATGATAGAGGCGCGGTTCATCAAAAGTACGCTGTTTCTCTGCCACATCACCGCAGATGTGTGGAAGCGACGGAAAGGGATGGCTGCCGAAGGCGGTATATGCGGACTACCGTGCTGGGTCTGTCGAGAAGATCGGCAGAACTGTCAAACGGAATGTTTGGAGTGCTATCACAACATGATTCTGCACCGCTATGGCAGGGAAATTTCTCCGTTCTGCGGTATATCTAACAGAACTGTTCTGACAGCCGGCGTTCCAACGTCCCTCGGCTGTCATTTCTTTTGGAAAATCACGACTATGCAGAAAAAGAAAGGAAACTGATATTATGAAGACCAAGACGATTTTTGAAGGTGCGGCTACCGCTCTGATTACCCCTCTGACACCCGATGGTGTTGACTATGAAAACTTCGGCCGACTGATCGACTGGCAGATTGATGCCGGCATTGACGCACTCGTCATCGCAGGTACGACCGGTGAAGGCTCCACCCTGACCGACGAAGAACACCGCGAGGTACTCGATTATGCGGTTAAGCGCGCGGCAGGCCGTGTTCCGATGATCGCAGGTACCGGCTCCAACGATACCGCTTATGCGATTGATCTGACCAAGTTTGCATGTGACATCGGCTACGATGCAATGCTCGTTGTCACGCCTTACTACAACAAGGCAACCCAGAAGGGTCTTGTCAAGATGTATGAAGCAATTGCCGATGCATCCACAAAGCCCCTCGTGCTTTACAATGTCCCCTCCCGTACCGGCGTTGCAATTCAGCCCGCGACCTATGCAGCACTCGCAGAACACCCGATGATTGCCGCAATCAAGGAAGCCAACGGCGATATCTCCAAGATCGCGGAAACGATGGCACTGGTTGGCGACAAGCTCGATCTGTACTCCGGCAACGATGACCAGATCGTTCCTGTCCTGTCTCTGGGCGGCAAGGGCGTTATCTCGGTGCTCTCCAACCTGATTCCCGCAGAAACCTCGCAGATGGTAAAGAAATTTATGTCCGGCGATGTTCGCGGTGCTGCCAAGATGCAGCTGGATTACCTCGAGCTGATCAACACGCTGTTCTGCGAGGTCAACCCGATTCCCGTCAAGGCGGCTATGAACGAAATGGGCTTCTGCTCCAATGACATCCGTCTGCCGCTGACCGAGATGGAAGACGGCAACCGTGCAAAGCTCGTCGCTCTGATGAAGAAGCACGGTATCCTTGCATAAGACAGCCGGAGGACGATTATGAATTTTATCATTCACGGTGCCGCGCGACGTATGGGCGGAAATCTGATCGC
>JAZTZC010000274.1:0-5389 GCA_045637265.1 Eubacteriales bacterium | reverse complement strand
CAGAACGACATGGCTACGATCCGACTTCCTGACCTTTCTTTGTTTGCTGTGGAGTGGCTTTGCTTTTGTTACTTATGTGATTTCCGCAAGATAGGTGTCGATGGCCGACTTGAGCTGTTCAAGAACGGTCTGCATCGGAACACCGCGGAGCTGAGCGCCGGCTACATCATAGTGACCGCCGCCGCGCATACGCTCGAGAATCAGCTGGACATTGAGATTGCCCTGCGATCTTGCGGAGATATGAACGGTTTCATCGACACGGACAAGCGCGAACGATGCCATAACACCGGAAACGGTGAGCAGGCGGTCTGCTGCCTTTGCCGCCGCGATACGGTCATCCGCCGTAGCACCGTCGCTTTCACGAACGGCGATGGCGATGATATCGCGGTAAATGATGACATTGGATTCGAATTTTGCTTCCCGCATGAAATCCTCGGGAGAGGTGCGGAAGAGCATTTTGGCATCCGACGGGGAAGCACCTTCCGAGCGCAGATATAGTGCCGAGGAGAAGGTGCGCACGCCGGTATTGCGCGTGAACTGATTGGTGTCGAGCAGAATACCTGCAAGAAGCAGGTCTGCTTCTTCTTTGGGCAGAGCACCGAGCGGCAGGGACTGCTCAAGCATTTCCGAGACGAGCTCGGATGTGGAGGATGCGGACGGCTCAATATACATCAGCGCCGGCGGATATTTCAATTCTCCTGTCTTTCGGTGATGGTCGATGATGACACAGGTACGGACACATTCGTATAAGGGCAGTGATTCAAATGCTGCGGGGTTGGAAACATCGCAGATGATGAGCAGCGTTTCCGAGGTAACAAGATCCTGTGCGGTCGGAGCATCAACGAAGACACCGCGATAATCATCGCGCTCCTTAAAACGCTCCAGACAGACGCGGGTATTCGGGTCTGCATCGTTGACAACAACATTGGCGCGTACACCGCAGAATTCGGTGAATTTGAAGATACCGATACAGGAGCCGATGGAATCGTGGTCTGCAAAGCGGTGACCCATGATAAGGACATTGGAGGACTGTGCAATCATCGCCGCAAGCTCACCAGCAAAGACGCGGGATTTGACCTTGGTGCGCTTCTGAACGGACTTGGTACGTCCGCCGTAGAACTCAACACCGGCTTCGGTTTTGTATACAACCTGATCGCCGCCTCGCTGGAGTGCAAGATCAAGTGCGGCATGGGCAGCGGCTTCCTTTTCGGGAAGTGTGCCGCTTACATGCGCAAGACCCATGGAAACGGTGACAGGCATATTCGATTCACCGACACGGACGGTATGGATTTCGTCCATGATGGCGAAGCGGTTCTCTCGCAGATCTGCGAGATGCCGTGCTTCAAACACGATGAGGTACTTGTTGCGTTCATATTCGCGGATCAGACCGTCGCGGTCGGAAATCCAGCGGGAGAGGATGCTCTCAATCTGTGCGGATGCCAGACGATACTGCTCCTGTACATACTGCAGAACCTCATCGAGGTTGTCGATCAGAATGTAGCCGACAACGGTTTCCGCGTTTGCCATCTTTTGTTCCAGCGTAACAAGATCACGTTTGTCATTCCAGAGCAGAAGGGAATAGGGCTTATCTTCAATTGAGAAATCATAATTTTTTACACGGAAATCGCGGCGCAGCTGCTCTCGTTCTTCGTTGAATACGGTGTTGTTGTGGAAATGTGCGTGTACGGTCGGAAGCACGGCAACAGGGAATCCGTCGGGTGCATCGGAGGATCGGATTTCACGCACGGTGGCGGTACAGTACTGGTCGAGATATCTGCCGTAAAGGACTTCGCCTGCATGGAAAATCTGTGCGGCAGCCTTGTTGTACCAGGTAATTCTGCCGTCATTGTCACAGATGACAACGGGCATATACAGACGCGAGAACAGGTCGAGAGAGATCGAGCTGAACATCGCAGCTTCCGCTTCGTCTGCGGCGCTTGTGATACGCAGAGAGAAAAACTTGAATGCATATCCGATGATAATAAGACCGAGGACATACAAAGCGATCATGATCATTCCGCATCCGATGGCAGAGGGCGGCTCGGAGACGGACATGACGAGCGCATAAATCAGGAGCATCAGTACCCCAAATGCTTTTTGTACGGTGTGCTTGACGGCACCCGGTCTGGAAAAATATCGGAACCATTTCATAAGAAGGACAGCGCTCCTTTCTGAAGATTAGGCTTTGGTAAATCAGAAGATTGATCGTCCGCCGAAGAAGACCTCGCCGATGCCGTCAATGAGTACAAAAAAGATGGCATACGACGGATATACGAGAACGAGAAAACCGATGACAACCGCAGTGACGATAAACGAGCGACGGCGGAACGGATCCTTTGCACGGCGTGCGAGGGAATTGAGTCCCATTAAGAAGATACCGGGCATCATCATGGTTGCGAGATTGGCGGATGCGATCTGCATGAGAGATGTGTTGCTTCCTGTCGGAAACATATTGATCAGATATGCAATGACAAAGATGACAGCCGCGGTACGACTGACCGTAATACGGTAATTGCGCGGGAGCATAAACGGTGTTTTGCAAAGACGCGTCAGCGTGCGGTACACGGTGAGGGCGAGATAGGCAAGTACCTGTGCTCCGATGGCAATCAGGGCAGGAAACGCGAGCTTGACAGAGTTGACCGAAAGATCGACGGTCGCGCGGAGATAGGCTTGCATTGCGGCCTTCTGTTTTGCTGCTTCTCCGGGATCGCCGGAGGATGCGGCAGGATCTGCTCCGAGAATCGGATGGGAGAGATCCGGCTGTTCGGTGCTGTTCTGTGCGGCAGATTCCATGGCTTCGTATGCGCCGACCATCGAATCGGTCATCTGTGTGCGCATCTGCTCAAAGAAATCGTTGTAGGACTGTTTCAGCGCATCCGGGGCGATCGTTCCGTTCTGCATCATATAGGTGATCAGAAACAGGATGAGGATCGCGATCCCAATGGCGAGGGCGCCGTGAATGACCGTCTGGGTTTTGTTTCTGAAACGGAGCATGCAGAGTACGATTGTCGCGGCAAGTGGCAGAAACAGCAGCGTCTGCAGGGCGTGATAAAAGCTGAATGTCGCGGCATATGCGGCAATCATCGAAATCGGAATGACCGCGAACAACAGCGGCGAAAACGTCAGCAAAAACGTATAGGAAAACAGCCCTGCGGTAATCGCGGCAAAGACGGACGCAGACAGCAGGTCCGGACAGATACCGCTGAATGCGGCACCTGCTGTGATCAGAACAAGCAGAAGGATTCGCGCAAACGGGGAGGGCGCGGGTTGATTGACGGGAGCCGCCGACGCTTCTGCATCCGCTGAGGAATGGGGTTGAGTGGGATTTGTCATATTGGGTTCCTTACAACATCGGACGTGATTTTTGCAATAGAATGGCAATTATACTTATAATATATAGTATACCAGAATTTCACCGAATTTGCAAGAGCAAATCAGGAATTTTATGCCCGAATTTCCAATATTTTCAGATTTTTGGAATTCCGAAAAACCGCATAGCATTTTCCCGTGTGATATCGCGTACTTCCTCCTCGGAAATACCGCGGATTTCGGCAATGCGGGCGGCGGTGTGGACAAGATATCCCGAGTGATTGATCTTTCCGCGGTGCGGATGCGGTGTCAGATACGGAGCATCGGTTTCAATCAGCAGATGCTGCAGCGGGACGGTTTGGGCAACTTCTACGGTTTGACGGGCGTTTTTGAATGTGACGACACCGGACAGCGAGATCATCCATCCGCGGTCACAGAGCTGACGCGCCATTTCCGCCGAGCCGGAATAGCTGTGAAGTACACCGCGGACATCGGGATGTGCGGCGATCATGTCCATGGTAGCGCCGTGTGCTTCGCGATCGTGGATGACGACGGGGACATGTTTTTCTTTGGCAAGGCGCATCTGGCGGTCAAACCAGAGCTTCTGGACATCGTGCGGGACATCGTCATAATGAAAATCAAAGCCGATCTCCCCAAGACCGACGACCTTTTCGTGATCGAGCATCCGGGAAAACTGCGCTATGATATCTTCCATTTGTGCCATGTCAAAAGGCAGAGGACAGGAGCCGGGGTACATACCGACAACAGCATACATATTCGGATACTGCTCAGCGAGTGCGATGGCGGATAAGGAATGGGGAATATCGGTACCGACATTGATGATATGGGAGATTTCCGTGGAGAAAAGGGTATCGAGAAGCACATCAACCTGCGGCAGACCTGTATCCGGCGAGGAGAAGCGGCTGTCGTGGTAGTGGGCGTGGGTATCAAAAATGGGATGTTGTGATTTCATAATACTCCAAAACAAAGGGGAACCGCAGGACGATTCCCCTTTTTGTCTTACTTTAATGGATTTTTGTGCCGAGCGGCATCGATTCGGGCAGGAAAACGACTTCGATGTGGTCTCCTTCACCGCCGGCTAAAATCATACCGCAGGATTCTACGCCGCGGAGCTTTGCCGGTGCGAGGTTGGCAACCATCATGACCTTCTTTCCGATCAGATCGTCGGGCTTGTAGCACTTGGCAATACCAGAGACAACCTGGCGGGTTTCGTTGCCGAGGTCGAGCTGGAGCTTGAGAAGCTTATCGGACTTCGGTACGGGTTCGCATGCGATGACACGGGCACAGCGCAGATCGTTTGTCATGAACTGGTCAAACGTGATCTCGGGTGCGATCGGTGCAATTTCAATGGCAGGTTCGTCCTTTGCCTTGATGGCTTCGTTTGCGGCATTGGCAATGCGCGCGTTTTCCTTCTGTTCTGCCTCAATCTGCTCCATCATCTTCTTTTCGTCGATGCGGGCGAAGAGGGCGGTGGGCTCACCGACAGCTTCTCCTGCCTTGAGCGCGCCCCAGACGTATTCGCGGTTGTCACAGCCGATCTGTGCAAAGATGGCATCTGCGGTTGCGGGCATGAACGGAGCGGTCAGGATTGCGCCAAGACGGATCATTTCCAGCAGGTTGTACATAACGGTGCCAAGACGTTCGCGCTTGTCCTCATCCTTGGCAAGTACCCACGGAGCGGTTTCGTCGATATACTTGTTGGCACGGGAGTACAGCGCAAAGAGTGTTTCAACCGCATCTGCGATGTGGTAGGTATCCATCTGTGCGCAGACATCGGTATAGGTCTTTTCTGCCATTACCTTCAGTTCATCGTCGAGTGCATCGGGGCAGGTGGGTGCGGGCATGATGCCGTCGAAATATTTCTTGGTCATCGGGACGGTACGGTTGACGAGGTTGGCGGGGTTGTTGGCAAGGTCGGTGTTGTAGCGCTTGATGAGGTTTTCAATGGTGATGTTGCCGTCGGAACCGTAGGGCATTTCTGCAAGGCAGTAGTGACGGACACCGTCAACGCCGAATTTTTCAACAAGCTGGTCGGCATACAGGACATTGCCCTTGGACT
>JAZTZC010000273.1:0-2522 GCA_045637265.1 Eubacteriales bacterium | reverse complement strand
CAGCATCATACGCGCGTGCATAGCCGATGCCGAGATCCCAGACGCTGTAGTCGGAGGGCAATTCCTCGGCGATCTTTGCCGCCCAATGCGTGTAGCTGTCGTATTCCGTGCCGCAGCCCTGTGTGATGGAGTCGCCGAGGAAGCCGATGCGGCGCAAAACCTTGCGGTCAGAGCCGAGCATCAGAGGGGCGGGAATTTTCTTTGACGGAATCCAGCCATCACCGTCGCGGATGACTACATTCAAGGTCATCTCCTCATGATACGGATAACATGCGCCCGAGACGCTGATTTCATAGCAGAGATAGTCGCCGCCTGCAGCACCGAGCGGAATCGGGTCACAGAAGAAGGGCGTTGTGTCCCCGGCAGAGACGTGCTTTTGCTCACAGCCTCCAAAGGTGACCGTATGCCAGACCTCCGGCTCGACACCGCGTTCTTCGGTCAGTCCGACGCGCAGGGAGAGAATGTCCCAATCGCCGCCGATGTCATTGGCAACACTGATCGAACCGTCGGCAAACGTGGAGTCGATCTGATTGGAAAAGAGCAATGCGTAATTGTCACCGCCGTGGGATAAGCGGTAGTAGATGCGTCCGCAGCGGGTAACGGGTTCTACATCGCGGGTCAGGACTTGATTTGCCGAACCGGCGGTACAGTCGGAGGAATAGGTTTTATAAAAATCGGATAAAGTCATATCATTACTCCTTTATGAATCAACTTCCGGAAATCCTACAAGTTCGATCTCCGGGGATAGCGGTGACCAATCGGTGATGGGGCAGCCGTAAGCATACAGCTTGCCGTTCTTCATACAGGCGGAAAGCGGTGCCAGATCGGTGACCGCTGTATGTTCGATCTTGAGCAGTGACAGATTTTCCAGACTCGCAAGCGGTGCCAGATCGGAAATGTTCGTTTGGTTGAGTGCCAGAACGCGAAGTTTTGTTAAGATTGCAAGCGGCGACAGATCAGAAATCGGTGCGCTGTTGACACAAAGCCGTTCCAGCTTGGTGCAGTTTTGCAGCGGTGACAGATCAGAAACAAAGCTGCCATCGATTTCCAGTTTGGTCAATGCGGTACATCCGGCAAGCGGTGTCAGATCAGCGACGTGCGATCCGTTCAAATTGAGAATCCGCAGCTTTGCACAGTCTGCAAGCGGCGAGAGATCGGTCACCGCGGCATTGTCACATTCGAGGATTTCGAGTTCCGTGCAGCCTGCAAATGGGGAAAGATCGGTGATCGGACTGCCGTTCAGCACGACCCAGAACAGATCGGGATTACCAGCAATCGGTGAGATATCGGAAATGGCGTTGCCCGACAGCATCAGGGATTTCAGATGCGTATGCTCACGCAATACGGAAAGATCGGTCATGCCGGTGTTATCCGCAATCAGAATCCGCAGGTTTTTCATGTTCGCAAGCGGCGCAAACGAGGTTATTTGCAGATTTTTGATGGAAAGTGTGGTCATCTCTGTCATACCCGAAAGCGGCGACAGATCGGTGACCTTGGTATCCGTCAGAACCAGTTCTTCCAGCTTTGTCAGGGAAGACAGCGGTTTCAGATCGCGGACGGGTGTACTCTCCAGATCCAGGACCCGCAGTTCCGTCAGTGCGGCGAGCGGGGAAAGATCGGCAATCTGCGACCAGTTCAGCGACAGCTCCCACAGAGAGGTCATGGCGGAAAGAAACGAATAATCCTCGATTTCCGGTCCGGATGGGGAAAAGACACGGAGATTTTTGATCACACCGAGTCGGGTGAGATCACCGTCTGACGGATGAAATCCAAGCGCGTGGACGGCGGCGCCTCTTGCATAGGACAGCTGTGCGCAGTGATACTCATAGGATGAGGACAGGAGCAGCTCGCCGACGGCAAACGAACCGCTTGTCCGCTCTCCGTCCTGCGGGAAAATATGGATGACATCGGGATGAATCTGGATCGTTTCGATCTTCTGTAGATCTCCGTATGTCAGCGCATCCTCGGAAACACCGAGCGCACGGCAGAAGACCTCATGCAGCCGTACATCGGAAAAACGCACGGGGGACTCCATCAGCATCGATAACAGTATCGGTTCTTCGGTTTCGGCATAGCCGCGCTCCAGTGTGTTGATCGCGCCGTAAATATCACCTTGCAGCGACAGACATTCCGCCGCAAGCTGACAGGCACCGGCTTTCATATCAAGATCGAAATCGTTCTCGGCGATAAGGCTGTCGTAGGCGGACATGTAGGCATCATACGCCGCGGCGTAATCTTTTTCATAATAAGCCGTGATACCGATGTCGAGATAACGGTCAAAGTCCCGGTACTTGATTTTATTGTGCACCCAGTCTGTGATCGGCTCAATCAGCGTCAAGGCGGCAATCACAAGAACAATGGCGGTGATGATGGCAAATCCTTTCTGCGGCTTTGTCATAGGCGGTACCTCCTCTGTCGTGTTATGAAAGTCCGAACATCGTATGAACGAGCGAATATGCAAACAGATAGTGCAGTTCTCTTGTCGGATGATTGAGATAATTGGAGAGCAGATCGGTGATATC
>JAZTZC010000272.1:0-5502 GCA_045637265.1 Eubacteriales bacterium | reverse complement strand
GAAGCCCGGACTTTCCTCACGGTAAGACCTTTCGGCTTGAGACCGCGCGATTGCCCGGGGGAGTCTGTTGATGTCAAATGATATTGGGAGATGTTGTTTATGGGTGGCGCAGGCGGAATGGTTCGCACATGGAAACCTTCTCCCGGGAGAAGGTGGCACGCCGCAGGCGTGACGGATGTGGGTCTTTTTGCGCACACTGCGCTATCTGTTCACCGCAATCATCTCCAAATTGCGAATCATTCCATATCCTGGAATGCGGTGACCATCTTTTCAATGGCCTTGACCGCCTTGGATTCGTACTTTGCGTAGCGGGATGCAAGGTCGGACTGATAGCCGTTGACCATGCCGAGCACCATGCCGCCGAGCTCACCGAAGTTATAGAGATAACCGATATCATAGGTCATCGAGTCGAAGATGATATCGAGCATTTCCTCGGAGTCGTTGTCGCGCGTACCCTTGGACTTCAGATACTGGTCATAGTACGCGGGTGTCAGCACGTTCTTGGATTCTGCGCCGAGCGCATCGAGCACATAGCCGGCACGCTCCGGATCGCGGCAGTCCTTGGGAACCACGAGCATTGCCGCAACGTGCGGATTGATGATGTGATAATAGCGCTCCTGCTGCTCATCGTAGAGCGGCATCGGCAGAATACCGAACGCGGTATCCATCTGACGCATGTTTTCGATGGCGTGGAACTCGTTGAAGTTGAAAAGACCGCGGTTGTCCTGGAACATCGCAATGATGTCGTCGTTGGACTTGCCGATCTTCGACCAGGAAATCGACAGCTGCGGGTTGTACATCAGCTCCGTGTACTTGTTGAAGATGTCGGTCGTGCGGTCGGTGTAGAACGTCAGCTCCGGATAGTCCTCTGCGTTCTTCGTCGTGAAGTGCGTACCGCCGCCGACAAGACCGAGGGCGATCATGTCGCAGTAGTACAGCAGACCGAACTTGTCCTCAAGATCGGACTTGGCGTCGCCGTTGACGTCCTGCGAAACGGTGGATGCCATTTCGTTGAACTTGTCAATCGTCCACTTCATGTCCTTGACGAGCTGATACGGGTCCTCAAGGTCCTGGTCGTTGAGCATCTGCTTGTTGAACAGCAGAACGCCGATGGACTTCTTATACATGATGGAAATATCGCCCGTGACCATGAACAGTCTTTCGCCGATGGTCAGGTCGCTCACCGCGTTCTGATCCCACCAGGGAGCGGTGATATCGAGGGTATCCATCGTTTTCAGGTCGATGAGCATACCGCCTTCCGCCAGTGCTGTTGTCGCATGGGTATTGACGAAGCCGCAGTCATACGCGCCGTCGCCTGGCATGACGCTCTTCTTGATGAGGTCATTGCCGTAGCCGGGAGACGGATTGGCAACGATGTCGATGTTCAAGAGCTGCTCGACGGCGATCATACGGCGGAATGCCGCGTCGTTGAGCGTGTCGCCCGTTTCCTCGGTTGCCGCAAAGTCGACGTCATACCATGTTGCGTTGGAATCGTCGTAGGTGACGATGTTGAACGCTTCGCCGTTGTAGTTGAGATCCGCGGGAAGGTTCGCCTTGTAGCGTGTATCCTCGGTGGCCGCCTCTGTATCGACAGAAGAAGTGTCAGCACCTGTCGTCTGGGTCGTTCCCGCATTGTCGCCGGAGCCGCAGGAGACAACCTGTGTCAGCGTGCCGGCAAGCATCAGAGCCGCAAGCAGCGCCGTTGTGATTTTCGATTTCATAGCATATCCTCCAATTTGATTCGGGTATGTTTTCAGTATTCCTAATATGATATTATATCATACTTTCTTTGCCAAATCAAGAGGTTTGGAAGATTTTGGAGGTTGTTTTTGTCTTTTGATTTTTGAAAATTGATGTGCGATGGAGGATGTGGGTGACGAAGGAGTCAGCGGTGCGCACCAACCCAAACCTTCCCCCAGGGGAAGGTGGATTTCGATAAAAGCGCGCCTGCGATTTTATCGAAAGACGGATGAGGGTTTCCTATTGTTACATACATCAAATCGACCCTCATCCGTCACCTGCGGTGACACCTTCCCCCAGGGGAAGTTTCTGCGGGTGCGCACATCACGTTATCCGTCAAACGGAAGCATCATCGATGCCATATGTCCGGGAGGGGTTACCCCTCCCCTACAAAGTTAGAGACGAACCTGCGTCACCCGCCCGCCAATTTCTAATTTCTCATTCCTAATTTCTAATTACTCTTCCCATCCCAGCGTTGCCGCCATAACCGCCTTGATGGTGTGCATACGGTTTTCGGCTTCGTCGAAGACGATGGACGCGGGAGATTCAAAGACCTCGTCGGTGACTTCCATGGCGTCGCGGTTGAACTTTGCGCCCATTTCGCGTCCGACACCGGTATCGAGGTTGTGGTACGCGGGCAGGCAGTGCATAAAGACGGTGTTCTTGCCGGTCATCGCCATCAGGCTCGCGTTGACCTGATAGGCAGACAGCTCACGGATGCGCTCCTCCCAAACCTCGACAGGCTCACCCATCGAGACCCAGACGTCGGTGTAGATGACATCCGCACCCGCGACTGCCTTGGCAGGATCTTCTTCAAAGCGCAGGGTCGCACCCGTTTCGCGTGCAATCTCCTCACACTTTGCAATCAGCGCAGCATCCGGGAAGTATGCCTTCGGTGCGCATGCGGTGAAGTTCAGTCCCATCTTCGCACAGCCGATCATCAGAGAGTTGCCCATGTTGTAGCGCGCGTCGCCCATATAGACGAAGTTCACGCCTGCGAGACGACCGAGATGCTCACGGATGGTGAGGAAGTCGGCAAGAATCTGCGTCGGATGGTATTCGTTGGTCAGACCGTTCCAGACGGGAACCTTGGAGAACTTTGCCAGCTCCTCGACGATTTCCTGTCCGAAGCCGCGGTATTCGATGCCGTCGTACATACCGGCAAGGACACGCGCGGTGTCGGCAATCGTCTCCTTCTGACCGATCTGCGATGCCTTGGGATCGAGATACGTTGTGGACATACCGAGGTCGTGCGCGGCAACCTCAAACGAACAGCGGGTACGCGTGGAGGTCTTCTCAAAAATGAGCGCGACATTGCGTCCTGTGAGCGTGTTGTGCGGGATACGGTTTTTCTTCAGTTCCTTGAAGTGAGCGGCGAGGTCGATCAGCGCACCGATCTCCTCGGGGGTATAGTCGAGCAGACACAGAAAATCGCGTCCGACCAAAGATGCGGGATAATTCATGATGATACTCCTTTTATGAATAAAATGATATATATTATACCATTTTTTGCATAAAAAGTCAAGGGGAATGAATGAGAAATGAAAAATTGGATATTAAAAATGAGGACGATACCTTATCTCAATTCGTCAAACGAATGACGCATCGCCGCTTCGATGAATTGATCGACGTCGTAGCTTGCTTCCCGCGCCTTCTCTGCTTCGCGTCCGGGTGTTTGTCTTTGCGGCATGGCGGCGGCACGTTCGTTGCTGCGATTCTGCCAGTTTCGGATCAATCCCTGCCAGGACACGATCGGAAGCCCTGCAATCTGCCATCCGCGGCTGTCATAGTATTGATAAAACGCATCGGGATCGACCTTCGGCGCATACTTCTGACAGTACGCACGAACCTCATCCATGCCCGGTATCACAGGTTTACCTTTTCCGTACTCCCCGAACGGAGACAGCTTCATCCCCTCCCTGTCGTCCGTCGTCTCCTGCACCAAATTCTTATGTTCTTTCTCTCTTTCCAATCCATCCAATCCATCATATCCATCTAACCCATCATCGTCCACCGTCTTCTTTTCGTCATACGATGCCATCATAGAACAGTTGTATTCTTCCTCGTGGGCTGCTCCGTCGGTTTCACGGTCACGCAAAGAATTTTCGTTCTCTGTCATCGTCTCAACAGAATCCGTCGATACCGAACCAGACAGATTTGGATTTTGATTTGGATTTGAAAGAGAAATTGGATTTATATTTTGACTTGGACTTGGATTTGTATTTGGATTTATTAGGTTGCCGCACGTGTTGTGTTCGTGCTCGTTCGTTGTATTGTCGTGCTCATTCGTTTTACTGTCGTGTTCTTCGCAGTATTGGGCATCCTGTTTCTTCGGTGTACGTCGGGTGGTTTTTTTCTTCGGCTTCGGCGTTTCCACCGGCTCCTCTTCTGCCATCAGCTCCGCCGCTTCTTCGTATGCATCGTTAAAATCATCGTCCCCGACGGCGTTTCCTGCCCGCTGTGCTTCTCTGCGGCGTGCAATTTCGGCGTTGGACTTACAGCGCCTGTCGTACGATTCGTTGAAGCGATCGACCTGCTCGAACATGAAGATCCCCGCGATCTGCGCACCGTACGACAGCTCACCGACCTCCAATCCTTCGTTGTAGCGCAATACCGCCAGAACCAGAGAGCGCACATCCTGATCGTTCATGATCTCAAACGCACGGCGGTGCTGCGGCAAAAACAGTACACCTTTACTTGACATTGTTTCATCCTTTCTGTTTCCCAATTGTGTTGTTTGCTCTGCGGGATTTGGCAAAACCCGCGTTCTGTTTTGGTACCGCAATTATATCACACAATTGTTCTTGTGTCAAGTATTCAGAACGAATGTTTACAAAATATTTCCAAATCTATAAGAACACCTGTATTTCACGCCGCGCATCCAATCGAGAAATTCGCGTGTAAACAATGCAGAAAATTCGCATTTCCTCTTGTATTCTGCGCAAAAATACGTTATAATATAAGAAAAAACTTGTTTTGGGGGACACGACCCTCATCCGTCTTTCGATAAATTAGCCGGGGCACTTTTATCGAAATCCACCTTGCCGCAAGGGAAGGTTTTCGCGGTGCGAACATCACGTGACGCGTCACTCGCCCTCCACTTCGAACCAATTTCTCATTTCTCATTTCTCATTTCTCATTTCTCATTTCTAATTTCTAATTTCTCATTCAGAAAGAAAGGACTTACCATGAAACACATCCCCCTCACCGCTCTGCTCGCATCGCTTCTTGTATCCTCCGCACTGCTCTCCTGCGGCACAACCGAACCTGCCGCGACCGAAACACAGGCAGCCACCAACGACCTCGCCGACACCACCGTCATCACCGAAACCGCAGAACCCGAACTCAAACCCGACATTCCCGAACGCGATTTCGGCGGCTACGAGTTCCACATCCTCAACGGCAACATGTCCGAATGGATGATGATCTACACGGTCGACGCTGAAGAGGAAACGGGCGATGCGCTCAACGACGCAATCTACCGCCGCAACTCCGCCGTTGAGGAGCAGTACAACGTCTCCCTCGTCGAAATCAACGACACCACCGCGCACACAATGGCAAAGAAAGCCGTTGCGGCAGGCGATTCCCAGTATGATCTGCTCCTGACCGTCAAGGCAAACGCGCTCGATCTCGTTCTGCAGAATTACCTCACCGACTACGCCGACATTCCGTACATCGACATCACCGCGCCCTGGTGGGTTCCCGGCTCGATTTCCTCGATGTCGATTGCAAACCGCGTCTTCTACGGCATCTCTGCATTTG
>JAZTZC010000271.1:0-21204 GCA_045637265.1 Eubacteriales bacterium | reverse complement strand
CCGGAAAACAGAAAACTCAGAGTATCGACAAGAAAACCGGCAGGAATGGCAAGAAAGGGTCCCGAAATCATACACAGAAGACCGGCGACCAAAAATGAAAAATAAATCCGCAAAAACGCCCCGCCGATCATCAGATAAAAGATATCAATCAGCGCACAGAGTGCACACAGAAGTGCGGTAACACACAACGTCCGTGTCGATTTCAGGCTTTTCAGCGCACAGCGGAAATACTCGGGTGAAAAAGGGGTGTGAAAGAGGACAGAATTTGATGTTGGATCTTTTGCTACATGCTTCATATGATCATTTCTCCTTAGCGGGATGCGCCCATTTTACCGCAATCCGCATCGGATCTTCATCCGGGTCGGATTTTCGTTCGCGGAACAACTCCCCGTTTCCGTGACACTTTACGCAGAATGAGCTACTCTAATTTACGGTATTCACCGTATGTGCATCATTATACCATATTTTTTGCGAAAATGCTATAGGTTCCGTCAAATTTTTTCGAAATCACGAAAAAATAACACCGACCGCCATTGATTTTTTCTGTCAGATAGGGTATAATTATAGGTATCATAAAATAATGGATATTTCCATCTCCAGAAATCAAACGGTAAATCCGACAAAGGAATTGTTTCCCGATATGAAAATGAACAGAAACCAGATACTCGGTGTTTTGAGCGGTTGTCTTCTGCTTGCCCAGCTGAACGCCTGCTCCTCCCCGATCATCATCCACGATACACCGCTGTCCGACGCTGTCACAGCCGAAGAAACCGCCCCTCTCACCCTTGACACCGTCGTGACGGAAACAGAGGCTGTGACAGAACCCATTGTCACCGAAACCGAAAGCTCCGCAGCAGAAGAACCCGTCGATCCCACCGTACTTGCAAAGGAAGAGCTTTCCAAACTGCGCCGCGATGATCTTGACGGCAAGAATATTCTGATTGCATCCGCCGACGAATCCGCTGTGTTCGGTGATTTCTTTGACGGCGAAAATGCGGGCAGCACGGTTTTGCCCGAAACACGCCTTGCGCGCACACGACTGGTCGAGGAACGGTATAATGTTCGTATTCTAACCTCCGTCTATGACAAAGAAGCGTTATTTGAGGAAATCAAAAACGCAAGTTTGTCCGATCTGCCTTATGTCGCAGATTTTTATGCGCTTCCCAACGATCAGATCGGCCGCTATTTTGCAAACGGACTGCTTCTGAACCTGCGCACACTGCCGTTCACCGATTACAGCGCCGAATACTATGACAAAAACGCCATGAAGTCTCTTTCCGCAGGATATGGTCTGTGGGGTGCTGTCGGTGATTATACCTTCTCCCCGGAAAACGTATATGCCATTTATTTCAATAAGGATCTCAATGAGAAGCTGGCTCTTCCCTCTCCGTACACACAGGTAAAGGACGGTTCCTGGACCTGGGATGTGCTGTTTGAAGCATCCCGCACCGCCCGTGCTTCTCTGGACGGCGAAGGAAATGCCACCGTCTGGGGCGACAACCTCGGCACGCTGGGACTGGACATCTGTGAGCCGCTGTTCATCAACGCTGCAGCTCTGACCCTGACATCAACGGGAGCCGATCGCACGCCGGCGCTGTCCGCAGACCTAGATCGGATGTCTGCCATCGCCGCCCTGCTGAAAAACAATGTGCAGAACAGCACAACATCCCCGACCGCATCTGCGTTTACCGCCGAGCTGCCAGATGCCGCAGCGTTGTTTACCGAAGGCAATATGCTGTATTCCTGTTCAACGCTGTCCAACATTGCCACGTGGACCGATGTCAAAACACCGTGGGGTATCGTTCCGCTGCCCAAAGCCGATGCCGCACAGAGAAACTACGCAAGCTATATCGGAGAAACCGCCGTCATGTGTGTTCCAGCCACCAACGGAGCACTGGAAACCACCGGTACCATTCTGCAGGCGCTGTTTGCCGCATCGTCGCATACCTATCCCGATATTTATATCGAGGAAGCACTCAAGTATCATGTCCGTGACAGTGCAACGGTCGATATGCTCGAGCTGATCTGCGCCAACACGCACTATGATTTCACCTCGATGTTCGTCTCCGGCTTATCCAATCTCCGATACGCAACTACCTATGCCATTCATTCTGCCATTACGCAGAATTATTCCATCAAAACCGTCCACAACACCTACCGCACCAATGCGGAAAATGAGCTGAAAAACGCTTTCCCGACCAACCGCTGATTCTCCCGACACGAAAGGAAGGCTTTCACAAACGAAAGCCTTGGTAATTCTCATGCTGCGATTCTTACACTGTGCCGATGCCCATCTGGACACACCCCATACCATTGACGATCTGGAACAGGCCGATGTCCGACGCGCCGAGCTGCGTTCTGCGTTTTCTTCCATGATGCTGTATGTAAAACAGAACCGCATTCCCCTGCTTCTGATCGCCGGGGATCTGTTCAGCCATGCGTTTCTGTCGCAGGAAACAACAGCCCTTCTGCGCCGGGAATTCGCATCGGTTCCCGACTGTCAGATTGTCATCGCGCCGGGAAACCATGACTTTTTCGCAGAGGATACGGTCTATCAGACGGTATCCTTCCCTTCCAATGTTCATATTTTCAAAAAAGATACACCCGAATGTTTTTCCTTTACTTTCACCGATGATGGCGGGAAAACCGTTTCCGCCGAAGTCTGGGGTTTTGCCAATACCGCACCGGATATGAACGGCTATGAGATATTGAGCGGCTTCCGTCTGCCGGAAAAACAACAGGGTACTCATCGTATTTTTGTCGGACATGCGGTGCTTGCCGGTACACGTCGGGATGAGGATACGTCCCATGCGCCATGTCTGAAAAAAGAACAGCTTGCCGCCGCGGGCTTTGATTACTGTGCACTCGGTCAGTATCACACCTCAGACGGTGTCCGTCGAATTGAGGCAACCACCTCCACAGGCAAAACACGAACCACCTATTTCAGCTATGCAGGCTGTCTGGTCGGACGCGGATTTTCGGAATCCGGTGTGCGCGGTGCACTCTGCGGGACGCTCGATTTTGACGGCAGCGGAGACACTGTATTTTCCGTACGCCGTGTGCGGATTGCTCGCCGTCGGTATGAATGTCTGGATGTCGATCTCGACACTTTGGATGATGCAAAAAAGACCGAGGTCGGTCTGATCGGTATTTTCAAAGAAGCCATCGGACAAGCTGTTGCCGAAAAGAAAATGGCAGCCCCGGACCGTGATACCGCCCTGCGCCTGACGGTCAAAGGCGCATTGCCGGCAGAGATTCTGCTGTCAGAGAGCCGCATTGCAGAGGAACTGCAGCCGCTGTCCGCCCTGACGCTGATCGATCATACAACGCCACGGCAAACCGAAGCGCTCGCATCCGATCCCACCCTGCGCGGCGCGTATTACCATGCGCTGGCAGACAAATTACAATCCGAGGATCCCATCCTGCGCGAAACCGCCGCTTTGGCACTTCGTCTCGGTATGCAGGAGCTCAAACAAGACTAAAGGAGACGCGAAATGGTCATTAACCGCATTCATATTCAACGCTTCGGTGCTCTGCATGACCGCGATTTTTCCGTCATGCCGGGTCTGAACATTCTCGAAGGCGAGAACGAGTCCGGTAAAACGACAGTTGCCGCGTTTCTTCGCTATATCTTTTACGGAATCTCAAACAGCACATCCGTAGCACATTTTCTCGATTCTTACCCAAGTCAGGAATCCTCCGATCTCTTCGGCGGTTTCCTCGATATTACACTGTCCACTCCGCTGGCAGACATTCCCGATATTTCGGATTACAGGATCATCCGTATGCGCAATCCGGCTGGAGAGGAATCCTGCACCGTCTGTCCGCTGATCAACGGTGAGCCGGATGCACCGCTGTTCACCGATGTGATTCCCGGTGAGCTGTTCTTCGGTGTCAGCGAACAGGTCTTTTCGGCAAGCGCTTTCGTCGGACAGGTCAACTCCACGGCGCACGCAAAGAAAACAACGGAATCAAGCGGAAACTATACCGGCGGGACACCGATCCGTGATGCCATCGACCGGATTCTGTATGCTGCAAACGAAGAACTTGATCCTGACGCGGCAATCCGTTCCCTGTACGCAAAACGCAATGCGCTGTATGACCCGGATACAGAAACCGGCTCCATCCGCAACTTAGAACGCCGCCGTGCCGCTCTTGCCTCCGCACTGGAAGCCGCAGAGAGCAGTTATGCGGAGCTGACTGCCGCATCGGAGGAATCAACTGCCGACGATACAATGATCGATGAAGCTCCCGCATCTCTGTCCGATGACGATATCAAAGAACGCCAGCGTATGCTCGATGCCTGCAATACTGCCATCGCAGAAAAAGAAGCGCGCGCCGAACGACTCCAGAAAATTCTCGATCAGTTTACCGCTTATCGATCCCTTGACGATCTCGATTCGCTGAAAGCTTGGAAGCAGGAGCAGAACAACGCCGAAAAGCGTGCCGCCGCTCTTGCCGCAACGATGTTCCGCGGCTCCTACATACCGGATGCAGATTTCACAGCGTCGCTGTACCTGTGTGCGGAAGACATGAAAAACGCCGCCGAGCAGACCGCAGACGCAAAAGCCAAGCTGGAACGGCTGGACTTCTCTGTCCGACGCGACAACATCAAGGAAAAACAGATGCGCCGTATCGCCCTTGACGGAGGCGCCGATGAAATCCGTTCCCGTCTGGATAAGCTGTACAGCAAGCGCTCTGTTGCCACGATCTTCGGGATTTTCTTTCTGCTGTTCACGGTTTTTGCCGCGGCAACGACCGTATTTCTGCTGATTCTGCATTCCACGACCTATCAGAACAGCATTCTCATCACCGCCATTCTCGGTGCTCTTGCGTTTTTCTTCTTTCTGTCGCGCGGAAACTATGAACGCAGTATCGGCGTTCTTCTCAAGCGTTATTCCTGTACCACAGAAAACGAACTGGAAAACTTCCTTGAGGAATGTGTCATCTCCAAGGGCAAGCTCGATTCGCTGACAGAAAACAAAGAAGCACTGACGGCACAGATGTCCGCGTCTTCTCTGCAGGGAAGCGAAGCCGCACGGCAGGCTGCCTTGCTTCTGTCCAAGATTCAGCCGCCGGATGCCGTCAAAATCACGCCGGACCGTCTGACCCCGCAGGTCATCACCACCGCCGCAGAACGCATTGATCGTACCCTCGGAGAACTCGACCGACTGTATCAGACTGCCGATGCCTGCCGCGATCAGATCACACAGTATCTCGCAGAGCATCATGCGCAGAATGAAGAAACGCTGATCAGCCGTCGGAAAACACTTGCTGCTTTCTTTGAAAGAAACGGAACTGTCTTCGATCCCAAACCGATTGAAGAGGAGCTGATCGCCGCGCTGACCGCAGTCACAGAACTGCATCAGAAACGGGAAACGCTGATGGCTTCTCTGTCACAGCCCGTATCCGCCGATGCAGTACCGCAAAAGGCAAGAACCATCAAGAAACCCTTCCGTCCCGCCGTATCCGGTGACATCGGTCCCAATCCTGCGCTGCTTCGTTCGCTGATCGCTGAAATGGATGAGGTGCTCCGCCGTGACCGCAAGCAGTATGCCGCGTTGAACCTTGCCATCGATGCCATGCGCAGTGCAAGTACGTCGCTGCATCAATCCATCGCGCCGCGTCTGACGGAAAACGCAGGTAAACTGATGGCACTTCTGTCTGATCACCGCTATGCTTCGCTGACGCTGGACGACACCATGCATCTCTGTGCCGCACAGAACACCGCCGACAATACCGCAGAAACACTCCCGATTGACATTCTGTCGGCAGGTACGCAGGACCTTGCTTATTTGAGCTTGCGTATGGCATTGCTTCACATGCTGTACAAGCAGGAATTGCCGCCGCTGTTGTTTGATGAAGCTTTTTCGACACTGGATGACAAGCGTCTGTCGCGCATGATCGCGCTTCTGCACCGCGCATCCACTTCCGAGCAAGCAGAAACCAACACATCGCAGGCGATCGTCTTCACCTGCCATAAGCGGGAACGCCGTGCCGCACAGGCCATCGCTCCCTGCCATGTTCTGAAATTATAAGTACCCAAAACAGGGAGTCGCCTCGGATTGTGCGGCACCCTGTTTTATACAAGAAAGGAATCTTTGTTATGTCTTCCCCCTGTCCTCATACCGCCTGCGGTGGATGTTCCATGACCGCCATCCCGTACGAGCAGCAGCTTGCCGAAAAGCATCAGAAGCTCAAACAGCTCCTGTCCGCATACGGCGAAGTCCTTCCGCCCATCGGCATGGAAGACCCCTATCACTACAGAAACAAGGTGACACGCACCTTTGCCGCCGCACGCGATGAAAAGAAGCGTCCCATCACCGTATCGGGGACGTATGCCGCCGAAACACGCCGCGTGATTCCGATCGATACCTGCCTGATTGAAGATCCCGGAGCACAGCGTATCATGAATACACTGACCGCGCTTTGTACGAAAATGAAGATTCCGCCGTATGATGTGCGCACGAAAAACGGTGTTCTTCGTCATGCACAGATTCGTGTCGGTGCCACAACGGGAGAATATCTTCTGACGCTCGTTACAGGCACACCGCAGTTTCCGGGACGCGGCAATCTCGTCACCGCACTGCGCAAAGAACATCCCGAAATCACATCGATTGTCCATAATGTCAACGGGTTCGACACGGGCATGATCCTCGGCGATGAAAAGCGGTCGGGACATGAAAACCGAGTGCTGTTCGGTTCCGGCTCCATCCGTGATACCCTCTGCGGACTGTCCTTCCGTATCTCCCCGCAGTCGTTCTATCAGGTCAATCCGCGCGGCACGGAGATTCTGTATAAGACTGCCATTGCTTTGGCTGATCTGCGTCCGACCGATACCCTGCTTGATGCCTACTGCGGAATCGGTACGATTGGGCTTTCTGCATCATCGCATTGCCGCCGTGTCATCGGGGTGGAGCTGAATCCCGATGCGGTACGCGACGCCATTGCCAACGCAAAGCACAACAAAGTCACAAATGCGCGCTTCTATCGCGGTGATGCGGGCAAATTCATGCTCGAAAATCCCGATCTCACGCCCGATGTTCTGATTATGGATCCGCCCCGCGGCGGTTCCGATCTGCCGTTTCTGAATGCCGTCTGCCGCCGTAAGCCGAACCGCGTGGTTTATGTTTCCTGCGGTCCCGATACGCTGGCGCGCGATCTGAAAACGCTGACAAAAGAATACCGCGTGGAGACGATTCAGCCGGTGGATATGTTTCCAATGACGGAGCATTGCGAGTGTATCGTGCGCTTAAGCCGTTCCCATTAAAACAAGAGAAAGGACACCACCATGGAACTCAAAAGTAATTTCAATCCCCTGACCGCGACCGCCGCCCATGAAAATACGATTCTTGCCTCCCCCGTTCTCCCGAAAGGCATGCCCGCACCGTTTGACCATGCATGGGGATATCTTGACAAGCCGGGCGAAATGGAACGTCATCGCCATCCCAAGGAGGAGGTCTACTTTTTCTTCAAGGGAGAGGGATTTGTCTTCGTTGACGGAGAAGAAATTCCCGTACAGCCCGGGGATGTCGTACGGATTCCCTCGGATGCGCTTCATACCGTCATCAATCGGCAGAACGAAGAACTGCTTTGGGCAGCTCTTTGGTGGACAGAAGCGGAATGAAAATCAAGATCGGCAATTTTGATTTCACCGAGTGTTGGGACGGCGTTTTATACAAAAAGCTCTCGGCGTATCCCAATATCACCGATTGGGAAATGCAGAACATCCTTGATTTTATCCGCTACGAACAACAAAACGGGCGCACCTGTGACATCGAGGCGGAAGACGCGATTCTCCGCGCAATCGACAAATACCGCCCAACCTATGAAAACGGCATCCGTGTCCCGCCGCCTGTACGCATCACGGAATGTACGGCTTGCCCTACATACCAAGGATGCATGACCGACTTTGTCTGTCACACATCCTCCCCGGAAAACGCCAAAAAGATCCTGTCCTGCGGCAGTCTTCTGTCTGCTGTCCGTGCGAGAGGGATTCCCGCCGAGATTTTGCAAAAGGAAGCACGCAACGCCGCCCACGACCCTGCGGACTATTTTGACTACGTCATGTTTGCATGGGGCAACTGTCAGGCAGGGGATCGTCTGGTCATGGAACGCAAGCTCGGCAGATTCCCCACAGAAGAAGATTTGAGTGTACATTTCACACCGGGCGTGCGCTTCTATTTCCGATATGATGTGTTAAAACATCACCCCGATGCGGTATTTGAAGGCGTTCTGCCAATGAAAATCAAAAATGAGGTCATCCTGCGCGACTGGGTTCATGCGATCGTCATTCCCGAAGCATATCAGGAGGAAATGGCAGAATTCATACCCGATGACCTGAAAAACAAAATCCATTATATCAACAACGACTGCCGCGACATCTGGGCTTGGTCGGACAAGGTCTATGCCTATGTCAGAGCACTGTAACCACCGAAACCACGATATTCCGAATCATACATAAAGGAGAGACCGCCATGAAAGGCATGACAAGACGCGAACTTGAAATTACAGACAGAGGGGAAATCCTCGAGATTCTCGATAAGTGCAAATATCTGCATCTCGGACTTTGCGACGGGGACGAACCGTATGTTGTCCCGATGAACTACGGCTATACGATGGATGAGAACGGTAAGCTCGACTTCTACCTGCACGGCGCCGTCTGGGGCAGAAAGCTCGATATCATGCGCAAAAACCCGAAAATTTTTGCAGAAATGGAGTGTGATACCGAACCGTTTGCGGGTGATGTGGCATGCCGCTACGGTCTTGCATACCGCTCCCTGATGGCGCGCGGAACGGCGGTCTTCATTGAGGACCCCGAAGAAAAGATGAAAGCGCTTTCCATTCTGATGAAAACACAGACAGGCGGAGATTTTACCTTTACGGAAAAGCTCGTCAAAGTTGTCGCCATCATCCGTCTTGATATTTCCGAATACACAGCAAAGTGCCGTCCCATGCCCAAGGCACGTCCGATGACAGAAGAAACCCCAGCAGGAGAGGACGCATGATCGTCGAAACCACCGGCACACCTGCGGTCTGTGCTCTGTTTGAAGGTTGGCAGGATACAATGGTGTGGTCGTGTCTGGACGGAACCATGGGACACCTCTATGTCACGCCCGATGTGGACCATCCGAGGAGCGCTATGGCAATCCTCGGCAGCTTCTGTTTCTTTGCAGGGGTACCTGACCGGGCACTGGTATCGTACAAGCCCGATTGGTGTTCACAGGATTTCATCATGATGATTGCAGACGATCCTGCGTGGTATCCCATCATTGCGTCTGTTTATGGGGATCGGGCACAACGCTATACCCGTTATGCCATCAAAAAAGAACCCGATGTGTTTGACCGGAAGCGGTTACAGGCATTCGTTTCGGGACTGGATCCCAAGTACCGTCTTTGCATGATCGATGAAACGCTGTATTACCGCTGTCAGAGAGAGGGCTGGACACGCGATTTTGTTGAGCAATTTCCGACATGGGAGCAATATCGTGACCTCGGCATCGGTGTTGTCGTCATGCATGGGGACGAGATAGCCGCGGGAGCATCGTCTTATACCCGTTATCGGGACGGCATTGAAATTGAAATCGACACGCGCGAGGATTACCGATGTCAGGGACTGGCTACCGTCTGCGGGGCTGCGCTGATTCTGGCTTGTCTTGACCGCGGACTGTATCCGTCATGGGACGCGCACACGGAAATTTCTGTGGCACTCGCCGAAAAGCTCGGATATCATAGGGATCACCCGTATGTGACGTATATTATCAATGGATATTGAACAAGAGAAAAACCGACAGGATCGGCGGCATGATACCGCGGTCTGTCGGTCTTTTGTTTATTGTGCCAGTGTATATGCCCCTCTCGCCCACAGAATCCATTTGGAGCGATCGAGCGGATTGACACCGATGCGCGGATTTTCGCGGATGATACCGTCGCGGCATTCGCGGTATCCGGAAAACGTCGCGTTGAGTACAGCTTTGCCCGAGGACATCGCCGTCAGCTTGACGGGAAAATCCATCGACGCGGCGGCAGGAACCACGGAATCGATCGTGGTGATGTCACCGAGCATCAGCGGTGCGTCATATTCGCCGCCCATGCGCGTGATCTCGTTGATGACCTTGCCCGACAGCGGTGTCGGCACGGAAATACGCATGTTCAGCATCGGTTCAAGGAGTGTCACGCCCATTGACTGCAGACCGTTCATGAACGCCATCGGTGTGCAGACAAAGAAATCAAGCGGATGCGTATGGATGGAATGATGCTCGCCGCCGATCAATGTACAGCGGAAATCCGTAACCTCCCAGCCGTATAACCCTTGCTTCAGACAGTCGTTGAACGAAGAACGGATATGGCTCTGGTAGCGGTAGAAGCACTGGTTGGACGGCAGTTTTCCGTGATAGGAAACACCGTAGCCGCGCGGCATCGGCTCAAAGCGGAATTTGACAATCGCCCAGCAGGGTTTGGGCATCAGATAATCGGCGTAGGCAATGCCCTCTTGTGCCGGTGTTTCCCGATAAATCACCGTCGGAGGAGAAAACTGTGCTCCAAGACCAAACCGTTCGGAGAGCAGGCTGTCCAGCACCTCCAACTGAATCGTACCCGTTGTATTGATGATGATCTCTTTCTGTCCGTTTTCCCATTTTGCGTCGATATACGGCTCTTCATCGGACAGCTGTGCAAGTGCTTCCGCCAGCCGCGGCAGTGCTTCGTCGTTCTGCTCCTTCGGTGTCACACGGACACGCAGGAACGGCGTTGCGAGACGGTATCCTGCCGTCGGGGAAACCGAACCAACAAAATGTCCAGTTTTCGCACTCGGAAGACCGCACAGTGCGGCAATGTCTCCTGCTTGTACTTCGCCGGCATCCGTATATTTCCCGCCCGTAAATTTTCGGATCTGCGAAACCTTTTCGCGCGGATTCGGTTCTTTTTCGATGGCAACAGCGTCATCGTCATTCGTTTCTGCCGAGGTATCTGCATCCGGCGGCAGGAGTTCCACCTCATCGCGATTGACGATCGATCCGCCGAACAAACGGACATGGGAGATCTTACCGACGGTCTTGTCATGCTCAATTTTGAAAATAACACCGCTCAACCCTTCCGTTGACCGACGTTCTGCCGACGGCATGAAGTGCGTCAAAAAGGAAAGCAAATCGGCAACACCGACGCCGAGTTTGGCACATCCGCACAGTACGGGAATAACACGGCAGTCAGAAATTTCCCGACGCAGTACCGATGATGCATACGCATCGGACAACAGCGCATCGGACAAAAATGCCTTCTCGGCATCTTCGTTGATCTCACACAGTCCCTCCGTTACACAACGGGCAAACACTTGTCCGGAAAGCGGCGTTTCTACCCGCGGAAGATCACTTTCCACACCGTCCGCAGAAGACAGCAAAACCGGTGTCCGCGGTGTGACCTTGGCAAGCTCTTTCATGATGCGGTCGATATCCGCACCTGCACGGTCGATTTTATTGATAAAGACGGCGCACGGCAGATTTGCCTGTTCGAGTGCCCGCAGGATATTTTCCGTATGCGCACGAATGCCCTCTACAGCGGAAACAAGTACCACCGCATAATCGAGTGCCGCAAGACAGCGTTCGACCTTACCGGCGAAGTCCACATGTCCGGGTGTATCGATCAGATTGAAGGTAACACCCTCCCAGACCGCCGATGCCGTGGATGTGCGCACGGAAATACCGCGCTGTCGTTCAATCGAAAGGTTATCTGTCGCCGTATTGCCCGCATCGACGCTTCCGGCAGTACGAACAACGCCCGTATGGTATAAAATCTGCTCCGTCAGCGTGGTTTTGCCTGCGTCAACGTGCGCAAGAATCCCGATATTGTGAAACATCCTCTGTTTCCTCCGATCATCGTATCTCTGAAAAATTATACCATAGATTCGCCGCGCCGTCAAGCATACGTAATTTCATAAAATGTTGACGGAGGTTCAATTTATTTAGATAGACCTACACCCAACAAAGCATTGGAAAGACGAAAATATCACAATCCAATGATCACTTGGATTTGAAACAACAAATTGATAATTGATTTTTCAAAAATATGTGCTATAATATAATCACACCGATGAAATGAACTTTGGAGGAATTTATATGCAGCTTGATTTAGGACAAAAGATACGCGAACTGCGTCGGCGTGATGGGCGAACACAAGAAGCACTTGCAGAAGCTATCGGCGTGACATCACAGGCTGTTTCACGATGGGAAGCAAATGGCGGTTATCCCGATATGGAAATGATCCCGTCAATTGCCAATTATTTCGGCATTTCAATTGATGAGCTCTTCGGCTACAACAATGAGCGCTCTAAAAAAATTGATGAGCTGGCTGAAAAGATCGATTACATGAATTTTCAAAACAATGGCGTAGATATCAACATAGATGAGTGTATTTCCTTTGCAAGAACTGCATTGATCGAATTTCCGGGAAATGAGAAGTTAATGTTATGCCTTGCATCCGTATTGTATAATGCCGGTTATGTTCGTTATGGTGAATATCATTTGTCCGATGATTCCGGATATGATGTTTTAGATATTGAAACACACCGAACTTATGATGAGTGGAAAGAAGCAATATCTCTGTATGAAAAACTATTAAAAACAATGCCGGCAGGTGAACTTCAACATCGGGCGATCTGTGAGCTTACTCAGTTGTACTTAAACATCGGAGAACACGATAGAGCAAAAGATATGATCGAAACCGCCCCTAACATTTACGGTTCAAGAGCCTTTCTGAAAATCAATGGAACGGATGGCAAGGAACGCGCGAAGGCATACGGAGAAGCACTGCTTGAACTGGTTCGCGCTTGCTCTGAAATAATGGTACAGTGCGTAATAGCTTACAAAAATAACATATCCATTGCAGAGAAGATTCAAAGTTTGCGCGGCGCAATCGAAATATTTCATACTGTTTGTACCGACGGTAACTGCGGAAGGAATCATTCTTATATTGCCAGAATCTACACTTTACTTTCGGTGTATTTATGGTTAGACGGAAAAAAAGACGATGCATTTGAGTCATTAGATAATGCTCTTGAACAATTCAAACTCTTTGAAGATTACTGTGTAAAAGATACCGGACACTATACAGCACCTCTTGTACGTTTAGTCCAATACGAATCTATTCAAGCGAAAGCAAACGACGATTTCCACCCGCATACATCGCGTGTAAGCCTTGCTGAAGATTGGCCTTGGTGGTGTGTTCCTGAATACGCGATTGTAAAACCAGAAATACAAGAAGATCCTCGATGGAATGAATGGGTCTTCAAATTACAGTAACAATGCTATTCATGCCCCGCATCGTGTGGGGTTTTCTTCTGATTGATATTGGAGGGAGATATTGCATTTTCCAACAGGCTGTGATATAATGAACATATCACGGAGGTAACCTGTATGCAAATCCATCCCTTTGACCCGATCTATGATGAGGACAGTCGTATTCTGATCCTCGGTACCTTTCCGTCGGTCAAATCCCGTGAGGTGCAGTTTTACTACGGTCATCCGCGCAACCGATTCTGGAAAACGCTTGCAACACTTCTGCAAGCCGATTTCCCACAGACTGTGGAAGAAAAAATACAGTTTCTCAAAACACATCACATCGCGCTTTGGGACACCTGTGCCGCGTGCGATATTGACGGTTCCGCCGATGCGACCATCCGCCGTACTGTTCCAAACGACATTCGACCGATTCTGAAAACCGCCGACATCCGTGCGATCTTCTGCGGCGGAAAAACAGCGGGAGGGCTTTATGAAAAGCACATATTCCCGCTGACAGGAATCCCCGCCATCGTTCTGCCGTCCACCTCTCCCGCCAACGCCGCATGTACAGAGGAAAAGCTGATTCATGCCTGGTCTGCCATTCTGCCGTTTCTGACTTAATCATTTTCAGGAGTAACTTCAATGAACCAATTCAAAGCATTTCTCATACGAAAAGATATCGTTTTTTCCGCCAAGCGCTACGGCATTGATGCCATGTCCGCCATGGCACAGGGTCTGTTCTGCTCCTTGCTCATCGGTACGATCATCAATACCCTCGGTACACAGTTCGGATTGCCGTTTCTGAATGAAATCGGCGGATTTGCGACAAGCATGTCGGGACCCGCCATGGCATGTGCCATCGGCTATGCATTGAAAGCGCCGCCGCTGGTGCTGTATTCCCTGCTCGCGGTCGGTGCATCAGCCAATTCCTTCGGCGGTGCAGGCGGTCCGCTTGCCGTTCTCTTCATCGCAATCATTGCCGCCGAACTTGGCAAGGCCGTCTCCAAAGAAACGCGCATTGATCTGATTGTCACACCGTTTGTCACGATTTTTTCAGGTGTCGCGCTGTCTGCGGTGACTGCACCTTACATCGGTTCTGCTGCCAACGCCATCGGACAGTTCATCAAAGACGCGACGGTTCTGCATCCGTTTGCAATGGGCATCATCGTTTCCGTACTTGTCGGTATTGCGCTGACGCTGCCGATCTCCTCCGCTGCCATCTGCCGTGTCTTTTTACTGACCGGACTTGCAGGCGGTGCGGCGGTTGCGGGATGCTGTGCGCAGATGGTCGGGTTTGCCGTCATGAGCTTCCGTGAAAACGGCGTCGGCGGTCTGCTCTCACAGGGGATCGGCACTTCCATGCTCCAGATGGGCAACATCGTCAGAAACCCGAGAATCTGGATTCCGCCGATTCTGACCTCTGCCATCACAGGCCCGCTTGCAACGTGCGTCTTCCGTCTGGAAATGAACGGGGAAGCCATCGCATCCGGCATGGGTACCTGCGGTTTTGTCGGACAGATCGGCGTTTATACCGGCTGGGTGAATGACATTGCCGCAGAAACAAAAACAGCGATCACCGCGATGGACTGGGCGGGTCTGATTCTGATCTGTTTTGTCCTGCCGGCGGTATTGACATGGCTATTTGGTCTGATTCTGCGAAAGATCGGCTGGATCAAAGAAAATGATCTGAAGCTGGACTAACATAAAAGCAAAGGAGTACGTCATATGAAGCTGGCAACAACAACGGACGATTTCTGCGAATATATCACAGATTCGCGCGCCCTCAGCTACACACTCGATTGCTTTCGCAAAACCCCTTTCCGGCATTTTGACCTGAGCTTTTATGGGGTAACATATCCGGGATCTCCCTGGTTTGAATCCGGGGATGCCTGGAAACGGGAAGCGGAAGAATGCGCAGAAAAAGCGGCCTCCTTCGGGTTTGATTTTGTACAGGCGCACGCACCGTTTATGCCGGATACGGATTATTTCAACCCGGAGCTCCGACCCGCCTATATGCAGGCATTCCGCCATTCCATCGAAGCCTGTGCCATGCTTGGGATTCCCCATATCACGCTGCACGGTGTCTATCTGGATGGTGATACACAGGACAAATTCATCCAACAAAATCTCCTGTTTTGTCGGGAGCTTGGAGAAACAGCGGAAAAATGCGGCGTGGACATTCTGATTGAGAATTTCGAGGACGGAGATTTTGGATATTACTTCCGTCGGGGTCTGGAAATGCGGCAGTTTATCGAAGAAGCGGGAGTGCCACGTCTGCATGCCTGCTGGGACACCGGACACGCCAACATCCGCGGCAGAGACCAATATCGGGATCTTCTTGACCTCGGCTCTCATCTGCGCGCGCTGCACATTCAGGACAACTGGGGCACGACGGATTCCCATGTCATGCCGATGGTCGGCACCACCAATTTCGACCAGATCCTGAAAGCGCTGGTTGAAATCGGCTACAAGGGCTTCTTCAGTTTTGAGGCGCCGGACACGCTGCGCGTTGGCTGTGACAGTCATCACAAACGCCGTGATCTGCTGCCGGATGACCGCTTAGCAAATCCCACAATTTTCTTACAGCAGAAATTGGAAGAGGTCAAGTACGAGATCGGAAAGTGGATGCTGCAGACCTACGGTGTGTTTGAAGAATAAGGAACCCTACGGTACCCATATTGCCGTACTGATGATCGGACAGAAACACAAATCGTGTCTCTGTCCGTTTTTCGTTCGTTTCCATAAAATCCATTTGTAAATTGATTGTAAATTTTCCGCTCATAAAGGAATTATTTTTTATATCCTCTTTTCAAATCTGACCTTTTGTGCTATAATAATAATGTATCATTTCAAAAATTCATATCCATTTTCAAACACTGCACGGCAAAGTATCACCGTGCCATAAAGTAAGGAGACGACAGTTTTGGTCAGAGAAGATTTAAGAAACGTAGCCATCATCGCACACGTTGACCACGGCAAAACCACGCTGGTTGACGGTCTGCTCAAGCAGGGCGGCATCTACCGTGAAAACCAGGAAACCACGACCCGCGTCATGGACTCAAACGACTTGGAACGCGAACGCGGCATTACTATTCTCGCAAAAAACACAGCAGTCCACTATAAAAACACGAAAATCAACATCATCGACACCCCCGGTCACGCAGACTTCGGCGGTGAAGTCGAACGTATTCTGAAGATGGTCAACGGCGTTGTCCTGCTCGTTGACGCTGCCGAAGGTCCGATGCCGCAGACCCGCTTCGTTCTGCAGAAGGCACTGGAGCTCAACCACCGTGTTATCATCGTCATCAACAAAATCGACAAGCCCGATGCACGTCTGGACGAGGTCGGCGACGAAGTGCTGGAACTGCTGCTCGAGCTCGACGCAACGGACGAACAGCTCGATTCTCCGATGATCTGGTGCTCCGGCCGTGCAGGTACGGCTTCCTACTCTCCCTTCGAAGCATCCGAAGACCTCAAACCTTTGTTTGAAACCATTCTCGATTACATCCCCGCACCTGAGGGTGACAACGAAGGTCCGCTGCAGATGCTCGTTTCCTCCATCGACTACAACGACTACGTCGGTCGTATCGCCATCGGACGCATTGAGCGCGGTGTGCTCCACGTCAACGAAGAAATCTCCGTCTGCAACTATCACAATCCCGATGCAAAGGCAAAGCGCGCGCGTGTACAGGCACTGTACCAGATCGACGGTCTGCGCCGTGTTGCGGTAGAAGAAGCAACCGTCGGCGATATCGTCTGCTTCTCCGGCTGTGAAGACATCACCATCGGCGATACCATCTGCAAGAACGACAGACCCGAACCGCTGGAATTTGTCAAGGTTTCCGAGCCGACGCTGGAAATGACCATTTCCGTCAACGACTCTCCGTTTGCAGGCAAGGAAGGCAAGTATGTCACCTCCCGTCACCTGCGTGAACGTCTTTACAAGGAACTGCTCAAGGACGTTTCCCTGCGCGTTTCCGACGGTGCATCCGCAAACGAATTCCGTGTCTGCGGACGCGGTGAAATGCATCTGTCCATCCTCGTTGAAAACATGCGCCGTGAAGGTTATGAAATGGCACTTTCCACCCCGCACGTTATTCTCAAAGAAGAAGACGGTGTGATCATGGAGCCTGTCGAAAAGGTCTATATCGACGTTCCGGACGAATTCTCCGGCACTGTGATTGAAAAGATGGGTCAGCGCAAGGGTAACCTGCTCGACATGCAGAAGAAGGGCGAGCGTATGCACATCGAATACGAAATTCCGACCCGCTGCCTGTTCGGCTACCGTTCCGAATTTTTGACCGATACACGCGGTGAAGGTATCATGAACTCCATGTTCGATTCCTACCAGCCGCACTGCGGAGAGATCGTCCGCCGCTTCACAGGCTCGCTGATCGCATCCGAAACGGGCGAATCCACCTCCTACGGTGTCTTCAATGCGCAGGATCGCGGTATCATGTTCATCTCCAACCAGGTCGATGTCTATGAAGGCATGATCGTCGGTGAATGCCCGAAGGTTGAAGATATCGCCGTCAACGTCTGTAAGAAGAAGCATCTGACCGCCATCCGCTCTACCGGTGCCGATGAAGCGCTGACGCTGACGCCGCCCAAGATCATGACCATCGAAGAAGCAATGGAATTCATCGCTGACGATGAACTGATCGAAGTTACGCCGAAGAACATCCGCGTCCGCAAGAGAATCCTTGACAACTCCCTGCGTCTGAAAGCACAGGCAGCAATCAAGGCACAGAAAAAATAACGATCATGAAGAACGCTTTTTTCAAACGCTGTATCGCGGTGATGCTTGCCGCGCTGACGACCGCTTGGATTTTGACCTCCTGTGCTGCCGATACCTCCGCGCCCGTCATGAAGTACGAGCTGGCCGAGGTAACGGAAAACATGTACACCTATTGGACATCCGTCTATAAGTCATACTATCTGCAGATGCTCGGCGGTGAGGATACGGAAGACTATCTGACCTCCGAAATCACCGTGCAAAATGATCGAGGGGAACTGGAAGACACTACCGTTGCCGATTACCTCGGTGCCAGAATCCGCGAGATCATCGAATCCAACTGCATCAGTCTGTATCTGTTCGATTACTACAAGCTCACGCTGCCCTCCTCCGTTCTTTCCGCCGTTGATGAAATTGTCAATGCGGAAATTGAGAACGTCGGCGGCAGAAAAGCGCTCAACGAGGCACTTGCCCCCATCGGTCTCAATGCAGATTCTCTGCGGGAAATGTATCTTGCCGACGAGAAAATCAGCCATGTCTATGATTATCTGTACGGAGACACCGCCGTCGGAACCAATGGTGCTGAACCAATTTCGACAGAGCAGTACAATGCCTTTTATGAAGAAAACTACGTCTGTGTCCGCCACATCTACATCCGCACCGCCGACAAGAACATTGTCGATGCGGATGGCAACGCCGTCATGGACGAGCAGGGCAATGTCGTGACTGCCGAACTGACCGAGGAAGAAGCTGCCGCAAAGCTGGCATTGTGTGACGATCTGATGGCAAGATTGAATGCCGGTGAAGATTTTCTTACATTGGAAGCGGAATACAGCGAGGATGCCGGACGCCATACGCTGACCGACGGCTATATCCTCTCCCGTACAACCGCACTTCCCGACGAATTCATTGATGCCGCATTTGATATGAAAATGGACGAGCTGCGCCGTGTCGATGCCTCCTATGCAACACACATCATGCTCCGCTGCCCGCTTCCCGAGCTTGGCTGGAACAAGCCTGCCTATGAATCGATGATGGGCAATTTCAAGGAATACGTCAAGTCCGAGGTTTACGCCGAAAAGATCGCGCCGATGATCGCAGAGATCACCTATGACACCGATCTGATGGAAAAGCATACCGTCATCAATACACCGATTACGATTTATTGATACAAAAAATGCCGCTCTCACAACGGAATTTCCGTTTGTGAGAGCGGTTTTGTTATATCACATTCGCGTTCAGGGTATCATCCAAGCAGAACAATCGGCAGATATCCCGCGGTCGGACGTCCCTGTGCAATAACTTCCAGAACAGGACGGTTGACAGCATCGACATGCTCACCGGCGGTGATTGTGAAGGTCACGGATGCAATCGCATCGCTGTGCATGGAGACATGCGGCAGGTACAGGTCACGTCTGCCTCCCGAAACGGTAAAGCCGTCCGGCAGAAGCCAGCGCAGGCGCAGATGCTTGGGATCGTTGAAGGTACGGTTGTTGCGGAAGAAGATCGTCACGTTGACCGATTCGCCTGCCGCAATGACAGGATCGCCATCAAAACGGACCTCACCCTTACCCCAAATGAAATCATATTCATAAGACTTGCCGGGCTTGCCGCACAGCGTCTTTGCGTATGTATCATTGCTGAACCACTTGATGTCACCTTCATCGGCGGACATCGGATCGTCGGAAATGCGGACATGACCGACACGGTTTGCCTTCAGCGTGACCTC
This sequence comes from Eubacteriales bacterium, assembly GCA_045637265.1. GTDB lineage: Bacteria > Bacillota > Clostridia > Oscillospirales > CAG-272 > RGIG3925. The sequence continues at coordinate 1,469 of JAZTZC010000271.1, read as the reverse complement.
GATCATGTTGTAAACGCGCTCGGTCAGCTCGGTACAGGTCGTCGGTGTGCCGTAGAGCGAGCCCTTGTTGACTGCAACCGTCGTGATGCCGTCACCGATGTAGGATGCCCAATCCTCGGGAATGCCTGCAGTACCGTACATAATACCCCACAAAGCACCGAGTGTTGCGCCGGTACAGTCGGTATCGTCACCGCAGTTGATAGCAAGGATCATGGACTTCTTGAAGTCACCATCGCCGTACAGCATACCGAGCATCGAGAATGCAACATTCGCAGGTGCTTCGAACCAGCCAAGGTCAGCGGAATCCTCAACGAGCTTGTTGCGCGCATCCTTCCAGTCAACGCCGTTGTCGTAGCAGTCAAGCAGCAGCTTCATGGAACGCGCCATGCGGCAGTCAGCCGGAATCTTGGACAGACCGATGTTGATCAGGGTACGAATGTCATTGATGACGAATGCCGCGGATTCCATGGCCGCGACAAAGATCGCCGCATAAGTACCCTCGCCCGCACCGTGGTCAACACATGCATCTTCTCTTGCGTAACGGATCGCAGCATCAGGAGCAGCGGGTGCCATACAAGCCCAGACCTCGGTACGGATCCATGCACCGTTGGAATGTTTCCATGTGTTCATGTATTCGCCGGACAGCGGAGCCATCAGACCCGAGCGCATGTTGTTCTTGCCGATACCGTATTCATTCCATTCCGGCGGAATGAAGTTCATCCAACATTCGCCGAGAATCTTGCAGTCGACGGAATACGGACCGAAGTTTTCCATCGCATGCAGCCAGACGAGCTGCAGATCCAGATCGTCGTTGGGAAGAACGACACCTGCGGGCGTGGAAAAGCCCTGAATGTCGTTGATCTGCTGTCTGCCCTCATACGGAGTCCCCATTGTGCCGCCGATGTTCTTGCCGACCCAGCAGGCGTGAATCTTATCGCGCAGAACGGCGCGGTTCAAATTGATCATAAGTGTTTCTCCTCTCACATATCATAAACGGTCATGGTAGGACAGTAACGTCCCGATTGCTTTCATTATAGCACGAATGTATGCTTTTTGCAAGGGACTTTCGGAAATTTCGGCATGATCTCTTGTGCATCCTGTTCACCCCGACACAACACCGCGCTGTATCCATGCATGATACCGTGACATTTCTTTCACAATTTCACCAATTTCCTTGTTTTTCCATGCAAAAATGAAGGGTTTTCACTCCGAAGTTGCAAAATATGCAAAAAATCGTCAGAAAATTGTGTGAAAACCCTTGACATGCGGCGCAATGTGATATATAATATCTGTATTCAAAAAAATTCCAATATTTATTCAAAGGAGATTCATCCATGAAGAATCAGTATATGCTTGACGTACTGGAAACCGTCAAGGCAAGAAATGCAGGCGAGCCGGAATTCATCCAGGCTGTCACCGAAGTTTTTGAAACCATCGAACCCGTCATCGATATGCGCCCTGACTTTGTC
>JAZTZC010000270.1:0-3745 GCA_045637265.1 Eubacteriales bacterium | reverse complement strand
TCCCTTGGGGGAAGGTGGATTTTCGTAATTACCGCCCCTGCGGGAATTGCGAAAAGACGGATGAGGGTCGTGTTCTTATAAAAATATCACATGAATGATGCGGTATAACCCTCATCCGTCACGCGTTCCGCGCGACACCTTCCCCCAGGGGAAGGTGTGGGTCTGTGCGCACATCATCGCAACCGTCACCCGCAGGCATCATCTGCATAAATGTTCTTATCCAACAACCAACCCCTCAGCCTCATCACAGCCGAGCAGGATGTTCATGTTCTGAATCGCGGCACCCGATGCGCCCTTGCCGAGGTTATCATAACGGGCGATGAGCAGGATGCGGTCGTCATTGCCCTCGACGCGGACTTCCATATCGTCTCTGCCTGCAAAAGCGGCGGCGGAGAGGAATGCACCTTCCGCTGTGTCCTCGGAATAGCGGACAAGACCCTTTGCATAGGTTTCGCGGTACAGTGCGCGGATGTCGTCAGGCGTTCCTTTTAGCTGAGACTTTGCCAGAGGAACGGTCACTTCCATACCCGCATAGAAGTCGCCGACGATCGGGCAGAACAGCGGATCGTGCTTCATGCCGGTGACCGCCGCCATTTCGGGCAGATGCTTGTGCTTTTGCGTCAGTCCGTACTGTCTGGGTGCACCGAGGAGCGTATCACGGTCGGGATTTTCATAATCGGCGATCATCGATTTGCCGCCGCCGGAGTAGCCGGTCAGGGAGAAGCAGGAAAGCACGGTATCTGCATCCAGAAGACCTGCCGACACGAGCGGTGCGACGAGCGCGATAAAGCCGCTTGCGTGACAGCCGGGATTCGCGATACGGGCAGAACCCGCAATCTCTTCCCGTCGTCCGCCGATTTCCGGGAAGCCGTAGACCCAGCCGGGTGCACATCGGTGTGCCGTCGAGGTATCGATGATCTTTGTATTGGATCCTTCTGCAAGCGCGACTGCCTCAATTGCCGCCGCATCGGGCAGACAGAGGAACGCGATATCGGAGGCAAACAGGGCTTCTTTGCGTGCCGCGGGATCTTTTCTCAATTCTTCGGGCAGACGGATGAGCTCCAAATCCGCTCTGTATCCGATTCGTTCGTAAATGCGCAGACCGGTCGTTCCGGCACTGCCGTCAATGAAAATCTTTGTCATGGGTTACTCCGTTTTTTGTGTGTTGATATCAAAAAAGAATATGCGTATATTATACACGATTCCACCCGTTTTGTCAAGGTGTTTTCGCATTTTTATTCACATAAATTTGTATTTTATTGCATATTGTACGTATATACATACATTTTATACATTTTCGCCGACAAGTCCCTCAAAGATGCGCATCTCCTCGGTGTTGCCCTTCTTCCCTGTCGTCAGACGGTCGGAATAGCACTCGCAGAGGAAGGGGTTGTCAAGCATTTTTTTCAGACCCTCATAGATGCCGTCGACGGAGATTGGGCAGATTTCGCCGAGATTGCCGTCCGACAGCTGCTCGCGCGCGGAGAGATATTCCGTTGCGAGGATGGGCTTGTAGAGAATCTTTGCCTCCTCGACGGCAATTGGCTTGCCTTCATGACGGGAGGGCTGTGCATAGATATCGCAGTCACGCATGTAGGTATACGGATTGGTCGTGTTGCCGAGCAGTATCAGCATGTCCGCGACGTTGTAATCGATCGCCTTGAGCTTGAGCGCTTCTTCATCATCCGGCGTTCCCGAGCCGATGACATACCAGCGGACATCATAGCCGTCACGTCGAAGACGCGCCAGCACCTCGACCGCCATGTCGTATCCCTTCTGCTCCGCAATCCGTCCGACGGTCAGGATGCGTTTGCCCTTGAAATGGGTATCGGGGAATGTCTCGCCGCGGAGTGCCAGATCCCAGATCAGGCGCGGGTCGTTGATGTTTTCCATGCAGACGATTTTGTCGGCCAGGTGCGGGAAATGCGCCTTCATCGATGCCTCGATCGGTCCTGACACGGTCACGGTATAGTCACACGCGGCAAAGGCGGGTTCGTAGAGGGTATCGTCCCGCATCGGCTTGGTGTAGTCAAAGTGCAGCCACGCGATTTTCTTCTTTGCGCGGACGTGGTCAAGCATATAGAACATCGTCTTGTCGCCCCAGTACGCGACGGCGATATCAAATTCTTCCTTTAAGTCGGGAAACCGCTTTGCGAGCTTGCACCACATGCCCATCGTCAGATCGGCGCGGTTCCCGATATGCAGAGCGATCTTTGCGGCGAACGGCAGGATGTCAAACAGCACCGCGGGATTCTTTTTGACCATCGAGTTCCAGATCACGCGCATCGCGTTTCCGCCGTGGAGCGTGAACATTTCGGCATAGTCCTCCATTTCGATGACACGGATGGTTTCGGGAATCATCGGCAGGAACAGACCCTCTTTTTTGGCCAGCAGGAGGGTCACGTCGTATTTGTCATAATCAAGGCAGGACGCAAACGAGAGAAACGATTTTTCCGTTCCCGCCGGCTGCATCGTGATGCCGATGATGAGGAGTTTTTGTTTTTGGGGCATGAGTGGAGCCTCCTTTTTATGAGATGATAGGTGTGTTGCAGGCGTGTCTCATTCCGCGTAGGGCGGGGGCTTGCTCCCGCCGTCAAGGGAGTTCAGCATAACAATTTCATGCATCAATGTGTGGGAAATCATTTTTCTGTCATATCCGTCATCGAATTTGATACGCGGCGGGAGCAAGCCCCCGCCCTACGCGGCTCGTTAAAATCTCACCCGCACTGCTTCCATTCGTCGGACTTATCCCGTGTCACAACGATCAGGCAGACAACCGATGCCGCAGTGAGTGCCGCGCCGAAGACGTACATCCCGCCCGCGGTTCCGAGACTGCCGTCAATGACACCGCCGAGCACACCGCCGCAGACACGTGCGATGCCCTGTCCGATGCAGTACATGAGGTTCTGTCCCGTTGCCTGAAGTTCGGGTGCGATATATTTTGTGATGTACATCGCGCCGCAGTAGGTGACGACGGTGACAAGGAAGCCTGTGAGCAGATTGACCGTGATGAGTGCCGCGACACTGTGCGTCATGCCGAGGAGCAGATACCGCACCGCCGAGCCGATGACGCTGATGGAAAGCAGGACCCGGATGCCGACTTTGGCAAACAGTTTGTTATAAAAGAGGAAAAACGGGATCTCGCCGACGACGAGCAGCAGGACATTCAGTCCCCAGACCCATTCCGGCTGTCCGAGCATGTCGCGCAGATACGACGGATAGAAATTGCAGTAATAGCCATAGGCGAACTGGCACAGGAACATGAAACCGACCATGATCCAAAGGCGATGTGCGCGCAGAAGCGGTTTCAGATCGAGCTTTCCCGCTGTTTTTCCGTCGGTTTCACTTCTTGCGTGACCTTTGATACGCGGACATCCGAGCAGGACGAGCGCGCAGAGGATTGCCATACCGACGTAAATATAGAAAATGACATCGATGCTGTTTCCGGTAAAGAAGCCCGATACGAGGGAGATCACGCCGAAGCCCAGCGTTCCGAGCACGCGGATCGGTCCGTAGGGGAGCTTATGCTCGGACGTATATTCGAGTGTGATCGTATCGATCAGACCGGCAAACGGCGACATGAACAGCATGGTCACGCCGACGAGGATGCACATCGGCAAAAATCCGACGTTCGCCTTGATCGAAAAGAAGCAGATGGCGGAGAGGAGCACCGTGCAAATCAGCACCGTATTTTTATATTTTGCGCGGTCGGCAAGCATACCCCAGAACAGCGGCGCGACGATCG
>JAZTZC010000269.1:0-2075 GCA_045637265.1 Eubacteriales bacterium | reverse complement strand
GATGCCGATGCCCATCTCCCTGTCTCACAAGCTGGCAAAGCGTCTGACCGAGGTTCGCAAGAACGGTATGCTCTCCTATCTCCGTCCCGACGGGAAGACCCAGGTCACCGTCGAATACGAAGGCTCCACGCCTGTCCGTGTTGACGCGGTTGTCGTTTCCTCCCAGCACGATCCCGAAGTAACCCTCGAGCAGATCCGTGCCGACATCATTGAAAACGTCATCAAGCCGATCATTCCCGCAGAATTCCTTGATGACAACACCAAGATTTTCGTCAACCCGACCGGCAGATTTGTTGTCGGCGGTCCGCAGGGCGATACCGGTCTTACCGGCCGTAAGATCATCGTCGACACCTACGGCGGCTATGCACGTCACGGCGGCGGCGCATTCTCCGGTAAGGACCCGACCAAGGTTGACCGTTCTGCCGCTTATGCTGCAAGATACGTTGCAAAGAACATCGTTGCCGCATGTCTTGCTGACCAGTGCGAAGTCGAGCTGGCATATGCCATCGGCGTTGCAAAGCCCGTCTCCGTTCTGATCGACACGTTCGGCACCGCAAAGATCGACGAAGAAAAGATCTCCGCGCTCATCTCCGAGCTCGTGGACCTCAGACCCGCTGCGATTATCGACCGCTTCGGTCTGCGCCGTCCGATCTATCAGAAGGTCGCTGCATACGGTCACATGGGCCGCGAAGATGTCGACGCTCCGTGGGAGAGAACCGACCTCGCAGCAGAACTTGCAAAGGCTCTGGCATAATTTACATAACTTCATTGTGACCCGGATCTTTGCAGTCCGGGTCATTTTGGGCAGAGGGAGATATATAAGCCACAAAAGAAGTCTGTATGGACGGCTATCAGCCGTCCGCACATCAGGATGATAACATATCAAATTTGATGTTGAAACAGCGACTTTCCCATTCAAATACGGAAAATTTCATTGTCTGTCCGTCCACAGCGGACGACCAATGGTCGTCCATACAGATTCTTGATGATGCCCACTGTAAAAAACACGAAAGGAGGAGACCACATGTCCCCGCTTGGCACAAACCCGCCGGAACAAAAGGATTTGTTGGAGCTGGAAGGCGTCATTGAACGCGTCATCTATTCCAACGAAGAAAACGGATATACCGTCTGTGAGCTGTCGCTCTCGGATGAGGAATACATCACGGCTGTCGGTACAATGCCGTATGCCGTCGTCGGTGAATCGGTCAAGGCACTCGGTCAGTGGACCGTGCATCCGTCATTCGGACGGCAGTTCAAGGTCGAATATTTTGAAAAGCAGCTGCCGGCAACCACGTCCACGATTCTCAAATACCTCTCCTCCAAAACGGTCAAGGGCATCGGTCCGAAAACGGCAAAGCTGATCGTGGAAGCGTTCGGCGAGGATACCTTCGATGTCCTTGAAAATCACCCCGACTGGCTTGCGCAGGTTCCCGGCATTTCCCAGAAGAAGGCGACCGAAATCTCCGCCAACTTCCGCGAGCAGTTCGGCATCCGCTCCGTCATGATGTTTTGTCAGAATTACTTCGGTCCGTCCACCGCTGTGCGCGTGTACAACCGTTGGGGCGGATCGGCGGTCGATGTCATCCGCGAAAACCCGTATCTGCTGTGCGAGGAGATCTACGGCATCAGCTTTGAGAAGGCGGATTCCATCGCACGTGAGCTTGGCACGAAGCGCAACGCACCCGCCAGAATTGCCGCGGGGATCCGTTATCTCTGCACCTACAATGCGTTTCAGAACGGTCATGTCTTTCTGCCCGAGGAAAAATTGATTCCCGGGGTGATGCAGATGCTGAACATTGAGCAGAACGATGCCGAGGATGCGCTGGAAATGATGCTGTCCGAGGGCAAAGCGGTCTGCGTCAAGCACGGGCAGAGACGGTGCATTTACTTAAAGGAATATCATGAGGCAGAAACGTATGTCTGCCGCAAGATGGATCTGCTTGACCGTGTCTGTGAGCGGCAGTCACCGGCTGACATCGACCGCTGGATTGAGAAGATCGAAACAGAGGAGCAGATCGAATATGCAAAGCTGCAAAGACGCGCGATTGCCATGGCGCATGATTCGGGTGTTATGG
>JAZTZC010000268.1:0-8525 GCA_045637265.1 Eubacteriales bacterium | reverse complement strand
AACAAATTCGTCAAATCCATGGTCAGCGGTCTTACAGCCGAGTGCATCGAAGTAGTCAAGACGTGCGACATATGCTGCCTTGAGGGATGCGATATCGGTGATCGGCATATCAGCTGCGGCGGAAAGGGAAGCGATGTATTCGGCATAGCCTGCGCGCTCGACGTTCAGACCCTTGTCGGGACGGAATGCGGGAAGCACCTGAACATCGTAGGAATCGTCTTCGGAGAGCTGCTTGTGGTAGCGCAGATCGTCGATCGGATCGTCAGTCGTGCAGAGCAGCTTGACGCCGGAGTCACGGATGATGTTTCGGGCGGACATGTTCGGCTGTGCCAGAATTTCGTTGCAAAGCTCCCAAACAGAGTCGCAGGTATCTTCGTTGAGAATGCCTTCATAGCCGAAGTAACGCTGCAGCTCCAGATGTGTCCAGTGGTAGAGCGGATTGCCGATCAGCTTCGGCATGGTGGATGCCCAAGCCTTGAACTTTTCGTAGTCGGATGCGTCACCGGTGATGTACTTTTCATCAACACCGTTGGAGCGCATTGCACGCCACTTGTAATGGTCACCGCCGAGCCACAGCTGGGTGATCGTATCATAGCGCTTGTCCTCTGCGATTTCCTTGGGCGGAACGTGGCAGTGATAGTCGATGATCGGCATCTTGGATGCGTAGTGGTGGTAAAGAATCTTCGCTGTTTCTGTTTTGAGCAGGAAGTCTTCATTCATAAAGTCTTTCATGAAAATTCACCTTTCGTGAGAAAAGGGGACGGTACCGTCGTCAATTTGGTACTGTCCCCGTATTATTTGATTATTCGAGGGACTTCAGATAGTCGAAGCAGATCTTTGCTTCTTCAATACCGGAAGGCGTGCAGGTTTCGGATTCAACAACCATGAGCATACCGTATTCCTTTGCCTTTGCGTAAACATCAGCAACGGGAGCGGTACCAAGACCCAGAGGCTTGCCGTGACCGTCGATATCACCGTCCTTGATGTGGATCATCTTGATGCGATCCTTCAGACGATCGAGGACTGCCAGCGGGTTGGTGCGGCCGACATACAGCCAGTAGGTATCGGTTTCGAGATCGATGTCCGTCTTACATTCGAGAACGGAGTAAATCATCTGACCGTCTTCATGCAGATGGAATTCATGTGCATGGTTGTGGTACTGCAGGGAAATGCCTTCTGCTGCCAGCTTGGGCGCAAATTCATTGCAGAAGTCAACAAATTCCTGAAGCTTTTCGGGGGTAGAAAGGTCAGCACCGGGAATGATGTAGTTCTTGTTGCCGATGATCTTGTGATACTTGACGGTTTCTTCGAAGTTGTCACGCAGTTCGGTCCAGCCGGAGTGGGTGGAGGAGCAGATCAGGCCGTACTTGTCGAGCCAGCCCTTGACGGTTTCTGCGTCATTGCCGAAGAAGCCTGCAAATTCAACGTACTTATAACCGATTTCCGCAACTGCCTTCAGAGCCGCTTCGAGGTCCTGGGAAGCAAGGTCGCGTACAGAATATAACTGAATACCGTAATCCATGGTAAATATTCCTTTCAGAAACGAATTTTAAGAAATGAGCCCGGCAGCAAGGTGTGCCGGGCTGCATATGGTTTATGCACTTTTACGAGATTTCAAGGGAAATCCTACTGTCTGAACTATCAGATTTCGGGAATTTCGATTTCGATTTCGTGACCGAGAGCAGAGGAGGTAGCAATACCGGAGAGGATTGCCTGGTTGTAGATGATCTGGGAAGCCTGAACAGGAGCGGGAGTACCGTTCTTGGAAGCATCGAGGAATGTTCTGATCTTCATATCGAACAGACCGTAGGGAGTATCCTGAACCGGAATGATGGTTTCGGTCTGGATGCCAGCAACTTCCTTGTAAAGAACGAGAGGACCGCCGATGGAGCCGTTCCAGCAGTCGGTAGAAGGAATACGGAGACCGCCCTTGGTACCGAGAATGATGGAGTCACCGGGAGTGTCGATGTTCATCGCCCATGCGATACGGAAGTCGAGAATGATGCCGCCTTCCATACGGACGAAACCACAGCCGAAGTCGTCGGTGGTGAACTTTTCAGCGTATTCGGGATGATTCGGATAGTAAGCCGGATCGTTGCCGAAGTAGATGCCCTTGTGACCGGTAACAGTCAGAGGCTTGGGATAACCGACAGCGTTGAGGACACAGTCGAGAGCGTAGCAGCCGATATCGCCGAGCGCGCCGAGACCAGCGGTCTTGTCTTCGATGAAGGTGGTACCGAACGGAGTCGGGATACCGCGGCGACGTCCGCCACCGGTCTGCATGTAGTAAACATCACCGAGCTCACCGGATTCGACGATCTTCTTGATCATCTTCATGTTGTTGTCAAATCTGGGCTGGAAGCCGATAGAGAGAACCTTACCGGAAGCCTTTTCAGCCTTCAGAATTTCAACTGCTTCTTCGAGGGTAACGCACATCGGCTTTTCAAGCAGTACGTTGATGCCTGCCATCAGGGAGTCGATCGCACACGGAGCATGCTGACGGTTGTAGGTACAAACGGAAACACAGTCAAGGTTGAGGGACTTGTCTGCGAGCATTTCCTTGTGGGAAGCGTAATCGGTCTTGACGCCTTCGACGCCGTGCTTCTTGAAGAACGCTTCTGCCTTACCGGGAATGAGGTCACAACCGGCGACGATTTCGACGTCGGGCTGCTTTAAGTAGCTTGCCATATGAGCATCTGCAATCCAGCCGCAGCCGATGATCGCGACGCGCATCTTTCTGTTGGAATCCACGACTGCTTCGTCATGATTTTCCTTGTAAGCATCCAGAATGTTTGCCATGATGAAAATCTCCTTCAAATTTGTTTTATTTGGGTTCCATGCCGTGCAGGTGCATCGTCGCGCAGAATCCCTTTACCACCATTATATCATACCTTTCCGGAAAAAGGAATAGGTTTTTGAAAAAAAGTCTGAAAAATTTTTGTCTCTTTTGAACATAAAAACCGCGAGTCTTTCTATATCGACATTGTGCACAAATACACATAGCGCGATTTGTACACTATGCTGAACTGACAGAAGGTGCATAGCACGAGATAAAACGGACATACTTTGATCAAAAGATGTAGGAGGCGGAATGCATTGACTGTCATTCTGATCAGACTGGTGCTTGTTTACATTCTCTTAACGCTGACGGTGCGCTTTATGGGAAAGAGACAGATCGGCGAAATGCAGATGTCGGAGCTTGTTGTTGCATTTATGCTGTCTGAGCTTGCGGCCATGCCGATTACCGATACGGGAATTCCTCTGTTGTACTCGGTATTTCCAATACTCTTGCTTGCAATCATGGAAATTCTGACCTCGTTTGCATTTTTGCACTCACCGACACTCTCGCGGATTGTAACCGGTACGCCGCAGATCGTCATCCAATACGGTAATATCAACCGTACGGTCTTAAAAAACTGTCGGATGACACTGTCGGAGTTGATGGGCGAGCTGCGTCTGAAAGGGTATCCCGATCCTGCCGATATCGCATACGCAATTTTGGAGGAAAACGGAAGATTGTCGGTCATTCCTCGAGCATCCGCCCAGCCGCCGCGTGCCGATGAGCTGTCAATGCAGGTGAAGGAAAGCGGTATCAGTCATACCTTAATCGCCGACGGAATTTTCAGCGAAGCGGGAATGAAGCTGGCATCGGTTTCCGAGAGGCAGATATATGCCTATCTGAAACAGCAGAAAACAGAGCCGTCGCATGTCTTTCTTCTGACGGTGAACGATGTCGGAGAATGGAATCTGATTACGATGGGAGCAAGTGAACGATCCAAATGAAAAGTGTTATTCTGTCAACGGTACTGCTGATCGCAATTACCGTCTTCTGTCTGTTTGTCAAGACACATACACTCTCACTGGTTGATGCAATGTATCGGATGACCGAATCTCTGCCGACCCATCCTGCTGAGTATCAAACCACATCCGATCATTATCGGGTGGCTGTCGCATCCCTTGGCGAAGACTGGGCAGATGCCGTTGTTTATTTTTCGTATGTCTGCGGCTACAATGCCTTGAACCGTGCGGATGAAGCGGTCTGGAATCTGTATGCCGCAGTGGAATCGGGGGATTATCCGACTGCCATTGCTGCTCGGTATCAGCTGTTGGATGCACTCAGGCGGATGCGGGAACTGGAAACAGTCAGCCTTTCATCGATTTTCTGAAATCAGAAATGTTTACAATTTCCTGCTTGCAATTTTCCATGGACTGCGGTATAATATGAAATTGAAAATCAGTTTCAAATTCACGCAAAATGAGAGAAGTTCATGAAGCAAATTCTATCAATTTTTATACTCATCACCGTTCTGTTTGTTTCTATCGGCTGCGGGTCGGGATTACCTGAAAGTGATACCGACGGCGGTCTTTCCATTGTGACAACCATTTTTCCGCCGTACGATTTTGCAAGAGAGATCACGGAAGGTGCCGCCGATGTCACCGTCCAACAGCTGCTTCGTCCCGGCATGGAGAGCCATACCTTTGACCCGACACCGGCCGATATCCTCGCGGTACAGAATTGTGATCTGTTCATTTATACAGGCGGAGTATCAGACGAATGGGTACAGACTCTGCTCGACGCCGCGCCCGGTGCAGAGGAAAAAGCCATTCGCATGATCGATCTTGTATCTGCCGTTGAAGAAGACCATATCGAAGGCTCCACGCATCGCCATGACCATGAAGATGACGGTCACGACCATGAGACACCCGACTCTGACCATGTCGAGTACGATGAACACGTCTGGACCGATCCGCACAATGCCGCTGTCATCACAAACGCGCTGTGTGATGCCATCTGTGTACTCGATACCCAAAACGAGGCGTTATACCGCGCCAACACCGCCGCATATGTCGATGCACTGTCCACCCTTGATACGGTGATGCACGAAATTACGGAACACGCGAAATATCGTACGCTGGTCTTCGGTGACCGATTCCCGTTGCGGTACCTCTGCGATGCATACGGACTTGGTTACCGCGCGGCGTTTCCCGGCTGTGCGGCAGAATCCGAGCCGAGCGCCCAAACGATGATTTATCTGATCGAAAAGGTAAGGGAAGAAGGAATTCCGGCGATTCTGACCATTGAGATGAGCAATGAGAAAATTGCAAAAACCATTTCCGAGGAAACAGGAGCGCCGATATACCGTATGCATTCCTGCCATAACCGTACTGCCGATGAAGCGGCTGCGGACAAAACGTATCTTGATCTGATGTATGAAAACGCCGAGGTTTTGAAAATTGCACTCGGTGTCACGGAGTAAGCATTACATATGAATTTATTGGAAGTCAAAAACCTCACCGTCCGTTATGAGCGGCAGACAGCGGTAGAGAACGTCTCTTTTTCGTTAAAAGAAGGCGATTATGCCGCAATCGTCGGCGAAAACGGTTCTGGCAAATCAACACTTGTGAAAACCCTCGTTGGTCTGATCCCCGCGTCGGAGGGAGATGTGCAGATGCACGGCATGACCTCGCGCGAAATCGGATATCTGCCGCAGTCCACGATCGTGCAGAAGGATTTTCCGGCATCGGTTACGGAAGTCGTGCTGACAGGTTGTCTTGCAGGCGGTGGATTCTGTCCGTTCTACACAAGGGCACAGAAGACACTTGCAAACGAAATGATGGCACTGCTCGGTGTCACGCCGTTTGCAAAGAAATCGTTTCGTGAGCTGTCCGGCGGTCAGCAGCAGCGCGTTCTGCTTGCAAGAGCACTCTGCGCGACCAAGAAGCTGTTGATTCTCGACGAACCGGTATCGGTGCTTGACCCTGTTGTCACGCATGAGCTGTACGGGATTCTGCGGAAGCTCAACCGCGAGCGCGGCATTACCATTCTGATGGTTTCGCACGATATCCACTGTGCGCTGGAACAGGCAAAAACGATTCTGCACATGGACAAAACGCTAAAATTCTGCGGTTCTGTGGATGATTATGCCAATACGCCCGAATACCGCCGCATGATCGGTGACTGCATCACAACGGACGACATGCTGCATGTGCATCACCATCACCACCATCACAATCATGCCGCATGCAAAGCTGAAGAAGGAGGCGCACAATGACAACCGTCCTTGACCAGTTTTCTGTCCTCTTTTCCTATAGCTTCATTCAGCGTGCGCTGGTGGTTGGAATCCTCGTTTCGTTGTGCGCGGCTCTGCTTGGTATCAGCCTTGTTCTGCGTCGGTTTTCGATGATCGGAGACGGATTGTCCCATGTCGGCTTCGGTGCGCTGGCAATCGCCGCTGTGCTCGGACTGGCACCGCTTGCCATCGCCATTCCCGTGACCGTCGCTGCCGCATTCTTCATGTTGTGGCTCAACGAACGCGGACACATGCAGGGTGATGCGGCAATCGCGATTTTATCGTCTTCCTCGCTTGCCATCGGTGTGCTGATTACAGCATCGACAACCGGTATGAACACCGATCTGAACAGCTATATGTTCGGCTCGATTTTAGCCATCAGCAAAAGCGATATGATCCTGTCCATCGTCGTTTCGGCAATCGTGCTGCTGCTGTATTTGCTGTTTTACCATCCGCTGTTCTCGGTCACCTTTGACGAAAATTTCGCAACGGCAACGGGAACGAAAGCCTCTCGCTACAATCTTCTGCTGTCCCTGCTCACAGCGCTGACCGTCGTTGTCGGCATGCGTCTGATGGGAACACTGCTCATCTCCCCGCTCATCATTTTCCCGGCACTCACTGCCATGCGCGTCTGCAAAAGCTACCGCGGCGTTGTGATCTGCTCCATGGTGACCTCGGTTCTGTGTTTCCTCATCGGACTGTGCCTGTCGTTTGTATGCAGTCTGCCGACCGGTGCGACGATCGTATGCGTGAATCTGGTTTGTTTTCTTGGATTCACAGTGGTCGGTGCTCTCAGACGGAAATAAATGCCATGCAAAAAGCGTTCCAACAGGTTTGGCTGTGGGAACGCGTTTTTGTGTAGATATCAATCAGTCAAGATTGGTGAAGCATTCGATACATGCTGTGATATCTTTATTTACGAGCTTGCTGATACGTTCGATGGTGCTCTGCAAATTCCGGTCGTTACGCTCAAATTTCTGCGCAAATACACCGTCACGAACAGAATTGGTCCAGAAGGTATCACCGAAGTCGCAAACGCGGTTGCCGTAAATGATATCGAGCATCTGCGTTGATTTTTCATCCCGCGCGTACTTGCCCTTGAGCACATCATCGTAATAAGCGGGAACCACGATATTTCTCGATTCACACGCCATCAGTTCAAGGACAGCACCCGTCATGTCAACATCAGAGCAGGTTTCAAGAACGAAGTTGACAACGCCGCCTTCAAAACGGGAATAGTAGTTGTCCTGTTCTGCTGTTGCCTTGGGATACGGAATGATCGCATAGTTGATATCCATATCGCGGTAGAACTTCATGAACGCGACGCGGACGATGTTGTAAAGCACCTGACCGTTGATGAAGACCGTGTTATTCGCATAGTCCGGCAGAACATTGGAGTTGAAGTAGACATTGCCCGTCCACATCATATCGAGAATCCGCTCGTAAAAGTTTGCAAACTGCTCATTGCCTTCCAGTGCAAGATAGGGAAGATCGTCTGCATCCTTTTCAATGGTCTGAAGCCCCGATGCAATCCAGAAGCAGGGAAGCACCTGCTTTGCGGCAGAGGTAATACCGTATTGGTCTTCTTTATCAAACTTGCCGTCACCGTTGAGGTCCTGAACGACCGCAAGCATATTTTCATGCAGCTTGTCCAGTGTCCATGTACCGTCCAAAACCATATCATAAGGATTTGTAAGGTCATAACGGGAATTCATTTCGAGATTGACAAGCAGAACATTGACCGATTCAAACGAGGAAATATTGAAGTCACCGTAGGAGAAGTACAGATTTCCGCCGATGGAAATATCGGAGTTCAGATCCTGTGCCCAGTATTCGCGGGTCAGATCGACGTGCGGCATATTCTGCATGGGAATGATACCGCCCTCCTGTGCAAGAGAAAGTGCATCACGGTCTGTCAGACCGAAAATCTCATAAGTATCATCACCTGCTGCGAGCAGATTTTTGACTTCTTTCGGCAGTGCATCTCTGTCAGTATATAGCTCCGTCAGCTTAACATTGAGCTTATCTTCGATGATCAGATTGCGGCGGTAGATCGCATCGTTCAGCGTTTCGCCGGTTTCGTCCTCTGCTGTCATCTGTGTGATCCAGGAATCTGTTGAAATATTGCTGATGTTGCACTCCACGCCGCCGAAATCAAGATCATCGGGCAGTGCGGTTTTCAGCGAGGTATCTTCGACCGCAGTTTCGGTGACGGGCGTGGTATCCGCAGCGGCATCCGTGACAGCGGGCGTATTTGCGGAGGAACCGCAGGAGGCAAGCAATGATGTCAGAAGAAACAGAGAAGCAAGTTTGTATGCGATGTTATGCATTTTTCAAAATCTCCTAAATTTTATAGTATATTACTTTATTATATATAAAAATTGTCGTTTTGTCAATAGAATGTTCTGTTTTTTAGGATATGAAACTGTAGTGTTACAATAGATGTGAGACTAA